>NZ_JBEVLL010000033.1:0-25912 GCF_040509215.1 Devosia sp.
GGCCGCGGAATGCGCGGCCCTTTTCTTGAGTTCAGGCTTCGATCGGAACGTGGATCGGTGGCGCGCTCTGCTTCTTGGGGTCTGGCCCGCGGAAGAAGAAGGCGAGGACGATGATCAGGGTAAAGGCGATCACCTGATACCAGAGGGCCATCGAGGCCGACTGGCCGAAGGCCGCGGCGGGCGTCGAGCCAGCGGCAAATTCGCCGGCGAGATGAGTGAAGAAGATTTCACCGATCAACGCGATGCCAAGCGCGCCGCCCACCTGCTGGAAGGCCTGGAGCGCACCCGAACCGGCACCGGCATCGCGCGGCGGCACATTGCGCAGCACGAGCTGGAAGAGGGTCGAGAAGCCGGTGCCAAGACCGATGCCGGCAACCAGCAGCGGCACGAGGAAGCTCCAAGTGCTGATCGTATCGCCGGCGCCGGCAATGATGAAATGCAGCGAGCCGATGCCTGCGACGAGAAGCACACCCGCCACGGCTAGGCGGCTGCGCAGGTAATGCGAGCCAAAGCGGCCAGCAATCAGCGATGCGATAAGAACGCCCACCGAGAACGGGGTATTGGTCAGGCCCGACTGCAGCGGGGTCATGCCGAAGCCGCTCTGGAGCAGCAGCGAAATCACCATGAAGAGGCCGGGAATGCCCGAGGCATAGATGGTGACGACGAGGGCGCCGAACATGAAATCCTTGTTCTTGAGGAGATCATAGTTGAGGAGCTGGGACTCGCCCGCCTTGGCGCGGCTGCGCGTCCAGAAGACGAAGAGGGCAATGAGGACGAGACCGGCGGCGATGAGCCCGAAGGCCCAGAGCGGCCAGCCATAGGCGCGGCCTTCGACGATAGGAAAGACCACCGCGACAATGCCGAGGCCAAAAAGGCCGATGCCGATGAAATCGTTCTTGAGACCGGGATGGCCGGGAAGGCTCGGGATCAGGAACCAGCCGGCAACGACAGCGGCGATGCCCACCGGGATATTGACGAGGAAGATCGGCTCCCAATCCATCCCGAAGAGCTGGGCTTCGATGAGAATGCCACCAAGGATGGGGCCACAGACCGAAGCGAGACCAGCCGAAAGGCCGAAGAGCGAGAACGCCTGGCCGCGTTCATGCGGGGGGAAAGTGACCGTGGCGATGGCGAGAACCTGCGGGGTCATCATGGCGCCGGCAAGGCCCTGGATGACGCGGGCGACGATCAGCATTTCGATCGACGAGGACATGCCGCAGAGCGCCGATGCAGCGGTGAAACCCGCCACGCCCCAGAGGAAAAGGCGCGTACGGCCGAGGATGTCGCCGAGACGACCGAAGGGCAGCAGCCCGAGGGCGAAGGCGAGCACATAGGCGGCGACGACCCATTCGATCTGGTTGTCGGTGGCGCCGAGGTTTTCGCGCATCGAGGGCAGCGCCACATTGACGATGGTGACGTCGATCAGATTCATGAAATTGGCGATCAGCAGCACGAAAAGGCCGATCCAGCGGCGCGGATCGGGTGGTGCATCGGCCGCATGGGCGTGAGGAGAGGACATGAGGTCTAGCCTTGATTGGAAACGGGGAGAAGGAAGGCGCGCTCGAGCTCGGCAATGACGGGTTCAAGCGAGGCGCGGCGATGGGGACGCCAGCAATCGGACAGGGCGGCGGTGACGATGATGGCCGCGGCGGCGGGGTCGATGTTGGAACGGAATGAGCCGTCGTCGATGCCGGTTTGGAAGATTTTGGTGAACTGCCCGGTCCAGAACGCCTGCATGGGCAGGATGATTTCGGCAATGGACGGATCGCGCCGGGAGAGGTCGACAAGTTCGCTGAGCACGCCGATCATCTCGGGCGTCTCGAGGACGATCTCGCGGAACTCGTTGAACTCCTGGCGGAGCTGCTCGCCAGCATCAAGGCCCGCCTTGGGATGGCGCAGGGCCTGGGCCTTGAAGTCATCGCGGAGGGACGCGGCGACGAGGGTCACCAGCGCTTCCTTGGTGGGCACGTGATAGTGGAGCGTGGCGATATTGATGCCCACGCGCTCGGCGATGTCGCGCGTGCGCAGGCCTTCGAGCCCCTTCTCGATGATGAGGGCGCGGGCTGCGTGGGCAATGGCGACGCGTCGTTCATCGCCGCTTTCGCGCTTGGGGATATGGGCCTGTTCGGGACACATGAGAGGTTCGGAATTTTGATTGGACGGCGCTTCAATACATCCGGCGAAACCATCAATCAATCGTTTGATTGAGAAAATGTGCCATGCCGGAAATGCATGCAGCATTGCTATGACCGGCCGTTGACATTTGCTGTCAGCAGGCGTCCTTCAGCCCCATATTCTGGGAAGCCGTGCCATGACCGACTATGTGCGAAAAATCCTGACTTCAGCGGTTTACGAGGTTGCCGAGGAGACCGCGCTCGATCCGATGCGCCTGCTCTCGGCCAAGCTCGGCCAGGAGATTCTGCTCAAGCGCGAGGACCTGCAGCCGGTCTTTTCGTTCAAGATCCGCGGCGCGCATAACCGTATGAGCCAATTGACGACAGAGGAGCGCGCGCGGGGCGTGATCTGTGCGTCGGCCGGCAATCATGCGCAGGGCGTGGCGCTGTCGGCGACGCGGCTCGGCGTGCGCGCCATCATCGTCATGCCGACGACGACGCCGGGGATCAAGGTCGATGCCGTGCGCCGGCTCGGTGGCGAGGTGGTGCTGTTCGGCGATGGTTTTGATGCGGCGCGAGCCCATGCCTCGGGGCTGGCCGAGCGGCATGGCTATGTGTTCGTGCATCCGTTCGACGATCCCGATGTGATTGCCGGCCAGGGGACGATCGGCATGGAATTGCTGCGCCAGCATCCGGGCGAAATCGGTGCCATCTATGTGCCCATCGGCGGCGGCGGACTGGCGGCGGGCATTGCTGCCTTCGTCAAATTCCTGCGGCCCGAGATCAAGGTGATCGGCGTCGAGCCAGAAGAAGCCGCCAGCATGAAGGCAGCGATCGCGGCGGGCGGGCCGGTGACGCTCGATCAGGTGGGGCTCTTTGCCGATGGCGTCGCCGTGCGGCAGGTGGGCGATGAAACCTTCCGGCTGTGCCGGGATCTGCTCGACGACATCATCACCGTCAGCAATGACGAGATCTGCGCCGCCATCAAGGACATCTTTGACGACATGCGCGCCATTGCCGAGCCTGCGGGCGCCCTGGCTCTTGCCGGGCTTCGCCGCCATATCGAAATGGGCGATGCGCCAAAGGGCGCGCTGATCGCCATCAATTCGGGCGCCAATGTCAATTTCGACCGGCTGCGCTATGTCGCCGAACGCGCCGAAATCGGCGAACGGGGCGAGGCCCTGCTGGCGGTGACCATTCCTGAAGTGCCGGGCAGCTATCGCGCCTTCATGCGCCTCCTTGGTCGGCGGGCCATCACCGAGTTCAACTATCGCTATGCCCATGCCAGCGCCGCGCACATCTTTGTCGGCGTAAAACTCTCGCAGGGCGACAAGGAAAAGCACGAGATCATCGATCTCCTGACCGCCGACGGGCTCGGCGTCACCGACATGACCGACAACGAGGTGGCCAAGCTCCACGTGCGCTACATGGTGGGTGGTCGGGTCGCGGGGCTCGGCGACGAAATGCTGTTCCGTTTCCAGTTTCCCGAACGGCCCGGAGCGCTCCTCACCTTCCTCGAAGGGTTGAACGACGCCTGGAATATCTCGCTGTTTCACTACCGCAATCATGGTGCCGATTATGGCCGGGTGCTGGTGGGCGTAGAGGTGCCGCAGGCGACGCTCGAGGACTTTTACGCCCATATCGACGCGATCGGCTTTCCCTATTGGAACGAAACAGAAAATCCGGCCTATCGGCAATTTCTTGAAACAAATTGAACCGAATTCCTTAGGTGGAGTTCGACATGCAGGCGAAATAAAGCGTCAGTATAAGCGTTGACGCAATTCTGCCGTACATCGACTGCAATTCACTGCCCAAGGGGCAATCAAACCGGGGGGCAGCGCGGGGGTTCGATTATCAGCGACCGCGCCCTTCACAACATCGAGGAAGACGCAGACCATGATGAAAATCAACAAGATCCAGAGCCTGATGCTGGCATCTGGCATGGCCACGCTTGCGCTGATGCAGCCAGCCATGGCGCTCGACGCACAGACGTTCGTCGATCGTATCGCTGCGGTCTACAAGATTGGCGGCTATGACATTCAGTTTGGTACTGCCACGCTCGATGGCACCACCATTACAGTCGACGGCGCAACCGTCGGCGTTGCTGGCGTCGACGAGCCCTGGACCATCGACACCACCCTGACCTTCACCGGCGTTGCCGATGCCGAGGACGGCGGCTTCACCGCTGAAGCATTGAGCATTCCCGACGTCGACACCGAATTCGCCCAGGATCCGGTCGGCCACCTGTCGCTGGTCGACATCTCGGCAACCGACATCTACCTGCCGCCCGCCGACAAGGTGAACGTCACCGCCCTCCTCGAATCCGTCGGCAGCCTGACCACCGGCCCGCTGTCGGTGACCCGCGACGGCACCGAAGTGATTTCCTACGAGTCCATCGAGGCCGTGAACGAATTCACCTATGACGACGCCGACGCGCTGACCGACATTTCCTCGACCTTTGCCGTCAACGGCATCTGGGCTGATCTCTCGACCGTTTCCGAAGAAGATGCGGAAGCCGGCGCGGTGATCGCGGCACTCGGCCTGACCGAGATCAATGGCAATATCAGCCAGACCATGACCTGGGGCATGACCGATGGCCACCTGGTGATCGAAGACTTCCTCTTCGATTTCGCCGATATCGGCGCCATCAACTTCAAGGCCGACATTTCCGGCCTGACCCCGGCCGTGCTCGAAAAGATCTATGCCATGGACGCCGCCTCCTCCGGTTCGACGCCGGAAGAAGCCCAGGCCCAGCAGATGATGGTGGGCATGGAACTGCTCCAGGCCCTGACCCTCACCGGTTCGAGCCTGCGCTATGACGATGCCGGCCTTGCACCGAAACTGCTCGACATGTTCGCCGCCCAGTCGGGTGCTGATCGCGCCACCTTCGTCGAAGGCCTCAAGGCCATGGTTCCTCAGCTCGTTGGCCAGGCCGGCATTCCGGCCCTGACCGATCTGGTCGTCCCGGCTGCCAATGCCTTCCTCGATGATCCCAAGAGCATCGAAGTTGCCGTGCGTCCCGCAACCCCGACGACCCTGCTCGTTCTCAGCGCCGCTGCCGCCAACCCGGCCGGCCTGATCTCGGCCATTGGTCTCGCTGTTACGGCCAACCAGCCGGCTGCCGAATAAGCACGCTTGCGTGAGCCTCCTCCGAGAGGCTCACGTCTCGACATGAAGTTTCAATCTACCTGTGGCAGAATAAGCGGATGACAACCGCTGCCCCAAAAAGCCTCAATCACATCACCGACTGGGTGTTCGACCTCGACAACACGCTCTACCCGCGCGAGTGCAATCTGTTCGCGCAGATCGACGTGCGCATCACCCACTATGTGATGGATGTCACCCAACTCGACTTCGACGCCGCCCGGACCCTGCAGAAGGGCTATTATCGCGACTTCGGCACCACGCTGAACGGGCTGATGAACCGGCACGCGATCGACCCCGACCATTTTCTCAATACCGTGCATGCCATCGACTATAGTCCGGTCGAAGCGCATCCAGTGTTGATCGACACCATTCGCGCCTTGCCCGGCCGCAAATTCATCCTGACCAATGGCGACGTTGGCCACGCGCGATCAGTGCTCGGTCGGCTCGGCGACCCCGATCTGTTCGAGGATGTCTATGACATCCGCGCCATGACCTATGTGCCAAAGCCACATCGCGAAGCCTATGACGGGTTTCTCAACCGCCACGGTATCGACCCCGCCAAGGCGGTGATGTTCGACGATCTCGAAAAAAACCTCGTCGTGCCGCACGAGATCGGAATGTCGACGGTGCAGGTGGTTGCCGGAGAAGGTTTTGTCCACGATCAGGTGGAAGCCTGGGAATTGGGGCAATCGACCGGGTCGCATGTGCATCATGTGACTGGGGACCTCGCGGGGTTCCTGCGCAATTTGAAGTGACGAGTTGACGCTGCGACACCACCTCGCTGCTCCGTGTCATCCCCGCGAAAGCGGGGATTCCGTTTCCGAAACAGGGATTCCCGCTTTCGCGGGAATGACATCGTGGGGGAAGAAGGCATGTGGACGATTTCAATCGAACCCGCACAGCACTAAAAACAAGTCCGATGCCAGTTGGACACACGACATGAAAACCCTCCTCGACGACGTCGCCGGCTTCCATCAGGCCTGTGATCTTCCCGTACTCGCCAAGCCGCAATTCGTGCCCGAGCGCGCGGCCCTGCGCGCCGCGCTATTGGCCGAGGAGTGCCAGGAGACCGTAGAAGCCCTCGAACGGGGCGATATGGAGAAGATCGCCGATGGCCTCGCCGACGTGATCTATGTGGCCGTGGGCACGGCGCTAGAATTCGGCATTCCGCTTGAGCGCGTCTGGGCCGAAGTGCACCGCTCGAACATGGCCAAGGTCGACCCGGCGACGGGCAAGGTCATCAAGCGCGCTGATGGCAAGGTGCTCAAGCCCGAGGGGTGGACGCCTCCTGATGTGGCAGGGGCGATTGCCGGCGAAGACTGAGCGGCCAGAGCCAAAACATTACCAAGTCTTATATTTGCGGCGCGCTTCGGCGGCGTTATGATTAGAGCATGACCGACCTTCCAGGGCGGCGGCCCCCGCCCATCTCCGAACAGACCCCGACCTTAAAACAGCGCCTCGACAATCTCCGCCATCTCGGACGGCTGATCGCGCAGATCTGGCGCACCAGCCGCCCCATGACCGCGGCCAGCATTGGCCTGCGGCTCATCGCGGCGCTGCAGCCCATTGCCGTGCTCTACGCAGCAAAGCTGATCGTTGACGAAGTGGTGCATCTCACCACCGTCGCCTCGCCCGGCCCCAGCCCCCTCGACTGGTGGAATGCCGGCTTGCTGACGCCGGTTCTGGGCTATCTGCTCATCGAAATGGTGCTGGTTCTGGCCAATGACGCGATCGGCAGGGCCACCGGGCTGGTCGATTCCATCCTCTCCGAACTCCATTCCAATCAGGTCAGCACCGAACTGATGGCGCATGCCGCCCGGCTCGACCTGATGCATTTTGAATCGGCCGAGTATCAGGATCGGCTAGAGCGCGCCCGACGCCAGGCGGCAGGACGTAATGCGCTGTTGAGCCAGCTCTTCGGGCAGGCGCAGGACATCATCACCGTGCTGACGCTGGCGGCGGGCCTCTTCGTCTTCGCGCCCTGGCTGATCCTGCTGCTGCCGCTGAGTTTCATCCCCTCGATCTGGGGCGAAACGCGCTTCAACACCATGGCCTATATGGTGAGCCGCTGGCGCACGCCGGAACGGCGTGAGCTGGAATATCTGCGCTATATCGGCGCCAGCGCCGAGACCGCCAAGGAGATAAAACTCTTTGGGCTCGGTAGCTTCTTGATCGAGCGGTTCAAGACGCTGGCTCATGGCATCTTCATCGAGAACCGCCGCATTTCCATCCTGCGCGCCGGCTGGGGCACGGTTTTCGCCACCATCTCCACCCTCGCCTATTATGCCGCCTATGCCTTCATCGTCTGGCGCACCATTACCGGGGATTTTTCCATCGGCGATCTCGCCTTTCTCTCGGGCTCGTTCCTGCGACTCAATGGACTGTTTCAGAAGATCCTTCTCGGCTTTACCCAGATCGCCGGGCAATCCATGTTCCTCGATGACCTCTTTTCCTTCTTCGAAATCGAGCCAACCGTTCTGCCCCCCGCCAAGCCCAAGGCTTTTCCGGTGCCGATCCGCGAAGGTATTCGGTTCGAGAATGTCGGCTTTCGCTATCCCGAGAGCGAGAGCTGGGTGATCCGGAACCTGTCCTTCACGCTCAGGGCCGGCGAAACGCTGGCCCTGGTGGGCGAGAATGGGGCGGGCAAGACCACGATCGTAAAACTGCTGGCGCGGCTTTATGACCCGAGCGAAGGGCGCATCAGCGTCGATGGCGTCGATCTCAAGGATATGGCGCCGGCCGAAATCCACGCGCATCTGGGCGTCATCTTCCAGGATTTCATCCGCTACAGTTTTACGGCGCGCGACAATATCGGCGTCGGTCGGGTCGAGGAGAAGAACAACCAGCTCCGTATCGATGCGGCGGCAGAGCAGAGCCTTGCCGATGCGGTCATCTCAAAGCTCCCCAAGGGCTATGACCAGCAGCTTGGCCGGCTGTTCAAGCAGGGGCGCGACCTGTCGGGCGGCGAATGGCAGAAGGTCGCCATCGCTCGCTCCTATATGCGGGATGCCGAGCTGATCATTCTCGACGAACCCACGGCGGCGCTCGACGCCAAGGCGGAGGCCGAGGTGTTTGCGCGGTTCAAAGGGCTCGCGAGCGGCAAGACGGCCGTCATCATCTCGCACCGCTTTTCGACCGTGCGCATGGCCGACCGCATTCTCGTGCTCGAACACGGTGCCATCCTCGAAGCCGGCACGCACGAGGAATTGCTGGCCAAGGGTGGGCGCTACGCGGAGCTGTTTGAGCTGCAGGCTGCGGGCTATCGCTGAGTTTTGAGATAGTCCAGCAGGCCCGCCGCCGCGGCGCGGCCGGTGGCAAACGAGGCAGTGAGCAGATAGCCGCCGGTGGGGGCTTCCCAATCGAGCATCTCGCCCGCGGCGAAGACGCCTGGCAGGGCTTTGAGCATGAAATGCTCGTCGATGCCGGAGAAGGCGACGCCACCGGCCGAGGAAATGACTTCGGCAATCGGCCGGGGACGTTGCGGCCGGATCGGCACGGACTTTATCGCGGCGGCAAGCGCATCCGGGTCGAGCGTGTTCGCCTGAGGCAGGCATTCTCGCAGGAGGGCGGCCTTGACCGGATCGAGACCCGCGCCCTTTCGCAGGCGATTGGAGAAGCTCAGCTTTGACGGTTGGCGGGCAAGGTCTCTCGCGAGTCGCTCGCACGAGCGGCCGGGCATCAGGTCCACATCCAGCACGGCGGGCTCTCCGGCGAGGAGCGCATCGCGGAGGGCCTCAGAGTGGGCATAGACGAGGCTGCCCTCGATGCCAGAGCGCGTGACGACGAACTCGCCCGGGATTGTGCCCATGGCGCTGGTGGCGGTGACCGATTTGAGCGGCGATCCGGCGAAACGCTCAATGAAACCAGCGCTCCAATCGACATCGAAACCGCAATTGGCGGGAAGGAATGGGGCGACGGTAACACCCTTCTCGCCCAGCCACGGCACCCAGGCTGCGTCCGAGCCGAGCTTGGGCCAGCTTGCTCCACCAAGGGCAAGGAGGACCGCGTCGAAGGCGAGAACCTTTTCGGCCTCAGGGGTTTCGAAACGCAGTTTTGTGCCGTCGAATCCCACCCAGCGATGGCGGGTGTGGATCTCGACACCCTTTTCACCGAGTCGGCCAAGCCAGGCGCGGAGCAAGGGGGAGGCCTTCATGACCTTGGGAAAGACGCGGCCGGATGAGCCCACAAAGGTCTCGATGCCGAGCCCGGAGCACCAGTTCCGCAGGCCTTCGGCCGTAAAGGCATCGAGCGCTTGTTGGAGGCGCGGAAGTGCGGTGCCGTAGCGTGCGAGGAGCGACGCATGATCTTCGGCATGGGTGATGTTGAGACCGGATTTGCCGGCCATCAGCAGCTTTCGGCCTACGGTCGGCATGGAATCGAAAAGCGTGACGGAAAGACCGGCATCGGCCAGTACTTCCGCCGCCATCAGGCCTGCGGGGCCGCCGCCTATGATCGCCACTTGGCTCACGCTATGTCCTTCCAACTCAGAGGGGCGATCCTTAGCCAGTTTACACTGCATGGCGCAAGGTAAGCGCATGGGGGAAAGCCGCTGCCCGCCGCTGGCACCGCCCGGAGCGAGCGGCTAGTGTCGGCGCCAGTTCAGAGAACAAGACCTTCCATGATCACCTGCTTCGATATTGGCGGCACGACGATCAAGGGCGCCACCGCCACCGCGCCCGATAACCTGACCCCACTCGGTCGCGTGCCGACGCCGCGGGATGATTTCCCGGCCTTTTTTGAGGCCATCGCCGGGCTGGTCGCAAAGGGCGGCGCTCCCGATGGCACGCCGGTGGCCATTTCGGTGACCGGCGTGGTTGATCCGGCGAGTGGCCATGTCACCTGCGCCAATATCCCCTGCATCGACGGGCGCCATCTGGCGCAGGAGCTTGAGGGCCATTTGGGCCGGAAAGTCTTCGTTGCCAATGACGCTGATTGTTTCGTACTCGCCGAAGCGACGGCCGGCGCGGGGCGCGAGCATCGCGTGGTCTTTGGGGCCATCATGGGCACGGGCGTCGGCGGCGGTATCGTCGTGGACAAGCGCCTCCATCCCGGCGCTGCGGGGCTGGGCGGCGAATGGGGTCATGGCACCATCGTCGCGACCAAGGTCAGCGTGCCGCCCTATGACCTGCCGCACTTTGCCTGCGGCTGCGGGCTTTCGGGCTGCCTCGATACGGTTGGCGGGGCGCGCGGGATCGAAAAGCTGCATCGGCACATCCATGGCGTCGAACTTGCCAGCACAGCCATCATCTCGGATTGGCTGGCGGGCAATGCCGACGCATCGGGCACGGTCGATCTCTTCATCGAACTGGTGGCCCAGCCTTTGGCGCTGGTGGTCAATATCGTTGGCCCAGATATCATCGCCGTGGGCGGGGGGCTCGGGAACAGCCATGAACTGATCGCCCGGCTCGATGCGGCGGTGCGGCCGCGCATTCTCAGAAAACTCGACCGGCCGCTTGTCGTCCCTGCCCAACTGACTGCCGATGCCGGACTGATCGGTGCGGCGGCGCTTGGCATTGCCGGAGGCGCGGCATGACGCTTCTCGAAATCTGTGTCGACACCGCCGCCGGATTGCGCGCCGCTCACAAGGGTGGGGCTGACCGCATCGAGCTTTGTTCGGCGCTTGAACTTGGTGGAATGACGCCGACTGCCGGCTTGATGGCCTTGGCGGCGGAGATGGGCGTTACTGCCCGCGTCATGATCCGTCCGCGCGCCGGCGATTTTGTCTTCACGGGCGATGACTTGGACATGATGCGCGCCGACATTGCCGCCGTGCGCGCCCTTGGACTTGAAGGCGTCGTCCTTGGCGCCAACCGCCCTGATGGCCGCCTCGACCTGACCATGCTCGAAGCCTTGGTTGAGGAAAGTCAGGGGATGAAGAAAACGCTGCACCGCGCCTTCGATCTCGTCCCCGATATCGCCGACGCGGTCGAACAGGCTGTGGCACTTGGCTTTGACACCATCCTGACATCGGGCCGCGCGACATCGGCTCCGGCCGGCCTTGATGACCTGGCCCTTGCCCAGCGCATTGCGGCGGGACGCATCACCATCATGGCCGGCGCCGGGATCAATGCGGGCAATGTCGGCTCGATACTCGCTGCCACACCGCTCGGGGCCATTCATGGCTCCTGTTCGGCACCAATCGAGGGCGATAGCGCGCCAGCAACCCGGCTTGGCTTTGTCAGCCCCGGACGCCGCCGGACCGATGGCGCCAGCGTTGTTGCTCTCAAAACTTCCATTTCCCAAGCAAAAGCCGCTCACGCAAGTCTTTGAGCTGCCTATGATTTGGGCAAGTTCATAAGTGCTTCACCATACATTAAGAGGAAAACAATTACATTGCCGGCATAGACCGCCAGCTTCGCGATCAGAACGTGCATTGTCACGAAACTGAAACAAGGGCAGCGGCAAACCCGGCCGTGCCCCCACGGCGTAGACTGAAAGGTATTGTCGCATGCGCATTCGCGGCAAGGTATTGTCTATCGTCGGCATCATGGGCGTCGTCGCCGCGCTGATCACCGGCATCGGCCTCTATGTGGTGGCCGAATATGAGCATCAGATCGACCGGCTCGACAGCTCTTCCAAGCGCGCCCTTTACGGTGAAACCATGAACCGGCTGGTGACAGCTGTGGTCATGGAATCGCGCGGCATCTATGCCGCTGCCAATACCGAAAAGGCCGGCCCCTTCGCCGAGGGCATCCTCACCCAGCTCGGCCGGATCGATGAAGTCATCGCCACCTGGCGTCCCCTGGTCGAGCCCACCGAAATCGCCACCTTCGACACCATGGTCGCCCGCGCCGGCGAGTTCAAAGATTTCCGCACGGAAATCGCTCGCCTTGGCCGCGATGTCGACCCGGCCGAAGCCAATGCGCAGGGCAATAACGACACCAACCGCGTCAACCGCAAAGCCTTCCAGGCCGAGATCGACACCATCGTCGCCGCCGACCTTGAAGCCTATAAGGTCATCCAGGCCGAGATCGTCGGTTTCGAAGGCACGATGCGGACGCTGCTGCTGGTGACCGCCGGCATCGGCATCCTGGCCGGCACCGCCGCCGCACTCTATCTCGGCACGGCCCAGCTCGGCCGCCCCATCGGCAACCTGACCCTCGCCATGCGCGACCTGTCAGAAGGCAAGTTTGAAACCGAAGTGCCGGGCCTCAACCGCTCCGACGAAATCGGCGAAATGGCCGAAGCGGTGCAGGTCTTCAAGGACAACGGCATCAAGATGGCCTCCATGACGGCCGAAGAACAGGCCGCAACCCTGCGCGCTGCGGCGCGGACCAGGACCATGGAAACCTTCCAGGGCGAATTCGACGACGTCGTGGAAGCAGCCCTTGCGGGTGATTTCAGCCGGACCATCGCCACCCAGTTCGACGACGACGACATCACCCGCATTGCCCGCAATTTCAACGCCATGGTCTCGAGCGTTCGCGTCGGTCTCGCCGATGCCGGCTCGGTGCTTGCCGCCCTGGCCGATACCGACCTGACCCAGCGCATGACCGGCTCGCACCAGGGCGCCTTCCTTGAGCTGCAGACCGACATGAACCGGGTGGCCGATACGCTGACCGACGTTGTCACGCGCCTCCGCACCACCTCGCGCGGGGTCAAGGTTGCGACCGGCGAAATCCTTGCCGGCGCCAACGACCTCAGCGAACGCACGACGCGCCAGGCTGCAACCATCGAGGAAACCTCCGCCACGATGGAACAGCTCGCCGCCGCCGTGACCGAAAACGCCAAGCGCGCCCAGCGCGGCAGCACGGCGGCTGAAGCGGTGACGCAATCGGCTGTCCAAAGCGGCCAGGTGATGGATCAGGCCACCGCTGCCATGGGCCGCATCACCACGGCTTCGGAAAAGATCTCCAACATCATTGGCATGATCGACGACATCGCCTTCCAGACCAACCTGCTTGCGCTCAACGCTTCGGTCGAAGCCGCGCGTGCCGGCGAGGCTGGCAAGGGCTTTGCCGTGGTGGCTGTGGAAGTGCGCCGCCTCGCCCAGTCGGCAGCGGAAGCCTCCTCTGACGTCAAGGCACTGATCGAGGAAAGTGCCAAGGAAGTCGACGGCGGCGCCAAGCTCGTCTCCGACGCCGCCGGCAAGCTCGGCTCCATGCTGGAAGCCATGCGCGGCAATAGCGCCATGATGGCAGAAATTGCCCGCGAGAGCGGTCAGCAGGCCCAGGCAATCGACGAGATCAACGTCGCCGTGCGCCAGATGGACGAGATGACCCAGCACAATGCGGCGCTGGTGGAAGAAACCAATGCGGCCATCGAGCAGACCGAGGCCCGCGCCAACGAACTCGACACCATCGTTGACGTCTTCCACATCGCCCAGGGCCTGCAGCCCCAAGAAAGGTCTCAGCCGCGCCGCGCTGCGCCCGCTCCTGCCATCAGGCCCAAGCCGGCTCAGAGCCAATATGTGAGCCAGGGCAATGCGGCTGTGGCAAACGACTGGGACGAATTCTGATCGTTCCGACCGAACACCAAGACAACGGCGCCCTCACCCGAGCGGCGCCGTTTTTCTTTTGCAGTCTGTGTTTGGAGCACAAGCGGCAAGAAGACACTGATGCCCTGCAACACTACGCCTCAAAACCCGACGGGCCTATCGTAAGAAATCCGTAAATACCCCTATAGCCCGTTAACTAATCCGCATTGACCCCAAGCCGGATCGGCCGAAGACTTGAGCTCTCTTCAGGCTGCGGGGGCACAAAAATGTCGGGAGAGCATAAGGGCGGAGCCTTGCCTTTGGCACAGGCCAACCCGGACCATCACACTGCTGGAACGGCAAAACCGGGCTTCTCGCTCGCCGGCAAAACCATCTGGATCGCCGGCCACAATGGCATGGTCGGGCAGGCCCTGCTGCGGCGCCTTAAGGGCGAAGCCTGCACCCTGCCGACACCGGACAGGAAAGCGCTCGACCTCACCCGGCAGGCGGAGGTGGAAGCGTTTGTCGGGGAAGCGCGACCCGATGCCATCATCATCGCTGCCGCAAGGGTTGGCGGCATTCTGGCCAATAGCCGGGACCCGGTCGGTTTCCTCACCGACAACCTCGCCATCAATCTCAATATCGCGAGGGCCGCGCACCAGGCCGATGTCGACCGCGTCCTGTTCCTCGGCTCCAGTTGCATCTATCCCAAATTCGCTCCGCAGCCGATCAACGAAGACGCCTTGCTGACCGGACCACTCGAACCCACCAATCAATGGTATGCGCTCGCCAAAATTGCCGCGCTCAAACTGGCTGAGGCCTATCGGCGCCAGTTCGGCCGCAACTACATCGCTGCCATGCCGACCAATCTCTATGGTCCCGGCGACAATTTTGACCTTGAGGCTGGCCACGTCCTCCCCGCGCTCCTGCGCAAGGCGCACGAGGCCAAGAGCCGCGGCGCAAGCCAGTTCGAGCTTTGGGGCACCGGCAAAGCGCGGCGGGAATTCCTCCATGTCGATGACTGCGCCGACGCGCTGGTCCTTTTGCTCGAGACCTATAGCGGCATCGATCCGGTCAATATCGGCTTTGGCGAGGATATCGCGCTCATCGATCTTGCCCATCTGATCTGCCGCACGGTCGGCTATGACGGCGCCATCGCGCTCGACCCGACCAGGCCCGATGGCACGCCGAAAAAGCTGCTCGACAGCAGCCGCCTGCGCGAGATGGGCTGGCGACCACGGATCACGCTCGCCGAAGGCCTCGCGGAAACCTATGCCTGGTATCAGGCGCAATTGGCGCGCGAGGCGGCGGCATGAAAATCCTGCTGCTTGGCCTGAACTACGCGCCCGAACTGATCGGCACCGGGCCCTATACGGCAGGGCTCGTTGAAGCGCTGACCGAGCGTGGTCACGAAGTTTGTGCTGTCGTCGGCCAGCCCTATTATCCCGAATGGCGTCCGCGTCCGGGACATCGGGGATGGACGCGGGAGGAGTGTGGTCGCGCGCGCGTCTACCGCGTGCCGCACATCATCCCCTCCCGTCCCAGTGGCGCGATGCGCCTGCTCCATCAATTCAGCTTTGCTCTCTTTGCTGCGCCGGTGCTGCTCGGCGAGGCCCTGTTCCGGCGCCCGGATCGCGTGATTGCCATAGCCCCGAGCCTCCTGGCTGCGCCTTTGGCGTTGCTGGTCGCCGGCGTCTCGGGGGCAAGCTCCTGGTTGCATGTTCAGGATTTTGAGTTCGAGGCGGCCCGGGCCACCGGCCTCATCCCCAAAAATCGTGGCATCGCAAACCTGGTTGGCACGGCAGAGCGGCTGATATTGCGGGGGTTTGACAGGGTCAGCACCATCTCCCCCGCCATGTGCCGCCGGCTCGCCGAAAAAGGGGTTGCGCCGGAGCGCATCGCCGAACACCGGAACTGGGGCGACATCGAAGAGGTTAAGCCCCTCGCCCGCGCATCGCGCTTTCGGCGAGACTGGAACATCACGACGCCACATGTCGCGCTTTATTCCGGCGCGCTGGGACGAAAGCAGGGGCTCGATCTCGTTATCGAGGCCGCGCGTCGGCTGGCCCATCGCGACGACCTCACCTTCGTCATCTGCAGCAACGGTCCATATCGCGCCGATCTCGAGGCCTTGGCGCGGGATCTGGACAATATCCGTTTCTTCGACCTGCAACCGCGCGAACACCTGGGTGAGCTTTTGGCGCTCGCGACCGTGCACTTGCTGCCCCAGATCGCCGACGCCGCCGATCTCGTTCTGCCCAGCAAGCTTTCCAATATCCTCGCTTCGGGCCGGCCCGTCATCGCTACGGCGGCAAAGGGCACCGGCATTTCCGACGAGATCGAAGGGTGCGGCCTCGCCGTGGAGCCAGGCGACGCGGGCGCACTCGGCGCAGCGATCGAACGGCTCTGTGACGATCCGGCGCTGGCCAAGAATCTCGGGGAGGCAGCGCGGCATCGGGCCGAACGGCGCTGGCACCGCGAAACCATTTTAGCGCACTTCGTCAGCGCCATTGAGGCCGCGGGCAACAGCCGCGATCGCCCCCCTGCCGTCGAAAGCCTGCACCAATGACCCTCGCGCTCATTGTAGCCAGCGGCCTGGGCCTGGTTCTGGCGTTAAGGCATGGTCGGCCGGGCCTGATCCTTCTCAGCTTGGCCATCCTGTTGTTCCACGCCCTGCCATTGGCATGGCTAGACCCTTATGCCGTGTCCGCAACCCTTCGGGCGCAGATCGGGCCGGCAACGGCCATTGCCGGGCTCGCCAGCCTTGCCTGGTACGCCGGATATTGGCTGTTTGCCCGCGCGCCACCGGCAGGCATTCAACCAGCGGAGATCATCGTTTCTGCAGCCCCGCGACGGTTCCACGCGCTGATGATGGCGGCCCTGCTCGGCCTTGTCGCCGCAGCGCCCGGCGGGCTGGCTGGCTTCGCCCAGACCGGTTTCCTGCGGCTGCCGGTCGATAGCTTTCTCTTTTCGCTGACCTATGCGTTTGCCTGCCTCGCCGCTTTCACCACGGCAATCTTCTGCGTTCATGCGGTTACGAGCCGGTCGGCGCCAGCGTGGTTTTCGATGGGCGCGGTGCTGCTGGTCTTCTGGGTGCTCGGCGGTCGAACCCAATTCGCCATCACGGCCATCGCCTTCAGCCTCGTCTTTCTTGGCCATCGCCGGGTCAGGCCACGCAGCCTGATGCTCCCCGCTTTGGTCGCGGCTCTGCTCGGCATGCTCACGCTCAGCTTTCGCCTGACGCTGCAGGGCGACGCGACCGATCTCCCCGATGCCGTGCGGTTGACCCTGTCCCAGCTTTCCTTGCTCGAAAGCTATGCCCTGTCGGCGCGCTTCGTCGAGGAAGCCGGCTATCAGGGCGGGCACTATTGGGAAGTGCTGCAACAGATGTTTCCGCGCGCCCTCTTCCCCGAAAAGCCGCAACAGTTGAGCCGAGCCCTGCGCCTGATGGAGGCGCGGGACGGACTTGGCGGCCTGACGCCGGGTCTTGCAGGCGAGGCTTTCGTTGCAGGGGGATTGATTGGTGTTGCGGCAATCGGCATCGCCTTCGGGGGTGTGCTGGCGCTGCTCGACAATGCATATCGCGCCCTTGCCCAGCAGCCACCGCTCACGCAGGCGCTCATTGTCAGCCTGATCCCTCTCCTTGCCCTTTTCGCGCTGCGCGGCGGCTTCGACACGACGATCTTCCGGCTGGTCATTCTGCTCTTCGCCGCCGCCATAGGCGGTTTTTGGCACAACACCCACAGGGTTCGCCTGCCGAAGGTATGGTCATGACCCGGCACACTCTTTCCCGCTATGTCACAAAGGCGCTCGACCTGACGGCAGGTTCGGCGAGAAGCATTTGGTATCGTTTTTTCTACCTCTCCTGGGTGCGCTTCGGCCGGCAGGTCACCTTTGCCGGGCCGATCCGCTGTGCTGGTGTCACCGGCACGATCGAGGTCGGCGACCGGAGCTTTCTCGGGCCCAATATCAGCCTTGCCGTCGCCGAAGGCGGTCACCTCCAGCTCGGGCGCGATGTGTCGATCAATCAGGGCACGGTGCTTTCGGCACGCCAGAGGGTTGCGATCGGCGATGGCACGCGCATCGGCGAAAACTGTTCCATCCGCGACAGCGACCACAGGATCGATCCACAACTCCCCATCCTCGAAAGTGGCTTCGTCGTCCGGCCGGTGATTGTGGGCAACAATGTCTGGATCGGCCGCCACGTCACCATTCTGCCGGGCGTCACCATCGGCGCTGGTGCGGTGATCGGTGCGCACAGCCTGGTCAATCGCGACATCCCCGCACGCGCCGTCGCCTTCGGCACGCCGGCCCGCGTCCAGAGGATGCTGCCATGAAGGCCATGCGCCACATCGTGGGTCTGGCGGCCGCCGGGGCGCCGCCGGGAGCCCTCTTTGTCGTCCAGACATGGCTGGTCACTACGGGGCAAACTGCTGTCGTCCTGTCACTCGCCAAATATGGCGGGCTTCTCGGATTGGTCTTCTTCGCCTTCGACGGCAGTTCCGGGCTGATCCCCGCCATGCTCCGGCTGCGACAAAGCGAGGCCGCAATACGGCCGGCCTACCGGGTCTATCGCGCGGGCGTCGCAGCACTATTTCTTGTTGCGTTGCCCCTGCTTTGGCGCTTCGCGCCAGACGACACCGCGACCCTCCTGCCGTTCCTTGCGGTCGCGCTCCTATTGCGTTTCCCTTTCCTCGATACCGACCTCGACCGGCGCGGTTTCCAGCATTGGGCCATGCTGCTGCAAAACGGCTGGATGCTGCCGCTTTGCCTCAGCGCGGTCATCAGGGGCGAGATCACCGCTGAACTGGCGGGGCACGCAGCGCTCTGGAGCACCGCAATTCTTGCGGCGGTGCATGTGCTTTTCGTCCGCCGCAACCACCGACCAGAGAAGGCGAAGCTTGGCCTGCCCCTCGTTGAAATTCTCACCATTATGGGCGCCCAGGGCATTGGCCAGCTCTATGGCCGCACCGTGCTCTTCGTGCTTGGCGCGAGTTTTACCGGGCCGCTGCCGGCGCTGATCATTTACGCCAAGCAGGCCTTCAACGCCGCTGGCCTGCTGGTCACCTACCTGCGAAGGATCGAGCTGATGCGGCCCCGCGTGAGCATGGGCCTGAGCTTTACCGGCCAGGCTGTCATTGCCCTTGTAGCCGGTGTTCTGGTGGCGCTGGCCGCACCAAACCTGGGGGTAGCACATGGTCTGGTTTTGGCGCTCATTGCCTGGCAGAGCCTCGAAAAGCTCTCCGCGACCGCGATCTATGCTTTTCAACTGCAAAGCCGGCACCGGCTTGCTCTATTGGGCCTCGCAAGCGTCTGCGCTCTCGGTCTTCTGGGTCTTGCCCTCGCCCTGACGCAGACATCTCCACTTCTCTTCGTCGTCTTCGAAACGCTCGGCTATGGCGCCGTGCTGTCCCTTTGGTTTTGGGTCAACCATGCCAGCCGCACGCGGGAGGCACCTGACCGGTCATGAGGGTCGTCCACTACTCAACCCGTCTGGGGCGTTCGGCCGGCGGGCTTTATCATTCGGTGTCGGGCCTCGCCCGCGCCATGGCAGCCCTCGGCGCCGAAGTGACCGTCGCCGGTGGCCACGGCAATGGCTTTGCCGATGAAAGGCACGTCTGGGGCCAGTTACCGCTCCTCACCCATAGGCTCGGACGCAGTCGCCATGGCTTTTCGCTGGCCATGCAGGCCGAGATTGCGCAGTTGAAGCCCGACATTCTCCATGTCCACGGCATCTGGTCCGGCGGCTCCATCCATGGCCGTCTTGCTCCGCGTCAAACGCGGGTCATCGTCTCTCCACGCGGCATGCTCGACCCCTGGATATTGGCGCGGAGGCCATGGCTGAAACGTCCCCACGCGGCGCTGTTCGAACGGCCCATGCTCGCTCGCGCGCATCTCCACGCCCTTTCCGAGCACGAGGCGGCAGCGGCTCTCGACTACATGCCCGCTCTCGCCGGGCGCATCTTTACCGTGCCCAATGGTGTCGAGCCGGCGCCAACGAGCGAGGTAAAACAGCGCGACGGCGCTCTTTATCTCGGTCGGCTGCACGAGAAAAAACAGGTTCTTGCCCTGTTCGACGCATGGGAACGGCACTCAAAGAAAATGATGCTGACCATCGCGGGGTGGGGGGAGCCCGCCTATGAGGCGGAGATCGCGGCGCGCTGCAAAGGGCACAAACGCGTCCGCTTCGTCGGGACGCTTCACGGCGCAAGCAAGGCGCAGGCTTTATCGGAAGCCGGGTTTTTCATTCTCCCCTCGCTGAGCGAGGGCCTGCCCATGGCCGCGCTCGAGGCCATCAGTCACGGTTGCATTCCCATCCTGACCGACGCCTGCCATCTGCCTGAGCTTTTTGCGCAAGGCGTGGCGCTCCGCATGGAGCCGGATTTCTCCGATTTCTCCACCATCGTCGCTCAGGCGGAAGCCATGAGCGACGGGGAGAAAAGCGAGCGCTCCGCCCGCGCCCGGAAGGCAGCGATGCCCTTCTTCTGGCCTGCCATCGCCCGCGCCATGCTCGACCACTATGCACATATTCTCGAGGAAACCTCCTCATGACGCGCCTCGCCGACCAGCACTTCTCCTTGCGAAATCGTCTGTTCCGGGCGGTCTGGATTGTCTGCTGGACGCTGCTTGCCACCTGGACGCCCCCACCACTGCATGGCTGGCGTTGCGCCATCCTCCGCCTCTTCGGGGCCAAAGTGGGTCGCGGTGTGCGTGTCTATGGGAGTGCCAGAATCTGGTACCCACCCTATCTCACGCTCGATGATGGAGCGGTTATCGGCTGGCAGAGCGTGATCTATTGCCAGGCTCCGATCCATCTGGGCCGGAACGCCATCGTGTCCCAATATGCCCAGCTGATCGCGGCGACCCATGATGTCGATGCGCCGGACTTTCCCCTCGTCGCCCGACCCATTGAGATCGGCGCCGATGCCTGGGTCGCTGCCCGGGCCATTGTCGGTCCTGGCGTTGGCCTGGGCATCGGCTCGGTTCTTGGCGCGGGCGGGGTGGCTTTTTCCGACATCCCAGATGGTGCCATTCATATCGGCAACCCCGCCCGCTTCCTTCGCACGCGTCAGTCGGGCGCTAAAAACCCTTCGCCACATGCGCTGAACGAAATGCCTGCGCCACCAGGGCATAGCCCGCATCGTTAAGATGCAGATGATCGGAGCGTAGCGAGCGCGGCACGAAACCGGCCGCCACATCGGTGATGTCTTCCGCGGTGCCATTTGCGGCCGCGGACAGGATGGCAGGCAGGTTCACAAAGCGATCTCCATAGACGCCGGCCAATTGCCCGTTGAGCGTCGCCAACTGTGCCAGGCCCGCGCCGCTATCAGCCGTGCTCGGCAGGATGCCGCCGACGAGATAGCGGCCATGGCCGAGCGAGGCGACGGCGGCAGCAATGTCGCCAAGCACCGTGCGTCCCGCCTGCGCGCCATTGCGACCCAGCCAGAGCCATGCCGCGTAGCCGCGCAGATATTGCCCCCAGGCACAGATGAAGCGCGCATTGGCTTCGGCCGGAACGCTCGTGCCCGCAACGCTCCGAGCAAAACTCCAATTGCCCGAACCATCCGTCGACATCGTGCCCTCGACGCCCGCGAGCCAACCCCTCATGGTCCCCGAATAGCTGCCGGAATTGACGAGGACATTGACGGATTTTTCCGTGACGGCCACCGGGCCGGACGCCGGAATGCTGCCGCCAGACACGGTAACAAGGATAGGCACCGCATTCATCCGTGCGGCGATCTGCGTCGAGGTTTGCCCGCCAACACCCTGCCGTGCCACTGCCCGGCGTGGCGAAAGCAGTGCCTGCGCCACGGCCGGATAGGTCGTGGCGCCCGTGCTGCCGCCGGTTGCGCCTGCGCCGGCCGTCAGGCTATCGCCCCAGGCGACAATGCCCGAACCAGCAACCAGCGCCGCAAACCGCTCCTCGCCCATGGGCTCGGAAAAAAGCCGCAGGCGCCCGATGCTGCCGGTCCAAAGACCAGAAACGCTGGAACGCCCACGACCAAGCCGCAATGCCGCAAGGCCCGGAAAGGTGCCCGAAAGCGCCTGCTGCACCGGCAGGCCCATCAGGGCCGCGCGATATTCGCCATCCCTTGCCGAAAATCCCACGGAAAAGGCGCTGCCGGCCGCAACCACGCCGAGATCGAGATTGACCTGCTCCACCTGTGTCCCGCTGCCGCCGAAGGACACGACGAAGCGCAAATGCTGGCTCGCATCCCAGATGAGGCGGATGAAATTGCGCTCGAACCAGTTGCCGTTGAATTCGGCATTGTCGTCGGCCTGGAATACCACCCCGCCGGCCCCGCCACTGGCGGGCGTTGTCGCCTCGACCACCCCGCACAATACGCCCGGACGAAATCCGGCGCAGGGCAAGGCTTCGCGCAGCGAGAGATTGTCGGCCCAATAAAGGCCGGTCGAGGGATTGGTCAGATTGCGCAGCGCGATCGAGGCGGTCGAGGGACTGAACCCGCCGCAATAAAGTACGGCCTGGCCTGGCGTCGTGCCGGTGAGATTGGCGGTCTGCGCATAATTGGCCGTGCCCCCGCCCCCGGCACCAAAGCCTATCGTCACGTTGGAAGAGGTTTCGCGCCAGACGTCGCCGGCGAGGCGATAGGCCCGGCCGGCAGTCTGGATCAGCCCGGCAATGGTGCGATAGGCACCCGACCCATTGCCGCCGCTCCCTGTGACCCGCAGCGCCCCCGCGGCAATAGCCAGCGAACTGCCGACGCTGGCCCAATCGCCGGTGCTGCCGCCGGCAAAATTGCCATCGGACAACAGCTCCGGGGACGTATCGGCGACATGGGGACCAATGACCAACTGGCCGCTGGCCGGCACGGTTCCGCCGACGGCGAGCCGAAACTGGCTCTCATTGGCGAGCGTTTTTCCGGCAAAGCGAAACCGGCCATGGGCAAAATCGGCATCGAGCCATGCGCCGCCCGTTTCGGCCGGGACGGCGCCCGTAAAATAGCCAAGCCCGAGCGCGGGCCCCGCATGGCCGCTCATCAGTAAAGCCCGACGATGAAGCCGGCCGAGGTGCCGCTGAGCACGCGCCGCACGCGGATCGGCAGCATGGAACCGCCGGAAACGCCTTCGAATGTGACCGTGCCGCCCCAAAGCATTTCGACCTGAACCGTGCCCGCAGCGCCCACGTAGAGGGCGCGGGTCGGCTGGTCGAAAATGGTGCCATCGCTGGGGGTGATGGCGAAGGCGCCGGCGGCTGGTGCCGCCACGTCGATATTATGCGAAGAGAATATGTCGGCCATGATCGGTTCCGCTGAACAAGGAGCCCCAAGTCTAGGCGTGGGCCGGAGAGCGAGGACAAATCGGCCGGCGCAAACGGCGAGCGCCGATAAATAACCGCATTTTCAGGAGTTTTGCGCTATCGGATGGTCAGCACGCGCGGGGATAGAATGAAGATCTTCATAACCGGCTCGGCCGGATTCATCGGCTATCACCTGGCTCGGCGCCTGCTCGAAGACGGTCATCGCGTGCATGGCTACGATGGAATGACCGCCTATTACGACGTGTCGCTCAAGCGAGCCCGCCTCGCCCTCCTGACCCCGTCGATCAGCTTTTCCTTCACCGAGGCAATGCTCGAAGATCGCACCGCGCTGGAAGCGGCGATCACCAGCTTCGCGCCGGATGCCGTCATTCACCTCGCAGCCCAGGCCGGGGTCCGGTACAGCATCGAGGCCCCCAGAACCTATCTCGACTCCAACCTGACCGGCACCTTCAACCTGCTCGAAGTGCTGCGCCAGACCGGCATCGAACACCTGCTTTTTGCCTCTACCTCCTCGGTCTATGGTGGCAATGAAGCCGTGCCTTTCGGCGAAACCGACCGCACCGATTTTCCGGTCTCGCTCTATGCCGCGACCAAGAAGGCGGGCGAAGCGATGAGCCACGCCTATGCCCATCTCTTCGGCCTGCCCACGACCTGCTTCCGCTTCTTTACCGTCTACGGTCCCTGGGGCCGGCCGGACATGGCGCTCTTCAAGTTCGTTTCGGCCATCGGGCGCGACGAACCGATCGACGTCTATGGCGAAGGCCACATGCAGCGCGATTTCACCTATATCGACGATCTCGTCGAAGCGCTCGTCCGCCTGCTGCCCCTGCCCCCAGTCAAAGGTGAACCCATCCAGGTGCCGGACAGCATGGACTCGCTCTCCCCGGTCGCTCCCTGGCGCAGCGTCAATATCGGTGGCGGGCAACCCGTCGGCCTCTTGCCGTTTATCGACACGGTCGAGGCCGCGCTGGGCCGAAAGGCCAAGCGGACGCTGATGCCCATGCAGCAGGGCGATGTCCAACAGACCCATGCCGCGCCGGCATTGCTCAAGGCCCTCACCGGCTACGCGCCTGAGACGAGTGTAGAGGTCGGCGTCTCCGCCTTCGTGCGCTGGCATTTTGACTACTATGGGCGGCCCGCGAACTAGCGGGAGGAATAGCCCTGCTCGTAGCGGGGCGCCGGCCATTTGACGACATTGGGCTGCAGCGCTAGCACCGGCACCAACGGCACCGGTCCGGGATGGGCCTGCCTGATGGCAACCAGCGCTTCGCGCAGCTTTGTCCGCTCGGTCTTGCCCCAACTGGCAACGAGAACCACCGCATCGGCATGAGGCAGGATATAGGCCGCCTCCGCCGACCAGTGAAGCGAGGGCATGTCGACGATGGTGATGTCGTAGCTGGCCCTCACGCCCCTCAGCACATTGGCAAAGACGGGGCCGCCGAAGAGCACCTCCGCCGGAACCGCGCTGCGGTCGGAATTGACCAGCACGGAAAGCTTTGACAGCGGGTCCTTGCGCACCATGCTCGCGAGTTGGCGAATATCCACGTCCCCGGCAAGAACCTGTTCAAAGCCTCCCGAGAGGGGCACATCGACATGCCGATGCAGCGCCGCAGAGCGCACATCGGCATCGATCAGGAGGACGCGCCGCCCGGCCACGTCGAAGGCACGGGCGAGACCCAGCGCCGTCGTCGTCTTGCCCTCCCCATCGCCGGGCGATAGCACGAAGATGACCTGCCCGCCCGCCCCTGACTGGAGGCTGCGCTGCAGATTGACCTGCAACGTCCGCATGCCCTCTGAAAATGGCGAGAGTGGCGCGGTGATGACCTGGTCGGCATGGCTGGTACCATCGAAGCGGCTCGCACTCAGCCTTGGCATGGCGACGGCCGCGGGCACGCCGATGGCCTCGGCCAATTCGTCCGTGCTGCGCACCCCGCTTGCCAGCCCATCGAACGTGAATGCCAGGGCCAAAGCCACGGCGAGCCCCAGAATGGCCGCGACCGCCAGCGTCGTCTTCATATCCGGAAAGCCGGCATCCGAGGGCGGGGTGGCGCGCGCCGCAAGACGCGCATCGGGCAATTGCAACCCTGCCTGCTCCTCAAGCTCCGCCGATCGTTGCAAAAGACGCTGATACTGCTCCCGGGCCAGGTCGAGGCTTTGCGCGATGGAGGTGAGCTGGGGTTGAAAGCTTGCCGCAATGGCGTTCGGCTCCGCCGCCTCGGCCGCAAGGCTCGCCCAGTCCTGGCCCAATACGAGAACATGCCGGCGTGCCTGTTCGGCCTGTCCGTCCACCAAATCCCGCGCCGTCCGCAAGCTTGCGGACTTCGCCTCGACCTCGAGCGCGATATGGGCCTCGCCGACAGCATTGGCGAGACGTGCCGCAAATTCCGGCGAGGTCGCATTGGCGCGAATGGCAATGACCGGCGAGAGGCCGCGGCGGTTGATCGAGATGGAATTGTGCATGCGGCTGAGCACCTGCCCCCGCCCTTCTTCACCCGGTGCCAGTGCTTCGGCGTCGATGCGAAAGAAACCGAGAAACAGCGGCTGCAGGTCAAGACCAGCAGAAAAATCAGCCAGCTCGAATGGATCGGCCAGTTCCATGGCGCGGGTCAGCACCGGATCGGAGCGCATGATCTCGACAATGCCATCGATGGCGCCGGTATTGGGCGGATCGGAATGGGACGTGCCGCTGGGCACGAGCACATTGCCGGAAGGCTCGACGACGAGCAGAGCCGTTGCCGTATAGATCGGTCGCAAGACGCTCGTGACAAACAGCGCGCCTAGTACCGCGAGTAAAGTGACGAAAACGATCAGCCGGGCATGGCGCACCAATACACCAACAAAGGCCTCAGCCTCGGCGCGCGGAATGATCAGAGCAACCTCCCCAGCCTTCGGAAAATAGAATTACATTTATCAATTCTTGGCAATCGCCATTCGCAGGGCCCCGGCTGCAAA
>NZ_JBEVLL010000034.1:0-5680 GCF_040509215.1 Devosia sp.
CGTGACTTACTTCTTCTTGCCGCCGGCAGCTGGCGCCGCGGCTTCGATGGTCAACTCGAACCGCTCGCCAGCCTTGATGGTCACAGGCGTTTCGCTCTCGACATCATCCTTCTTGCTGAAGACGACGTAGTCGCCCGCCTTCAGCGTGGTCTGCACATTGGGACCGTAGCCATAGTCGAAGGACGTTACATTGCCCGCGATGTCCTTGGTGGGGCTGCGGATTTCGACATAGTCGTCGGTCGGGGTGGTGACCGCGAGCACGCCGGCGTCGAGCAGCACCGGAATGTCGGTGCGTTCGCCGGTCTTCACAGTGAACGGGATCTGGCCACTGGTGCCGTCGAGCTTGTAGTCCATGACGTAGTCGCCCGGCGGCAGTTCGAAATCCTGCTCGCCATTGTAGCCATAGGCGATCGAGCGGCGGGTACCATCGAGCGCTACCTTTGCGTCGAAGATCTCCATGAAGATATCGTCTTCAACCTTCACGCCCGGCGCATATTCGGTCGTGAAGAACGCCAGGCCCGTGCCGACGATGACGTCTTCCTCGATCGTTTCACCGGCCTTTGCCGTATAGGCCTTGGTCACCATGGCCTCGCCGATCTTGATATCGAATTCGAGGTTGCCTGCTGGCAGTACCAGGATCTTGTCGCCGTATTGGGTGGTGACGTACTCGCCATCGTGGCGGATTTCGATCGAGGCATCCGTATTGATCTCAGCCCCTTCGCTGGAGCGCGGATGCAGCTTGAAGACGGCGGCATTGAGCACGAAATGGGTCTCGGTGACTTCGCCAGCGACGATAGTCACGGGCTGTTCGGCAATCGCATAATCGTACTCGGCCGTGATGATGTAGTCGCCGGGCTCGAGCGTGCCCTTGAAGCGGGCATAGTAGTCGGTGCCGATCCACTCGCCCTTGGTGCCGTCAGCGTTCACCTTGTACCACTGCCAGGTGAGGTTGAGCGGGCCACCGTCTTCGATATCCGGACCGCCTTCGGCCAGCGAGGCAGTCGGCGCGAAATTGTGGTCGAGGACCGGTGTCGGTTCCGGCGCGGGGGCCGGTTCGGGCTCGGGTTCGGCCTGCACCACCTGCGCGACGGTCTTGGTCAGTGCATCGACAAGACCGGCACCATCTGCCGCGGAAAGATACTGGCCGCCGGTATTCTCGGCGAGACAGGCGACCTGCTGGCCCTCTTCATCGGAAAGGCCAAAACCCAGCACGTGCGTGGTGAAGTCGATACCCTGCCCTTCGAGTTCGGTTGCCAGCTTGCACGGGTCAACCTCACAGGTTTCAAGACCATCCGTGATCAGGATGACCGTGGCCTTTTCCTCGGTGAAACGCAGGTCCTCGGCCGCCAGCCGCACCGCGTCGGAGATCGGCGTCATGCCCTTGGGATTGATGCCATCGGCCGCCGCGATGATGGCCGCGCCAGTGCCGACCGCCGGCTCAACGAGCATTTCGATATCGCCGCAATTGCCTTTTTCCCGGTGGCCATAGGTCATGAAACCGAGCTCGAGATCGTCCGGCAAATCGGCAAGGACCGAGGATAAGGTTTCGCGCGCGATGGTGATGCGCGCTTTCCCATCGATCTGCGCCCACATCGAGCCCGATCCATCGAGCACAATGACGGCGCGCTCAGCCGCCACAGCCGGCATGGCAAGGCCAATTGCCGCCACGGCCCCCAAGGCAAATTTCTTCCAGAACTGCATAGTGATAGCCCTCCAACACCGCAGCCCTCGGGCCGCCCGAACCCAGCTAGCCTCTACGCGCCTGAAGCGGGAATGAACGCGGCGTTCATGGCTGCAGGCGGCAGCTTCGCAAGCGATCTTGCCAGACTTTGCCGAGCTCGTGCATCCCGCATTTTCGTGGGGCATTGCCGAGACCAAACAGGCTTCGGCAACGCGGTATTTGGCATGACGGCGGCGGAAATGGCTTGTATGGTAATGCCATTCCCGCCCGAATCCTTCCATTTCTGACTTTCGTGGTACTGCGATGCCAGTCGGCGTCATTCTGGCCTTTTTGGCCTATGCCGTTTTTTCCGTGTCCGATGCCCTTATCAAGGCGACGGGCCCGGCTATGTCGGTCTTCGAGATCGCCTTTTTTACCACCAGCTTCTCGATCATCCCGGTGATGTTGACCAAGCGCGGCGAGCGCTGGCGGGACATCTACAAGCTGCACCATCCCTGGCTGGTGCATTTGCGTTGTGCGACCGCGATCACCGGCACGGCCTGCGTGATGTTTGCCTTCACCCACATTCCCTTCGCCGACGTCTATGCCATTGGTTTTACAACGCCTTTGTTCGTGACGCTGCTCTCGGTGCTGCTGCTGCGCGAATTCGTGGCCGTGCATCGCTGGGTGCTGCTGTTCATCAGCTTCCTCGGCGTCGTGCTGGTGATCCGGCCAGGCCTGCGCGAGCTCGAACTGGGGCACTATGTGATGATGGTCGCCGCATGCCTCGGCGCTGTGACGACAACGGTCCTGCGGCACGTCGCACCCAAGGAGCGCAAGGTCAGCCTGGTGGGGCTCCAGGTGCTTTATTCGGGCATTTTCAATGCGATACTGATGGTCCCGACCTTCGTCATTCCCTCGCCGGAACAATTGGCCATCCTGCTCGGCATTGGTCTGCTCGGCGGCATCGGCGGACTGTTGCTGATCCAGGCGAGCAAGGTGACGCCGGCTAATCTCATTGCCCCGGTCCAGTATAGCCAGTTGATCTGGGCCATCCTTTTCGGTGCGATGTTCTTTGGCGAATATCCTGACTGGATCGCCATTGTTGGCATGCTGATCGTCGTCGGTGCGGGCCTCATGAACGTGCTGAGCGAAAAGCGGCCGATCCGCTGGAAGCCGCGTGTCTTCTTCTTCCGCATCGGCGAATAGCGGCGTTGACGTTAGCAGACTGCTAGCATCGAGCGTCACCAAGCGCCTCAAATGCAAAAGCCGCGGCATGGCCGCGGCTTGCACTATCCGAACATGGATTGGCGCTGACTAGATCAGCGCGCGGATCGCCGCGACGGCATCGTCGGCCTTGGTGCCGTCCGGTCCGCCGCCCTGAGCCATGTCGGGACGGCCGCCGCCGCCCTGGCCGCCGAGCGCGGCAGTTGCCGACTTGATCAGCGTGCCGGCAGCGTACTTGCCGGTGAGATCGTCGGTGACGCCGATGGCCACGGTGCCCTTGCCGTCTTCGCCTTTGAGGACGATGACGACGACGCCGGAACCGATGCGCTTCTTTTCGGCATCGACGACGGTCTTGATGTCCTTGGCGGCGACGCCTTCGACGACGCGACCGACAAAGGTGACGCCGTTGACGGTTTCGGTGGCATTGCTGCCTTCGCCGCTGCCGCCGAGCGCCAGCTTCTGGCGAGCATCGCTGAGGGCCTTTTCGGCGCTCTTGATCTGGTTCTGCAGCGCCTCGATGCGATCGAGCACTTCATGGGTGCCAGAGCGGAGCAGACCCGCAGCCGAGGAAACGATGTTGACGTTGGTATTGCCACGATGGCGCGCGGCCTTGCCGGTCAGGGCTTCGATGCGGCGAACGCCGGCAGCGGAAGCCGTTTCGGTGACGATGGAGACGAGGCCGATATCGCCAGTGCGACGCACATGGGTGCCGCCGCAGAGTTCGACGGACCAGCCGAGGCCGTTGCCGGTCGGCTCGCCCATGGAAACGACACGGACTTCATCGCCGTACTTTTCGCCGAACAGGGCGCGCGCTCCCGATTCCTTGGCTTCCTCGACACCCATCAGCCGGGTCTCGACCGATGTGTTCTGGAGGATGATTTCGTTGGCGATGTCTTCGACTTCGGCGATTTCCTGCGGGGTCATCGGCTTGGTGTGCACGAAGTCGAAGCGCAGACGATCGGACGAAACCATGGAGCCCTTCTGGGCGACGTGGTCGCCGAGCACGAGGCGCAGGGCTTCGTGCAGCAGGTGGGTTGCCGAGTGATTGGAGCGGATCGAGGAACGACGCTCGTGGTCGACGATGAGCTCGACGGCCTGCCCTACCTTGAGCGTGCCTTCGGTCACCTTCACCTTGTGGCTGAAAACGCCGTGATGCTTGCCGGTATCCAGAACTTCGGCGGCAAAGCCTTCGCCCTTGATCACGCCGGAATCGCCGACCTGGCCGCCGCTTTCGCCGTAGAACGGGGTCTGGTTGACGACAACCAAGCCTTCATGGCCAGCAGCGATCGAGGCGACTTCGGCGCCATCGACAAGGAGAGCCTTGATCTCGCCCTCGGCAGTCTCGGTTTCGTAGCCGAGGAATTCGGTCGGGCCGAGCTTGTCGGAGAGGCCATACCAGACGGTGTCGGTGGCAGCTTCGCCCGAGCCAGCCCAGTTCTTGCGGGCTTCGGCCTTCTGCTGGGCCATGGCAGCATCGAAGCCGGCCTGATCGACGGTGATGTTGCGGTTGCGCAGCGCGTCCTGCGTCAGATCGAGCGGGAAGCCATAGGTGTCGTAAAGCTTGAAGGCTGCAGCGCCATTCAGCACATCGCCGTCGCCGAGACCGGCAGTTTCCGATTCAAGGATCTGCAAGCCGCGGCCGAGTGTCTTGAGGAAGCGACCTTCTTCGAGACGGACGGTTTCGGCGATCATGGCTTCGCCGCGGCTCAGCTCCGGATAGGCCTGGCCCATTTCGCGGACGAGGGTCGGAACGAGCTTGAAGATCGTCGGCTCGTTCGCGCCGAGCAGGGTCGCGTGGCGCATGGCGCGGCGCATGATGCGGCGCAGCACATAGCCGCGGCCTTCATTGGATGGCAGCACGCCTTCGGCGATGAGGAAGCTCATCGAGCGCAGGTGGTCGGCAATGACGCGCAGGCTGCGATTGCCCGGGCCGTTGACGTCGGCATTGGTTGCGTTGGCGGCGGCCGAAATCAGCGCCTTGAAGAGGTCGATGTCGTAGTTGTCGTGGACGCCCTGCATGACGGCGGCGACGCGTTCGAGACCCATGCCGGTATCGATGGACGGACGCGGCAGACCGGTGCGCGAACCATCGGCATGCTGTTCGAACTGCATGAAGACGAGATTCCAGATTTCGATCCAGCGATCGCCATCTTCATCCGGCGAACCCGGAGGGCCGCCCCAGACCTTGTCGCCATGATCGTAAAAGATTTCCGAGCACGGGCCGCAGGGACCGGTATCGCCCATCTGCCAGAAGTTCGACTTGGCGCCGAGACGCACGATGCGATCTTCGGAGAGGCCAGCGATCTTCTTCCAGAGCTCAAGCGCCTCGTCATCGTCTTCATAGACGGTGACCATGAGCTTTTCGCGCGGCAGTCCCCAATCCTTGGTGAGGAGGTTCCAGGCGAGCTCAATGGCGGTGGGCTTGAAATAGTCGCCGAACGAGAAGTTGCCCAGCATTTCAAAGAAGGTGTGGTGGCGCGCGGTAAAGCCGACATTGTCGAGGTCGTTGTGCTTGCCGCCGGCGCGCACGCATTTCTGTGCCGTCGTCGCCGTCGAATAGGGGCGCTTCTCGACGCCGGTAAAGACGTTCTTGAACTGCACCATGCCGGCATTGGTGAACATCAGCGTCGGATCATTGCGCGGTACGAGCGGGCTCGACGCAACGGCTTCATGGCCATTGCGGGCAAAGTAATCGACAAAGCTCGAACGGAGATCGTTTACGCTGGTCATCAACTAGCTTTCATGCGGAACGGACACGGCGCGCGTCCAATAGAAACGTGGCTTTCTATCGTG
>NZ_JBEVLL010000035.1:0-15890 GCF_040509215.1 Devosia sp.
ATCGTCGAGGAAGCAGAAGCCAAAGCCGCTTGACCTATATGGAATATCGCGCACGCGTCTACCAGCTTTGGCCGGCATTCGTTAGGAATGCAAACCTCAACCCGAAAACTTCAACGTAAACGAATAACGATAGGCTTATCAGCGCTGCCGCGGGATTGGCGGTCCTTCCAAGATGGCTATAATCGCAGGGGCAATTGCTGACTATGAAGATAACGCAAAAAGCCCCAGACGTGCTGGGGCTTTAGCTGATCGGATTGGCTGAGCCAGATCAGTATCTGCTCGCCACACCTGTCCAGTTGAAGCGGTACACGAGCGAGGTGCTGATCGTCTGCACGAATGGCTTGAACGTGATGTTAATGCCAGTCGGTGCCCCAGTGCCGTCAACTCTCTCCTGAAGATTCTTGCGATCAAGATAGGCGGCACGGTATTCGGTCTTCATAAACCAGCCTGGGGCGTTGATACCGAAGATATTCAGATTGTTCTCAACGCCGCCGCCGACGAACCAGCCCTGAGTATTGAAGCCGTCGGTATGAAAACCAGTCGGGGTACCGGTGAACGAGCTTAGCAGGGTGCTCCCGGACCAATACGTCCCGGTGTAGCCGCCATTTACGTAAGAGAGAACGTTCGGAGCGACAAGATAACCGACGCGTGCACCGGCTGCCCAGGCTGTCTCCATCTTGACGGTACCAACGGCAGGAACGAGAGCGTTCAAACTGCTTGCATCGCCGATGTTGCCTTTCAGACTACCGAATGTGCCATCGCCGAAGATGCCGAAAACCCAACCTGCGCTCTGCCAGTCATAACCAGCACCGACCGTGCCGAACCAACCATCGCCACCCGTGCGGGTATTCGTGCAGATGATGCAGGCGCCCGTCGCAGTGACATCGACACCACCGTTGGCCGACCAGATGCCGCCACCGCCACCACCAAATATGTAAAATCCCGTCCAGCTGTAGGTTGGGGCCGGCGCCATTGGCGCTTTGGTGTATGGACGAGCAGCAAGGTCGGCAGCGGACGCCGAGCCCGTAATTGCTACTGTGAGCGCGAGCGCCGCAAAAAGCTTCTTCATAATGGTCCCCAGAGAATCGTCTCGACGAAATGTCGTCTGGGAACGTATAGAAATTTTCGAAGAATGCTGTAGCTGGCGAGACACAAATCGAATTTGTCTCGTATTTACAAAGCATTAATATCTACGCGAGTGCACTCTAACGGTTCATCCGCCTTCATTGCTGTGTCGAGTGGATTTGCACCGATGCTGCCTGCACAGATCCCTCACGTGGCGGGGGCGTGGTTGCAGGCGTCGACAGGTCTGATTTTAGCTCTGACATGCAGGCTGATTGAAGTCGCCACGGCCAGTTGCTCGGAGCCTCCGCACACGAGCCCGCTTGTTGCGCGGCGTTTCAATACCTACGACATGCCATTGGCTGAACTCGTAGCTACCGTCCATACGTGGACCAGCGTAGCGCATCCGCTGCAGTGAAACTCGCCAGGGCCGTGCTCTTCTGAATGAGTCTGTGCAGACCCATAGACGACGGAGCAATGAGGACAGGCGAAATAGACGGTAATACTGGTGTCGCTGCTCGTCATCGAGGCCACCTTTGTATCGGAGGGACAGCTCGACGAGGGGGGCCGGAGGCCGAGCTGTCCCAAAACGCCCATCAAGCGCGAACCGATCTTTACATGATTCGGAAGATATTGTGGCGGGAGACCGTTATCCTCGAACAGAAAACTGCTAATGGCCTATAAACGGCGGCTTAAGGCGTTCAAGGATTGTCCGGACTCTCCGCTGTGTTTTCGACCGTGTGCTGCTGTAACAATCAAACGAGGCATCCTGCCGCCCTTGCTTTGACGTTCGTGTTCGAAAACTTTATCGCAAATTAAAATCGATAGGGGAGTTGGCTGAGTGCTCATCCGCGCAGGCTGGCTTTAAACATGCCGCGCGACAACTCCATCATCTGAAAGTATCGACCGGACCACGCATTTATGACTTCTCGTCCCTATCGATTTGATAGCGTGCAAACGATCATTGATGCTGTACCGAATCCCATCTTCGCGAAGGATCGTTCACATCAGATAGTGATGGCGAACGAGAGTGCGTGCGCGTTCTTCGGATACTCCCGCTCAACCTTGCTTAACTGCTCCGATCTTGAGCTGTTTCCTGCCGAGCAAGTCCGAGTCTTTCACGCTGCAGATGAGCGTGTGTTTGAAACTGGAGAAGAGTGGGAAAACGAGGAACAGATAACGGACGGTACTGGGCGTGTTCGACACGTCATCACACGTAAACGAATGGCGCGACTCTACGGAATTGAGTACCTGGTTGCGTCCGTGACAGACATATCTCCCTTTCGCGAAGCCGAGGCAGAGATCCGGCATTTGGCCTTCCACGATCCGCTAACAGGGTTGGCCAATCGTCGCCGATTTGAAGAACAATTAGGCTCATGCCTGCAGGAAGTGGATACGGAAAAGCAAATCGCCATTCTGTTGCTCGATCTTGACGGATTTAAAGCCGTGAATGACACACACGGGCATGCCGTAGGAGACCGAACACTCAAAGCGTTCTGCGAAAAGGTATCAGCCATTCTTCCGTCGGACCACTGTTTCGCGCGAGTTGGCGGAGATGAATTTGCAATCATCATTCGCGCAAACTCCTCGCATGAAGCACAAGAGGTTGCTTACCGTATTATCGAGGCACTCGCTGAGCCCTTCGTTGTTGACGAGCTTGGTATAGTGCTCGGCGTCGGGATCGGCATCGTGTTGTCACCCGATGATGGCCGACATCCAGACGATTTGCTGAGGCGTGCTGACCGCGCACTATATCGTGCAAAAGCTCTAGGCCGTTCGACTGTCCGTCATTTTGAGGCCGACATTGACTTGGTAAGCGAGCATCGCGATCAGCTGAAGCATGAACTTCGAGAAGCCATTGCGTCAGGCAATATTATCGTCCCATACTACCAGCCGATCGTTTCACTGGATGACGGTCGCATATTAGGATTCGAGGCTCTTGCGCGTTGGGAAAGTGAAAATTTAGGCCAAGTGCCTCCCGATGTTTTCATCCCAATTGCGGAACAAGATGGCTTGATTAGCACGCTGAGCTCCAGGCTTTTTGACCAAGCATGCCGGGACGCCGCGGCGTGGCCAGAGCCTCTTACCCTCGCTTTCAACATCTCGCCGGCTTCGTTGCGTGATCATACCCTAGGTTTACGGATCCTAGCACAACTGGCTCAATCGGGTTTACGCCCGAGCCGTTTGGAGCTTGAGATAACAGAGAGTGCGCTCGTTGATAATCTCCGCATCGCCCAGGATACTATCAACTTGCTGCGACAGGCGGGAATCCGTATTGCGCTTGATGATTTCGGAACAGGATATGCGACGCTGAGTCAGCTCATGTCATTCCATCCTGATAAAATTAAGATTGATCGTAGTTTTGTGTCTCGGTTGGAGGAGAATGAAGAGGCGAGAGAAATTGTGCGAGCGATCCTCGGCCTGGCTAGAGGATTGGGGCTATCGACGACGGCGGAGGGCGTCGAACGGCCGCAACAGCTTGAGTATCTCAGAACTAATGGCTGCAGCGGGGGGCAAGGTCATCTATTTTGCAGAGCCATTCCGGCAGCCGAAGTTCCGTCGTTTCTCAGCCTATATACCCGCTCCAGCCTCAATCGCTCCGCCGCAATTAGCTGATCTGAGAACAACGTTGCTTCTACGCGGAACGGCAGGCACCTTTCGTCCACCGAGCGGGCGGCAGACCAGTGCCTTAGTCGCAAAGAGAAGAAACAGTTCTCATCGCTCGTGATTTAGCTGACCGGTGGTATTTGCGAGCGCCTTTATCAACTCCACGACCTTGTCTCTGACGTCCGGCTCGTCAATAGCCGAAAATAAGGTGATTACCTGCAAGCACTGCGCTTCGTTTGAGTGCCCAAAATCCGATATGTGCATAATACGTCTCCAAGCTAGACCAAGCGGCTGGGAGACCGGGTCGTTCCTAACTCTTCGGACAGAGATAAACACGTCAGCGCTGCCGTCGAGGGGACGTATTTTCCGACGCGAGCTAAGGCTAATCAGCCGGCCAACCGTTTTTCGCTCGATTGCTTAGCTGCTGTGAATATCGCGGATCAGATTCCTGAGGCGCTGTCGCCAGATCAATCGTCAACGCTATGCCACACACGCCGAGCATGTTCACGCCGACGTTCGAATCGATGTGACAGTATCTTCTTGAAGCTTGTCTTTCTTACGTTGAGTGATGACCACACCCCAAAGTCGTACGTTAAGCCGCAGCCGCCTTCCAAAGCTCAAGACAAAGCGGCGCGGGTCCACTGCGTCTCCCCGCAAAGCATCTCGCCGAGGGCCGAAATAATCACGCCTAAAGGCTTTCGAAAATCAGCTGCCGCGTGAGCCACCTCACGGATGTTCACAGCTCATTAGGCAAGAATGGAGCATCGTCGGAACGAAGCAATCTGTTTCAAATTGTCTAGGCGGAGGGTGTGGCCATGACCGAGGTACAGTATCTGAGAGACCAAGCCGCCCGCGCCGAACGCCTTGCGCGCAGTGCGATGGATGCTCTGACCGTTGAGCGGCTTCAGGCGTTTGCCGCCGAGTGCCGAACCAAGGCCGAAGCCGAGCAGCGCATGGCTGCCTGAATACGACCCTGATTCATCCCGACATTTGGACCACCCTGATTTCATCAGCAGGTTTGAACGGCTTCTGCATCCAGCCCCCAACCCGCTGAAGCCGCTTTTATTTGCCCACACCTGTCCACAGCCCCGGTTTGCGCGCCATACCCGTGATTGGTTATGGGTCAATCCATGACAATCGAGGAAATCGCCGAGAAGGTCTGGCGGATGGATTGGCCGACCACCGTTTCTCTGAAGACCATGGCCGCCGACGAGCGCGAGGCGGTCGAGGCAGCGATGGAGCGCAGGTATGGCAGACGCGTCGACCTCAGTGGGCCGTCCGACAAGGTCCGGGAGGCCGTCAAAGCGGCATGGGGTTAATCAACGCCCGTTTGCGTCGCTCACTTTGTCCCACCCACGACCCCCGATAGGCATCAAAGCGATGGGCGGGTCAAAGACACTGGACGTCTGAGAGAACGGTTGCTGGGCCAGATTCTGCCTAACCCAAGTGGGAACGAACGCTGTGGACCGTAGTTGAAATCTTGTTCTCGTCCCTCGCGAGACACCCCAAATGGCCTCAGCATTTAGCTCCCCGCGATGCTGAGGCTTTTTTATTGGGCCGAGCTCAAAAGCCCTACGAGAAAATCATTCTCTGTTTCGAGATGGGTGGCTCGGATGCAGTGCCTCCGCCTGCCCTTCAGCTTCCTGAGGCGGCGACCCTGAGTATGCTAAGCCGTTGGAAGCGCTCATACGCAACAGCACAAGTTGGATTTTGAGGCAAATCGAGGGGTTTAGTGGAAAGCGACGCATCGGCGGCTCACAGAGCGGCGGCCTAAAAGGATATTTGCTGGCAGGCCGCCTGGTCACTCCGGCGGCGCGGCGTCCTCGCAGCGAAGACCAGGTCCGCTCAGGCTGCAATCTCGGAAATGGATTGTCGGATCATGGTGGTCCGCTAAGGGCCAAAAGCGGAAGCGCGCTGTCGAGGCAGCACTGAGCAGCGACAGGCGTCAATACCACAAACTTGTCTGATCAGTGAGGCGTGAGCCTAATCTGTCGAAATAGATGCGTGACCGCCCTGTGCTTTGCGACAACAAGCAATCAGAGCGGCGTACCGATTATTCGGGAAACGTGAGCGTCAGTAAACCGGGGGACGTCGTCCATAACTACGTCTGTTTCGGCAGATGCAAGTGCCGCGTGCAGCGCGGCCTCATCGCGAAACCGATAAATTCCCACGGAGACATCCACTGAATCGAAGTCTCGGGGGAAGAAGGCGGCGGCACTTTCGAGGCCATGCTTCTGCCAGCTTGCGAGTGCCAACGGCAAGTGCACATCGACATAATAGTTGCGATCGAAATATGTGCCACCGCTGCAAGTCACTATCATCGTTGCATTTGTCATGATTCGCCTCTCTAACTTGTCATCAAGAATAATTGTAAGCTGATAGACCCTGCGCCATTCGTACTCGGCGCGCGCTGTTTATGATGCGATTCCAAACGGTCTCGAATAAATCGGGTAGCGGCGAGCGTTCGCGGGCGACGCGCGGCGTCCGGTGTCACCTCACCGCTCCCATTCGGGCGCATATCCCGGATGAGGCAGCGGTCCCGATGGACCTGTTTCGAAAGGTCGTGGTGCCCCCCGGGCGCCGAGCCGGGCCATGCGTACGGCATATCAAATGTTCAAAGCCGGTGCTCTCTCCCACTCTCAATCCTCGTCTTGCCACCTCCGCAAGTCCGTCTGATCGTGGTAGGGCATGCGATCTGGCGTGGTGATGAATTCCATCGTCGTGCCCCACGGCATGCGGCAGTAGCAGACCTTGTTTCCAGGACCTTTCTCGGTTGCATAGGGAATAGCGCGCGGTGCGGTAAGGGGTGTGCCTCCTGCCTTTTCGAAGCGCTCAACCGATGCCTCGATGTCATCGGTGTAGAGAGCGAAGTGCGTGATGCCGAAGTCGCTCGCCCGGATCGGCTTGGCTTGCTCGGGACCGAGCATTTCGAACAGCTCGATATCGGGTCCGGACCCGATCTTGACCATTGCCTGTGCACGCACGATCGTTCCGGGAAAAGCACCAACGGCCCGCTCGAATTCGGGGCCCTGCCGCGGCGGGTCCTGCGGTCCGAAGGACTGGTAGATCACCTGGCCGCCAAAAGCTTCCACCAGGAACGATTTTGCTGCTTCGATGTCGGGCACCGTGATGCCGACATGATTGACGCCGCGAATGACTGGTTCTTTCATCATGGTCTCCTTTGCTATTTATTCGATCCATTGCGATCGGCTGCGGGCGCAATTTGCTCGGAGCCTCGCGATCGGCCCGTCCCACGACGACGCGGGGCACCAGGCTTCAGTTGGCCTTGAGAAACTCAATCAGAGCGGCTGATATTTCATCCGGCCGCTCGTCCGCGACATAGTGGCTGCACCTCGCGATCGAGCGGCCCGTCACATTCGTGGCGAACTCCTTGAGCATCGGCACCATCTGCGCTCCGAACCGTTGGTCCCCACCCAAGCCAAGCACCGGTATTTCGAGCGGTTGCTTCTTGTACTCAAGCGCAGTCGCATGATCGGCCGCGAGGGTGCGGTACCATTCCATACCGCCGCGCGTGCGGCCAGGAAGCGCCATCGCATTGGCGTATATCTCGATGTCCGTCGGATTGAAGTTGCTGTGATCGTAGAACCGCTCTGCCATAAAAGTTGAAACATAGTCATATTCGTGGCCATGAATCAGACGCTCGGGTAGGTCCCGTTTCATGTGGAAGCTGAAGTGCCAAAGCCTTGCAGTCGTCGCCTCCCACCCGGTCCAGCCGGGAAGCGGAACGTCGAGGACGGCCAAATGGGTAACAGCCTTCCGATAGATGGCGGCCTGCGGTAGAGCGACCATGCCGCCGATGTCATGCCCGCATGCGGCGTAACGTTCATGCCCAAGGGCAATCATCACTTCATGCGCGTCGCGCGCCATCGTCGCCTTGTCATAGCCGTCGAGCGGGCAGTCGGAAAAGCCTGCGCCGCGCAGATCCAGGGCCACCACGCTGAAATGCTCGGCCAGCAGCGGCATCACCTTGTGCCATTCCCACCATGTTTCCGGCCAGCCGTGAAGCAGAAGGATCGGCGGTCCTGAGCCTCCCGTGACGGCGTTGATTTTGATGCCGTTCACAGGCACCAGCTGCTGGGTAAACCCCCTCAAAGTGGCGATCATGATCGATTTCCAGTCAGATGTTGGCGTTGACACAACGCTCGTGCCAGCAGCTCAGGGCTGCTCAAAATCGGTTGCGATCGTGATGTCGCGCCAGGCGTCGATATCGCTGCGAAACGCAGTCAGCTTTCGCTCGGCGATCGCGTGCGCAATCGGGCCGAGCGGCAGATGAAGCGGGGCGTGATCGGCGTCAACTGCCCGCAGGATGACCGCGATCGCCTTGGCAGGATCGCCCGCCTGACTGCCGTTGTTAGTTTCACGATAGTGCCTGCGCGAACTCGTGGCGTATTCCGGCATCTCGCTGGCTGCCATCGTGATCGAACGGCCAAGGAAATCGGTACGAAACGGCCCAGGTTCGATGATCAGCACGCGGACGCCGAACGGCTCCAGCTCGCCGGCGAGCGCTTCGGAAATTCCTTCCACGGCAAACTTGGCGGCATTGTAATAACCTCCGCCGCCGCCGCCCGCGATGCCCGCGCCGGACGACATGTTGACGATCGTTCCTCTCGTACGTCGCAGGACGGGCAAAGCGGCTCTGGTAGTCTCGATCAAACCAAAGACGTTCACCTCGAACATCGGCCGATATTCTTCCGGCGTGCCTTCTTCGATCGCGCCGAACAACCCATAGCCAGCATTGTTTACCAGCACGTCAAACCCGCCAAAAGTCTCGACCGCCTTCGCGACCGTCGCCTTGGCTGCCGCCGCATCGGTCACATCGAACGGCAAAGTGATCATGCCGCCGCCGAAAGGCTGGGCCATTTCCTTGATCGTCTTGACATTGCGGGCCGTCGCGATCACCTGATCGCCGCGCTGTGCTGCAGCGAGCGCCAGCCGCTGGCCGAAGCCGCTTGAGCAGCCTGTGATGAGCCAGGTTTTCATTACTTCTTCTCCGAGTTGTTATCAGACCACCCACGCTAGGGCCGCTGAAAGCGGCTGCATGATGCCGCGCCAGGATTTGACGGCAGTGGTGGATTTGGATTCTGGCCGCAGATTAACGATGGCGTCCGGCCGTGGTGACCAATTCTCGAGGTCGCGCTCACGAACTTAACTCGCGGCTGCGCTGAATCACGACGACGCGACTTCCAATCCTGACCCGCCTATACAGATCGACGATGTCCTGATTTATTAGTCGAATGCACCCGCTCGAAACAGCGCCGCCGATTGTCTCCGGCTCAGTCGTTCCATGAATACGGAACAACGTGTCCTGATCGCCTTGATAAAGGTATAGAGCGCGGGGACCGAGCGGATTGCCAAGGCCGCCCACCAACCCGCTGGCGAGATGCCGATACCGCGCCGGCTCCCGATCCATCATGTTCTTTGTTGGCCTCCAATGCGGCCATTCTGCCTTTCGCTTAACGATAGCGGCGCCCGCAAAGGCAAGCCCTTCTTTGCCAACTCCAATGCCGTAGCGCATAGCCTTCCCGTCACCCTCCACCAAGTAAAGGTGACGAGCAGCCGTATCTACGACGATCGTTCCGACTGGCTCACCCGTCGGATAGTCCACGCGCTGGCGCAACATTTCTGAATCGATGTCGGATATGTCGACCGCCGGTATCGTGTGAGGTCCGTCGATTAGCTGAGCGTACTCGACAGGTGTGCTGCTGATTTCTGCCTCAATCAGTCCGCTGCTACTTACGCAACCCGACAGAGGGATTGTTACTGCACCGATCAGCAAGAGGCGCGCCAATAACCTCGCGTGAGAGTTTGTTACATCAATTCCTCTATGCGACGCCAGAATTCGAAATCCTCTTGATTGGAGGCGGAGCCACGATGACGTTATATGATCCAGTGGTGGCAAGTACGCGCCCGGCAGCGGCACCATCTGCTCAAGCCAGCGCCTCGATCGGGCCGGCGCCTCTCTTACGAGATCTTCGAACATTGAACCTCCTACGGTCGCAAAGCCGACCTTCGATACAACAATATTCGGAACCAATCGGTTCCTAATTACGCTTTAAAAAATAGCCTCCATCAGGAGATCAATATCTTTCAGCATTTCGTCCCGACGTGATCCAACTTTTCCGAGCACTCTCATGCCCTGCGCGTGCGAGACAATGAAGTGCGCTATGACGCGAGGGTCGCTACTATTCTTGATCTCGCCGACAGCTTGTCCTTTCGCTACCGCGGTAGCGAACAAGTCTTGGAGCCGGGTGAAAAGACGCTTGATCAGGTCTGCGATGTCTGGATCTCCCGGCAACATCTCAGCAGCGGCCAACACACCGAAGCATCCGCGAATACCCTTGCTTCCAGAAGACAAGTCCGCATACCGCACTAAAGCGTTGCGGATGGCCACCTTCGGCGAAGGATCGGATCGAAGAACTTCCTGGACGTTTTGCACGCCGTCGTCCGTATAGAGCTTGAGCGCGCGCAGGAAGACGGACTTCTTGTCACCGAAAGCCTTGTAGAAACTGCCCTTCGAGAGCTTCATTCCGGCAAGGAGGTCAGGCAACGATGCGTCGTGAAACCCACGATCCCAAAAGATATGTATGGCTCGCCTTACCGCCTCGTCGATATCGAATTCGCGGGGGCGACCGACAGGAAGTTGAGAAGTCGTAGTCGTCATTTGTGAAATGTAGACCGGTTGGTTCCTAATTGCAATAGGGAGTAACGCGATTTGGCTCGCTGATATGACGTGCTATTGGGAGACATACAATTTCCGCGAAACGAAGCGTTTCCTCACGCTGGGCTGCACAACCTCGATCAGGAAGCCCAAACATATCGGACACAAACTGACGCTGCAAATCATCCATGCTTGTGTCCTCCAGTGCCTTCGTGCTGCATCCGGCATTGTTCACGAGCACGTCAACGGCGATATTTTCATCCGGCGCAGTAACAGCCGTCGGAATTCCCTCGTAGTTGGTCATGTCGAGCGAGCAAAGAGCGATGACATTTCTGCTCGACTATGTAGGCCGCGCTGCGGACCTGCGGCTATCAAGCGGACGAACAACTACCAATAAGAAAGAGACTGATATGAAACTTGGCGACACACGGCGTGCTCCAAATACTGATGCCTGGCTCAAGCGCTATTACTTCACGCGCTTTGCGGTCGCCGCCCTATGGGCAGTTGCTGCCCTTACAATCGCCAAGAACAATTTTTACCTTTCCGCCATCATGCTGGTGGCCTATCCCTTGTGGGATGCGCTGGCCAACTATCTTGACGCGCAACGCAGCGGTGGGCTCACCACGAACAAGAGCCAGCTGATTAATTTCTTCGTCAGCGTCATTACGGCGCTCGCGGTTGCCATCGCGCTGATGCAGAGCATGAAAATCGTGCTTTCCATCTTTGGAACCTGGGCGGTCGTCGCAGGGCTTCTGCAGCTCGCGACCGGCATCCGCCGCTGGAAATTGGCCGACGCACAATGGGCGATGATCCTGAGCGGCGCGCAGTCGACGCTAGCGGGAGGCTTCTTCATTTACCGGGCGGGGATTCTTACCAATATCGGTATTGGCGATGTTGCCGGCTACGCCGCGTTCGGAGCCTTCTACTTTTTCGTCTCGGCCGTTTCGTTGGTGATCACCGATTTGCGCCGCTCTTCCGTGCGATCCGCTGCGTAACATCACTTCAAACAACTGGTCGCATGCCCCTGGTGCAGAGCTACAGCGCAGCCTGAAGTCCGCGGGCCTTCGCCGAACCTCGCGAAGTTGATAAGGCGGTGATTTTTCTCGCCAGTCCGGCGGCTAGCATGATTATGGCGCCGTGCTGGCCGAGAAGGCCCTCGCAGAAGCTGCTTTGAACCTCTTTGCTTTGCTTTACTCACGATACGAGTCTGCTTGGGTCAGCTGCATTGGAAAGCTTGGGCTCATCCGCCCGAGGCCTGGTACTCCCTGATCCAACCAGGCTGAATAGACATTCCCTCGACGTTAGGTCGCCCTTCTGCCGTCGGCTGCTGGCCTGCCTGACGCCGCATTCGGTCGGGTCCGCTTCTGGCCAAAGCCGACTACGGCGATGACATCGCCGGATGGATTGCTTACGGCTACTAGCGACCTTAGCGGCATGCCGCATAAAGTCGCTGGAAGCCACCTATGGTGCGCACACACCGGCTAATCAGGCGGTAGGAATGGTGCCACCGTCGATCACATGCTCTGACCCGGAAATCGACTTGGCCCGATCCGAGGCAAGGAAAGCGATCATGTCGGCGACCTCCTCCGGCGCGGCCGGTCGTCCCAGCGGTATGCCGCCGAGCGACTTCATGATCACCTCTACCGCGTCGGCATAGCTGATGTCGGCTTCTTCGGCGATGCGCTGGGCCAGACCATTGGATCCCGGACTGGCGATCCAGCCGGGAGAAACCCGCACCACCCGTATGCCCTTCGGAGAGACCTCCTTGGAGATGCTTTTGCTGTAGGTGTTGAGGGCTGCCTTGGCCGAAGCGTACCCAGTCGTTGCCTCCGGCAGCGGGAGGCGATTCTGAATCGAGGTGACGTGGATGACGACACCACTTCCCTGATGGATCATGCCGGGGATCAGGGCACGATCAAGCCGGATGGCCGGAAAGAAGTTGAGGTTGAACTCCTTGTCCCATTCCACGTCGGTGAGGGCGGCAAAGCCGCCTGAAGGGGCCGAAGAGCCGCCCAGCATGTTCACAAGAATATCGAGACCGCCGAGCTCCCGATGCACCGCATCGACCACGGCGTGAACTCCCGCCTCGGTGGTCAGATCGGCTTCGACGAATGCTGCAGCGGAGAAGTCTGCAGGCCGGGTGCGCGCTGTCGTCAGCACGCGGGCTCCCAACTCCTGAAAGAGCGCCACGGTCGCGGCGCCGGCACCTGATGTGCCGCCGGTGATCAGGGCTCGACGTCCCTGCAGTGTGAGGAACCGAGTCATACGCTGATCTCCAGCTCGGCGATCTTGTCGTCCGCCAGGACAAAGAAGTACCGAAGATCGACCGGGCTTCCCGGGAAGTCGCCAACGGCGTGACCCGTCACCTGGGTCTTCCCGTTCTCGTTGGCCATGAAGAAGGGCTCTACCGTGTAGCCGTACTGTTTCCCTTCCTCCGTCATCCACTTGCGAATGGCTTCGCGGCCCGTGTGGGTTTTTCCCTTGTCCTTCAAGGTGCCGTCCTCGGTGAAGGAGGCAGCAACAGCATCGGGCTCGCGATCTCGGTCGGCGTCGAAGTACGCCTGGATACTGCGAGGTAATTTCAAAGCCATTTTGGTTCCTCGTTTACGAAGCAGCCCTTGCCAGCTGCGGGCATCGACCCTCCGTGGCCGATGAGGACAAGCTAGGCCAAGGCGATTGACACGATAACTGGGACAAAGCAGGATGAGGAGTTGCGAAAATCAGGATAATGACTCGATCTGTTCTTGCCGACCTGGATGCTGTTCTCAGTATTACCCGCCAAGGCTCCTTTCGGGCTGCCGCCCTCGAACTCGGCATGTCCACGACGGCGCTGAGCAACGCCATCGCAAAACTCGAGCAGCGCCTGGGCATTCGCCTGTTCAACCGCACGACGCGAAGCGTATCGCTCACCGATGCGGGAAAGACCTTTGTCGAGCGAGTTGGGCCGGCCATGACCGACATCCGCGACGCGATGCTCGCAGCTCAGTCGCTTCAGGAGATTCCTGCCGGCACATTGCGCATCAACGCATTTGCGTCGGCGGCCCGAGAGGTGATGGCGCCAATCATCATCTCGTTCCTGCGCCGCTATCCGCAGGTGCATGTCGATCTGGTTACGGAGGGTCGGCTCGTCGACATCGTTGCGGCCGGCTTTGACATGGGCCTGCGATCGGCCGATCTCGTGCCTAGCGATATGATCGCTTTGTCACTTGGCCTGCATCGCAGCAATGCCGTCGTCGCGTCGCCGGAATTCATACGCATTCATGGCAAGCCCATCGTTCCGGCGGACCTGTACCGGTTTCGCTGTATCCGTGCCCGTCTTCCCAACCACGCACCGCTCCGTTGGCGCTTCGAGAAGGACGGCAACGCCGTGCAGATCGATGTCCAAGGCCCAATCACCCTCGATGAGCCGAGCCTTGTCAGGATTGCCGCGCAAAACGGGATCGGACTCGGCTACATCATGGAGGCGGATGTGCGCGCCGACCTTGTCGCCGGTCGACTGGTGCGCGTTCTCGAAGACTGGACGCCACCTCTGACCCCGCTGGCGCTGTATTATCCCGGCAGGAAAAATCCGCCGGCCGCCTTCAAGGCTTTTATCCAGGTCGCTCGCGAGTTCGTCAGCGGCAATGCAGAAGCCTATGCCGACTGAGCTTTTGCCGAAGGCAGGCCACATGTAATCGATCATGGCCTACAAGCTTCGATTTCCCCTCCCTCGTGTCATCCGGAGTGCCTTGACCCAGTCGCCTCGACCAGGTCTCAGGCTGTTAGCCTGAGGCGACCAATTCGCGAGGTGCCTGCGGCTTGATAGTCCTGCAGATTGGCTGCCAGGCCGACGAGCCCTCCGCTGACGGCTGAGCCGCCAGAATGAATTCGCGGCCATCCCCCAGGGCTTTGGCAAGCCAAGCAATGCGCGCATTGACCGGTGAAGATGAAAAACTCGATTGGCAAATGAAAGGCTGCGGATCAACGGTGACTGGCTGTCCAGGTCAGGTTTGGGTCAAAAGCCGCTTACGCCGGCCTCTAGATCGAAGTCTGCTGTTGCTCGACAAACAGACATATCGCTCAGCGCCGCCGGTCCATTTCCCGCGATCATGGTCAGACGCACGTCTCGCGCATTGCGATAGCGAAGAACTTGAGCTGCTCACCCAAGGTAAAGCACTTAGCGACGGCGTATCGGCGCGTGGGTAGGATGCGCTCGGAGGGAGCTCGCATTTCGCGTGATTTCAAAGATTTAGGGTGAACAGCTACGGGTTACGGTACGTTTCGCGCGCAAAAATACTTTTCAGCTATCAGTGAAAACCCTGCCCTGCTAGCTCAGATTTCATAGCTAATAATTGTCTAGTTGCAGATTCGAGTCTTGCCGCGCCCACTAATGAGGGCAAAGGCTCAGAACCAGCCCGGCACCGACCGAACAGCTGGCGCCGCAGTTATAGCGAGAGATACGCTGTATTAGCGAAGTAATCGGAAGGCGGAGCGCACTTCCTCCGCGAACAACTGCGGCTGTTCCCACGCGGCGAAGTGGCCACCGTTGCTGACCTCATTGAAATAGAACAGGTTGTTGTAGCAGCGCTCCGCCCATGATCTGGGCGCCCGGAAGATTTCTCCCGGGAAGACGCTGATGGCGACCGGCATGTCGATGACGCCGCGGGCGTTGAAATTGTTGGAATGATCTTCCCAGTAGATGCGGGATGCCGAGGCGCCGGTGCCGGTCAGCCAGGACAGAGACAGATTGTCGAGGATGGCATCACGGCCGAGCACGCGCTCAGGCTCGCCGCCGCTCAAGGTCCACTGCGCGATCTTCTCGTACATCCATGCGGCCATGCCGGCCGGCGAGTCCACCAGTGAATAGCCGATCGTTTGAGGGCGGGTGTTCATCATGGCCGCGTATGCAGCATTGTCGCGGTAGAAGACCTCAAGCTGGTCGAAGGCGCCGCGCTCCTTCGTCGTCAGACTGGCTGGAGCCGGGTCACCGGCGGCCAATGTTCTGGCGATGTCGGCCGGTATCACTGCAGGCATGTTCAGGTGGATGCCAAGCAACCCCGGTACGTGCTGCAGGGCCATGCGCTGCGAGATCACCGAGCCACAGTCGCCGCCCTGGCTGACGTAGCGATCGTAGCCAAGGCGCAGCATCAGTGCCGACCAGGCGCGGCCGATCCGGTCAGATCCCCAGCCGGCAGTCGAGGGCTTTCCGGAAAACCCGAAGCCCGGAATCGACGGGATGACGACGTGGAAGGAATCTGCCGCCTTGCCGCCATGCGCCGTCGGGTCGGTCAGCGGCCCGATGACCTGCAGGAACTCGAGAATAGAGCCGGGCCAGCCGTGCGTCAGGACCATCGGCATCGCATTCTCGTGGCGGGAGCGGACGTGAATGAAATGGATGTCGAGGCCGTCGATCTCCGTCTGGAACATCGGCAGCGCATTCAGCTTCGCCTCGACCGCGCGCCAGTCATATCCACCGGCCCAATACTCCATCAACGGCTGAAGCCGCTGCCGGCGCACACCCTGGCCGTCATCGGGCACGGGTTCCGCGTCGGCCCAGCGCGTC
>NZ_JBEVLL010000036.1:0-3164 GCF_040509215.1 Devosia sp.
GACGAAAGCATGTACCAAACACCGCTCCAGTTGGCGGCCGCTAATGGCCGCCTCGCTACGACCGATGCCGTGAACATGACATAGGCCGCGTCCGTGGCGGCTGTCGCAATCACAACCCCGACTGCGACCCAGAAATCGATCCCCATTTGCGTTTCTCCTGAGCAAAGCGTCCGCGGCTTTCTGCCGACCGCGCTCAGGGTACGATGTTATCTTTCAACGAAGTCCCAACTCACCGCTCAACAACGCGCGTCAGGGTCTCTCGCGCTATCATTCAGCATTTGTTTGACCGCCTCGAGCGCGTTTTTGGACGCCTCGATATGATCGCGTGTACGGGTCGAGCGCGCCCTCATCCGTTCCCTAAACGATAAAAGCTGCCCGTCTCGAATGCTCTTCGATAGGCGAAAATCGACCCAAATGACATTGTCTCGTTGCATAACAGTCCGAACACCCTTCCATGGCCCGTGGTTCCGAACTGCAAGGCGTGTGCCGGGTCCGGCCGCAACCAGAACTGGCGGAGTGGCGGGCAATCTGATGGGCTATTCACCAAAAACCGGGACGCAGACCTCGGAATCGGCTCTCAACCACAGCCCTCAGATATTTGGCGCAGAGGATCTTTTTCCCAGTTCGCTTCAACGCGGAACAAGGTTATGACTTGGCATTATATCGAAACTCCAAGGACCAAAAAAAGAGGTCGAAGAACCGATGAGGGGGGATGCCAATATCATGATAGCTTCCAGTCGCGATCCAAAATATCCCAGTGCGCTTCGCGACTTGGGCCATGGATTGTTTTTCTCCAGCGCTTTGAAATTGGTAGCCCTGAGCGCAGTGCTCCTGGCGGGGGCGTTGGCTTTGGCGCCGGATGCCGCGCGCGCCGATTCGGTCGAAGAGGCCGCTCAGGTTTGTTCCGGGTGCCACGGCGAAAACGGTGTGCCCATGGACAAGACGATCCCCGTGATCTGGGGGCAGCGCCGCGAATACCTGCTCAAAGAGCTTCACGACTTCAAGACCGGCCACCGCAAGAATGAGACGATGGCGGCCATCGTCGACTCTCTTAGCAAGACCGATATGGAAGAGCTGGCTTCGTACTTCTCCAAGAAGCAGTGGCCGACTCAGGAGCAGCCCGCCCCGCCGGCCGACGTCGTGAGCAAGGCGCTCGCCGTCATCAACCAATTGAATTGCCGCGATTGCCACCAGGATCACTTCCAGGGCGACTACGTCCGGCCGAGCCTCCGTGGCCAGTCGGAAGATTATCTGCTGAAGACCATGACGGACTTCCACACTGGAGAGCGCGCCAATTTCCCAGCCATGTCGGCCCTGATGAAATCGTTGAATGAGGACCAGCTGAAGCCTTTGGCTGCCTACCTTGCCAGCCTGCCTCCTAAGGTGCCATCGATCAGCGAACGCTAATGGCTTGCCCGCCGCGGATCAACTCGGCGGGGCATCGACGGTCTGACATTTGAACGACACAAGGGAGGCACCATTTGCCTCCCTTTTTTAGCGGCTACCGCCTTCACGAACGCCCCTAGAAACGCTCGCCGACCATCTCTTCGCTCTTCGCCCACAGCGCCTTGGCGTGCTCGGCGTTGAGCGCATACGGGCGAACACCTTCGCTCGCCGCTGTGATCGGACCCTCCGTCACGTCAGACACATGGCAGTTCTCACAATAGCGGCCGCCGACGTCGTCGGCCGGTCCGACGAAGCCCGCCCATACGGAGGTCGCCGCGCCCTGCTGGATCGTCTTCAGTTGGTATGGCGGTTTGCCTGCGGCGGCCTGCTGCGCATTGACCTGGGCTAATAGCGCATCGATCTCGCCGGGCTGCATGTGCCGCCCAAGTTCGGTCATGATGCCTCCGGGATGCAACGCCGTCGCTCTCACGCCTTGAGCTTTGTGTCGGCGATCGAATTCGACCGCGAACAGGATGTTGGCGGTCTTTGACCGACCATAGGCGATCATCGGATCGTAAGGCGTGCGTTCGAAACCCGGGTCGTCGAGATCGACATCCGAATAGCGATGGCCTGCCGACGATACACTTACGAAGCGACCGCCGGGGGCGATGAGGGATGCGATGCGATTGACGAAAACGAAATGTCCGAGATGGTTGGTGCCGAATTGCGTCTCGAAGCCATCCTCGGTATGCCCAAAGGGCGTTCTCATCACGCCGGCATTGGCGATCACCACATCGAATGGCAGGCCCTGGGCGATCAGAGCGGCCGCGCAGGCGCGCACGCTTTTGAGGGATGCAAGATCCAACTCCACCAATTGAAAGCTGCCGCCCTTACCGGCTTCCGCCGGGACGTGTGATGTCGCTCGCTTTGCTTTGGCGAGATCGCGGGCGGCACCGACGACATCCGCCCCGTGCGCGACAAGAGCTCGAGCCGTCTCGATGCCGAGACCGGCCGATACGCCCGTAACGAGCACACGCTTTCCGCTAAGATCGATTCCCTGAAGCACATCATCGGTGGTCGACGTTGCCCCGAAAGAACTGGCCATGGCTTTCTCCTTCATCAATGGACGCACCACTCCTTCGGCCAAGAGGCATTGCCGACCGGCCTCGCATGGGATAAAAGGAGGATGCCTCCGGTTATATACGGAGGTTACCTCCGTTTATCAAGGGGCGATGTCACAGTGAGCGTTAGGGGCAAATCGCCGGTTGTGCGAAAGGGCCGGGCCGACGCCGCGCGCAACCGAATTCGCCTTCTCGAAGCTGCCAAAGCAGCTTTCGCCGCCAAAGGCTCAGCCGCAAGTCTCGAGGAAATCGCAACGGCGGCCGGCGTTGGCATCGGAACGCTCTACCGGCACTTCCCCACCCGTGACGAGCTTATCGAGGCCGTCTACCGCAATGAGACGGAGCAGCTCGCGGAGGCAGCCAGCCGCCTCGCCCAAAAGCATCCGCCCGTCAAGGCGCTGCGAGAATGGCTGCTGGTGTTCGTCGATTACATGGAAGCCAAGCATGGCATGTCGGAGGTCATGAACTCGATCGTCGGAGGACCATCTCACCTTTACGCGGCGAGCGGTGTCCAAACCAAAAACGCCATCACGATGCTGGCCGATAATGCCGTTTCCAGCGGCGACATCCGCCTTCCGATCGATCCCCTCGACCTTCTGCGGGCGCTAGCTGGTGTCGCGACGCTTGGTGCGCCCACCGACAGGCGCGCCGCTAAGC
>NZ_JBEVLL010000037.1:0-6265 GCF_040509215.1 Devosia sp.
GCTGGCGACGCCGGACACGGTGGAAATTATGAAGGTGCGCTATGGCGAGGATTGCGCCGGCCGATTTGAAGGGCTCGATTTTCATGAGCCTCTGAAGATCGACGGGGCGACCGTCACGTTCTTTCCGGCCGGACATATTCTGGGGTCGGCACAGGTGCTGATCGAGGCCGAGGGGCAGCGGGCGGTTGTCACCGGCGACTACAAGCGGCTGCGGGACCGGACGGCGCAGCCCTATGAACCGGTCGATTGCGATCTGCTGGTGACCGAAGCGACGTTTGGGCTGCCGGTGTTTCAGCATCCTGATCCAAAAGATGAAATTGCGCGGCTCCTGAAATCGGTCGCGGCGCAGCCGGAGCGGAGCCATCTCATCGGCTGCTATGCGCTGGGGAAGTCGCAACGGGTGATTGCGCTGTTGCGCGATGCCGGCTGGGACAAGCCGATCTATTTGCATGGCGCAATGATTAGGCTTTGCGAGCTTTATCAGGCGCTCGGCGTGGAGTTGGGAGAATTGTTGCCGGCGACGGGCATGGGCAAGGCGGAGATGATGGGGCAGATCGTCATTGCGCCGCCTTCGGCCATTCGCGATCGCTGGAGCCGGCGGTTTCCCGATCCGGTGGTGTGCCAGGCTTCGGGGTGGATGAGCGTAAAACAGCGGGCAAGGCAGGCGCTGGTGGAATTGCCGCTTGTGATTTCCGACCATTGCGACTGGGGCGAACTCAATGTCTCGATCCTTGAAAGCGGGGCCGAGACCGTGTGGGTGACGCATGGGCGCGAGGATGCGCTGGTCTATTGGTGCAAGCAGCAGGGGCTCAATGCCGAGCCACTGGCGCTGCCGGGGCTTGATGACGATGGCGGGGAGGGCGGGGAATGAAGCGGTTTGCCGATCTTCTGGAACTGCTTGCGCTGACGCCGTCACGGACGCGGAAGATCGAGGCGCTGAAGCGGTACTTTTCCGAGGTGCCGGACCCCGATCGCGGCATCGCGCTGGCAGTGCTGACGAGCGAGATGGATATCCGCAATGTGAAGCCGGCCCTGCTGCGCGACACGGTGTTGGCGGAGGTCGACGAGACGCTGTTCAGGCTCAGTTATGACTATGTCGGCGATCTCGGGGAAACCATTGCGCTGATCTGGCCGCACAAGGCCGAGGGGGAATTGCCGGGACTTTCCGAGCTTGTCGATCTGCTCAACCACACCAGCAAGGCGGAGCTGCCAAGGGTGATTGGTGGGCTGCTTAGTCAAGCCGCCATTCATGAGCGCTGGGCGCTGGTAAAACTGGCGACGGGGGCGCTGCGGATCGGGGTCTCGGCGCGGCTGGCCAAGACCGCGCTGGCGGAAATGAGCGGCATTGACCTGCAGGAGATCGAGGAAGTCTGGCACGGTTTGAAGCCGCCCTATGGCAACCTTTTTGCCTGGCTCGAGGGCAAGGCGTCGCGGCCCGATGTCGATCACGCGGCGCGGTTTCATCCGCTGATGTTGTCCAATCCCATCGACGACAAGGATTTCGATAAGCTCGACCCCAAGGATTTTTCGGCCGAGTGGAAATGGGACGGCATTCGCGTGCAGATCGTCATGGGCGGGCAGGGTGTTTCGATGTTCTCGCGCACCGGGGATGAGATCAGCGCCTCGTTTCCCGATGTGGTGGACAATGTGATGGGGCAGGGTGTGCTCGACGGCGAATTGCTGGTCGGGCACGACTTTGACGCCAAGAGTTTCAATGACCTGCAGCAGCGGCTGAACCGGAAGGTGGCGCAGGGAAAACAGATGCAGGAGCTGCCGGCATTCGTGCGGGTCTATGACATGCTGTTCGATGGCGACGAGGATATTCGGGCGCTCGGATGGGAAGAGCGACGGGCGCGACTTGAGGCGTGGTTTGCCAAAAATCCACAGACGCGGCTCGATCTGTCCGAGGTTTTGCCGTTTAGCGATTGGAATGATCTCGGGGCTTTGCGGCGGCAGGGTGCCGATGAGCACGGCCATGAAGGGGTCATGATAAAACTCAGGACCGCGCCCTATGTGCCGGGGCGGCCGAAGGGGTTTTGGTTCAAGTGGAAGCGCGATCCCAATGTCGTCGACGCGGTGCTGATGTATGCACAGCGCGGGCACGGCAAGCGCAGTTCGTATTATTCGGACTACACATTCGGGGTCTGGAAGGGGAACGAGATCGTACCCATCGGGAAGGCCTATTTCGGCTTTACCGATGAGGAGCTGAAGCAGCTCGACAAATGGATCCGGGCCAATACGACGGGCAGTTTTGGGCCGGTGCGTGAGGTGAAGAAGGAGCTGGTGTTCGAGGTGGCGTTCGACTCGGCGCAAAAGAGTGGACGGCACAAGTCGGGCGTGGCGCTGCGGTTTCCGCGCATCAGCCGGATCCGCTGGGACAAGCCGGCGCAGGAAGCAGCGCGGCTCGAGGATATGGACGCTTTTGTGGGAGCGAGTTAGGCGACGGCGCGGCGGAGGCCGGAGGTCGGGAATTTCCGGCCGGCCTTGATCAGCTTGCCATCGAGGCCGAGGGCCTTGTCCCAGATCGCGATGACCAACGGGCTCGGCGCGACATTGGGGAAGGTCTTGAAGATCGCCTGGCCAGCTTTGTCCGCGGGGAGATAGCGCGAGAGAATGCCAAGGGCGGTGGCGGCGCCGCGGGTGCTGCCCTGGAGGCAATGGATCATCAGACGCGCATCTTTTGGAAGGCCATCGACGAAGGCCATGATCTCTTCGATATGGGCGCGGGTCGGGGCACCCGGAGCGGCGGGGTCGGCGACGTCTTCGAAGCGAGCGTGGAGCTGCCTCGTCTGGTCGAAATCGGGCAGGCCGAGATAGCGGCTTTCCGGACCATAGATGGAGATGATGTGGCTCGGGGCCCATTCCACGCCATTGCGGCGGGCTTCGGTCTGGCTACAGACCAGCATGGCAGAGGGCCAGCGATTGGGGTGGCCGGTACCATCTGTCAGGGACGCAAACAATTCTGACATGGCCTAACTCGTAGGGGAGACTCGATCTCGGGCAAGTTTGCGGATTTCTTGCAGTTCGGCAATCGTGGTTTGCAGGTCTGACAATTGTTGTTCAAGCGATTCTAAACGCTCATCAACTTTTTCAGCGAGCAAGTTTACCTGTTGGCCACGATCCGCATCGTAGAGCGCGAGATAATCGGAGATATCGCGCAGCGAAAAACCGAGCCGCTTGCCGCGCAGGATCAGGATCAGCCGGGCGCGATCGCGGCGGCGGAAAACGCGCGTGGCGCCGAGGCGCTCAGGGGCGATCAGGCCCTTGCTTTCATAAAATCGAATGGCCCGGGTGGAGATGCCGAACTCGCGCGCAAGATCGGCGATGGAGTAGAGATCCGGGCTGTCAGAGATATCGGGGCTGTCGGCGTCGGGGGGCGTCACTGCTTTTTGGCTTTCTTCTGGGCGTATTCTTCGCGCAGCTCTTTCTTGGAGAGCTTGCCGATCAGCGTCTTGGGCAGGGCATCCTTGAAGATGATTTCCTTGGGCATCTCGATCTTGTTGAGCTTTTCGGCAAGGAAGTGCTTGAGGTCGGCCTCGCTGACGGTGTGGCCTTCGCGGAGTTTGACATAGGCGACCGGCGCTTCGCCGCGATAGTCGTCGGGTACGCCGATGACATTGGTCTCCTCGACCGCCTCGTGGGTCATCAGCGCTTCCTCGATGGTGCGCGGATAGACGTTGAAGCCGGAACAGATGATCAGGTCCTTGATGCGGTCGACGAGGAAGACGTAGCCGTCTTCGTCGACATGGCCGACATCGCCGGTGCGCAGCCAGCCGCTATTGAAGGCTTCCTCTGATGCTTCGGGATTATCGTGGTAGCCGGCCATAACCTGGGGGCCCTTGACCTGCAGCTCGCCGTTTTCGCCGATGCCGACCTGCTTGTGCTTATCGACATCGACGAAGCGGATATCGGTGCCCGGGAGGGGCAGGCCGATGGACATGGGCTTTGAGGGGACGCGCAGGGCGGCACAGCAGACGACGGGCGAAGCTTCGGTGAGGCCATAGCCTTCGGCGAGAATGGCCTTTGATTTTTTCGCGAAGGCGTGGCGCACTTCATCGGGAAGGGCCGCGCCGCCGGAAATGGCGACTTCGAGGCTCGACAGATGTTCAGCGGTTGCCGTGTCGGCGCGGGCGATGGCGTTGAGGAGGGTCGGCACGGCGGGCAGGACATTGGCCTTGGTGCGCATCAGCAGGTCGAGCAGCGCCTTCAATTCGAAGCGCGGCAGCATCACGACTTGGGTGCCATTGCAGAGTGGCACGTTCATGCAGACGGTCATGGCGAAGATGTGGAAGAAGGGCAGGACGGCGACGACTTTGGAGGGCGGGTAGAAGAGCCCACAGCCCCATTTGTCGATCTGGCTCATATTGGCCGCGATATTGGCGTGGGTGAGCAGCGCGCCTTTGGGGATACCGGTGGTGCCGCCGGTATATTGCTGCACGGCGATATCGGTCCTGGCGTCGATGTGGACGGCGCTCGGGGTGTGGTTGGCGGCGATCAGGTCGTTGAAGGCGCGGGTTTTGGCTGCATGGGCCGATTTGGCCGGGTTGGAGAGGTCCTTGCGCTTGAAGAGCGAATAGAGGACCTTTTTTGGCAGCGGCAGGGCATCGGGGAAATGGCAGACAACCAGCGATTTGACGTGACCGGCCGTGAGGAGGGCTTCGGCCTTTTCAAAGATCTGCTTGAGATCGAGCGTGATCAGAATGTCGGCGCCGGCATTCCTCGTAATGTGGCTGAGTTCGGGGACGGTATAGAGCGGGTTGCAATTGACCACCGTGCCGCCGGCGCGGAGCACGCCGTAATAGGCGATTGGATAGAAGGGCGTATTTGGCAGCATGAGCGCGACGCGGCTGCCCTTCTTGACGCCATATTGGGACTGGAGGGCGCCGGCAAAGGCAACGATCTTCTTGGCCAATTCGCCGAAGGTGGTGGTGCCGCCGAGGAAGTCGAGCGCCACGGCCGAAGGGTTGCGGGCGCAGGCGGCGAGGACCTGTTCATGCACCGGGGTCGTGTCGATCTCGGTCTGCCACTCGATCCCTTCGGGATAGCTGGCGATCCAGGGGCGGACGCGGTCGGGCGAATTGGTCTCGGTCGACATGCCTTGTTTCCTCCTCGGGATGCCGGCAGCGCGGTATTTTCCGCGCCTCCTCCGCCAGCATGCCAGAAGAACTATTTCACGGCTTTACGTTAGCGTCAAACAACTGCCCAAGCGTTGTGAACGTTTCCGTGGTTTGGCGGCGCATGCAGGGAGGTGGATTTGTCGGAGTTCAGTTTTACGGCCGAGGTGATCCATTGGCGTGGACCGGCGCCGTTTTACTTTGCGCGCCTGCCCGAAGACGTCGCTGATCGCGTCAGGGACATGGCGAAGTCGGTGTCCTATGGCTGGGGCGTTATTCCGGTCGAGGCTGTGATTGGGAATGTCACGTTTCGCACTTCGCTCTTTCCCAAAGAGGGTGGCTATCTGTTGCCGCTCAAGGATGCGGTGCGCAAGAAGATCGACATTCCAGAAGGTGGCATGCTGGAGATCGGGATGGTCGTGGGGCCGGCCTGACGGCAGAAGACCCCGCCGGAGCGGGGCCCTTGGTGTATCGGCTGCATGAGGGAGATCTCAGGCAACGGCGCGGAGCTGCGGCTTGCCTTCGCCGGCCTGGGCCACGGCCCAGTTGAGGGCCATGTCGGCGACCTGTTCCCAACCCTTATCCATCAGCGTCCAGTGCGAACGATCCTCGAAGATGTGAAGGTCGGTGCGCGTCCTGGCCTTGCGCTGCTTCTTGTAGATGGCGCGGGTCATCGAGGCATCGGCGATCAGGTCCTTGCCGCCGCCAATCAGCAGCAACGGGGCGCGGTTGGGGTTGTCCCAGCGGATCTTGCCGGTCGAGCTGACGACGCCGTCCCAATAGACCTTGCCCGCCGTAGGCACGATATAGCGGTCGTAGAGCTCGTCGGCCTCGGCGCGGGTCGGGATGGTCTGGGCAAAGCGGGTGGCGAAGAACTTACGCGTCATCTGCAGCGAGCGGTTCCAGCCGTTCCAGGCGAACAGTGCCGGAGCGGCGGAGACGATGGCATGCGGTCCGAGCGGCACGCCGGTGGTCGGGGCTGGATCGATCGAGACGCCGGCAACACCGAGGCCACGATCGAGCAGCTGCTGCACCCAGACTGCGCCGGCCGAGTGGCCGATGAGGATCGGCTCTTCCGGCAGCGCCCGGATCTGGCGTTCGAAGTGGTCGACGATGGCCTTGACGCCGGTCTTGGCCAGCTGCGGATGCGG
>NZ_JBEVLL010000038.1:0-4442 GCF_040509215.1 Devosia sp.
GCCTAAGAAACTCGGTGTCATTCCCGCGAAAGCGGGAACCCCTGTTTGCGTTCGGTCATCCCAAACGGAGGTCCCCGCTTTCGCGGGGATGACACCGCAGGGACAAGCCACGGAATTTCTTCCATGTCCTTCCTCTCCCCCCAGCGCCTGACCATGCTGGTCTTCTTCCTCCAGCCCATCGCCTTCGGCTCCTGGCTGCCGCGCATTCCGGAAATCCAGGCTGGTCTCGGGCTTGGTCCCGCCGCCCTGGCGCTGGCGCTCCTCGGTATGCCCTGCGGCACGCTCATCACCTTGCCCTTTGCCGGACCGCTGGTGGCAAAGATCGGCGCCCGTTCCGCCATCATCTGGGGCTTTGTCTTCTATTCCATCGCCGCAAGCCTGCCGGTCCTCGCCCCGCACCCGATCCTCCTCTTCATCGCCCTGATGCTCGCCGGTTCCGCCATTTCCTTCGTCGAACTCGGCCTTAACGTGCAGGCCGACCTCGTCGAAAAGTCGAGCGGCAAGATGATCATGAACACCTCCCATGGCTGCTGGTCGCTCGGCATCATGGCGGGCAGCCTCATCGGCTCCGGCTTTGCCGCCATCGGTGTCGTCCCCCAGATCGCCGTGCCGCTCCTTGCGGCCATCGTTCTGCCATTCGCGATCTTCACCGGCTTGGCTTTGCCAAAGCTCAACGACGCGCCGGCCGAGGGCCAGACGCAAAAATCGGCATGGTCGCTGCCGAGCCCGGCGCTGATCGGCATCTGTCTCTTCGTCTTCGGCATCACCATGACCGAAGGCGCCATGGCCGACTGGTCAGCCATCTTCCTCCGCGACGCGCTCTCGGCAGAAGGCGGTCTCGTCGGCCTCGGTTATTCGTTCTTTGCCTTTATGGTCGCCGCCGGCCGCTTTGGCGGCGACACGCTCAAGCGCACCTTTGGCGCGGTGAACACCGCCCGCATCTGCGGCACCCTTGCTGTCCTCGGCGGCATTATCTTGTATTTTGCCCCCGGCGTTGAACTGGCGCTGGTCGGCTTCGGCATCATCGGCGTCGGCGTTTCTGTGGGCTTCCCGCTTGCCGTCACCGCCGCCGCCGGCATTGGCGATCGCGCCGCCTCGGCCAATGTCGCCGTTCTGTCCTTCGTGGCACTGACCGGCTTTCTCATCGGCCCGCCGCTGATTGGATTTGTCGCCGAACATTCCGGCATCCGCTTCGGCATTGCCTGCGTCGTGCCTTTCCTGCTCGTCAGCCTTTTTCTCACCGGACGCCTCACCCCGCGCCCGGTTAAAACCAATCACAATCCAGAAGCCGAAGTTCCAGGAGTGCTCTGATGCGCATTGCCGTTGCTGGCCTGCATACCGAATGCAGCACCTATAATCCCGTCATCGCCCGCGAGGCCGATTTTCGCGTCTTGCGCGGTCCCTCGATGCTCAAGGACCAATATTTTGATTTCCTGACGCATTTCCCGGCCGAATTCATCACCGTGCTCCACGCCCGCGCCATTGCCGGCGGCCCCGTCGAGAACGCGCTCTACAGCAGGTGGAAGGCCGAAATCCTCGACGGCATCAAAGCCGCACTGCCACTCGATGGCGTCTACCTCGCCATGCATGGCGCAATGTTCGTTGAAGGTATGTTCGACGCCGAAGGCGACTTCATCGCCTCCGTCCGCGACGTCGTCGGCCCCGACGTCATCATTGCCGCCAGCTACGATCTCCACGGCAATGTCAGCCAAAAAATCGTCGACGGCCTCGACATCTTTTCCACCTATCGCACTGCGCCCCATATCGACGTGCCCGACACCATGCGCCGCGCCGTGACCATGCTGGTCCGCGCCCTCCGCACCGGTGTGCGCCCGAAAGTCGCCTGGGTCCCCGTGCCGGTTCTCCTTCCCGGCGAACGCACCTCCACCCAGGATGAACCGGCGAAAAGCTTTTACACCCAGCTCCATGAGGTCGAAGAACCGACCGGCATCTGGGATGCGTCCTTCCAGGTCGGCTATGTCTGGGCCGACGAACCCCGCTCCACCGCCTGCGCCGTCATCACCGGCACCGACAAAGCAGCGATGGAAAAAGCCGCCACGAAACTGGCCCAGGACTATTGGGACGTCCGCGAACAGTTCGTGTTCGGCATGGAAGTCGGCTCGATCGACGAATGCGTCGACCGCGCCATTGCCAGTACAACGGGCCCGGTCGTGCTTGCCGAATCTGGCGACAACCCCACCGGTGGCGGCGTCGGCGACCGTGCTGAAGTGCTCGCCGCTTTGATCTCCCGCAATGCGCAGGGCGTGGTCTTTGCCGGCATTGCCGACAAGGTAGCAACCGAGGCCGCTTATGCAGCCGGCGTCGGCGCCACCATCCCGCTCCATATCGGCGCCAGCCTCGACCCGTCCTCGACCCCGGTCGACACGACGGCCGAAGTGGTCTTCCTCCTCGAACACGACAACCCGCTCTTCCGCGAAGCCGTGGTGCGTATCGGCGGCATCGACCTGGTCCTCACCGTTCGCCGCCGCCCATTCCACAATATCGCCGATTTCACCAAGCTCGGCCTCGACCCGCGTGACGCAAAGATCGTGGCGGTAAAGTCCGGCTATCTCTCCCCCGAACTCGGCCCCATCGCCAATCCCGGCATCATGGCCCTGTCCCCGGGCGTCGTGGACCAATTCGTCGAACGCACCACCCGCAACCACACCCCGCGCCCAAGCTTTCCATTCGACCGTGACTTTGCGTTTGTGCCAGACGTGAAGTGGTCGGCGTTGGCGAAATAATTCGTCCCGTCATCGAACGTCATCCTCGGGCTTGACCCGAGGACACTTCACTTGAAGCTGGTTCCGCAAGTACAGAGCCCTCGGGTCAAGCCCGAGGGTGACGACCGAGGAAGGACCACCCTTCCCCCGCCCCCCACTTTCGTTTACTCAAAAACCGAAAGCGGTGGGCTCTCATGAATCCCTTGATGCGACAGGCTCAGATCGTCGAACTCGCCCGCAAGAAGGGCGGGGTCACCGTCGAGCAACTTGTCGAAGCCTTCGACGTCACTCCCCAAACCATCCGCAAGGACCTCAATCTCCTCTGCGATCGCGGCGCGCTAAAGCGCACCCATGGCGGGGCCATGCACCCGTCCGGCGTAGAAAACGTCGAATACGAAGCCCGCCGCCAGATCGCCACCGACGAAAAGCAGGCCATCGGCCGGGCCGCTGCCGCGCTGATCCCCGACAATGCCTCGCTCTTCATCAATATCGGCACCACCACCGAGGCCGTCAGCCAGGCCCTCGCCGAACATCGCGGCCTGATGGTCATCACCAACAATATCAATGTCGCCAATCGCCTGCGCGTTGCCCCCTCCATGGAAGTGGTGATTGCCGGTGGCGTCGTGCGCTCGTCCGATGGCGGCATTGTCGGCGAGGCGGCGGTCGATTTCATCCGCCAGTTCAAGGTCGATTTCGCCGTCATCGGCGTTTCGGCCATCGATGCCGATGGGGCCCTCCTCGATTTCGATTTCCGCGAGGTGAAGGTCGCGCAAGCCATCATCGCCAATGCGCGCCACGTCATCCTCGTGTCGGATTCGAGCAAGTTTGCCCGCACCGCCCCGGTGCGTATCGGCCACCTTTCGCAGGCCCATACGTTCATTACCGATCACTGCCCCTACGATTCGATCAGAACGCTCTGCGCCGATGCAGGCATCACACTGATCGAAACTGCCGCTTCCTAACCAGACAGGACCTGAAATGACTGACAGCCAAGAGACTCTCGTAAAGGCCCTGATCGCCGCCCATGACGGCGGCCCGCTGGTGGGGCCGGTCGATGCCGCCGACGTGCCGGCCGATATCAACGCTGTCTACGACATGCAGAACCGTGTCATTGCCGGCATCGGTCCGGTCGGCGGCTGGAAGATCGTTGCCGGTGGCCAGGGCGAACCGCTCTGCTCCCCCATCCCGGCCAATCGCTTCTTTGCCAATGGCGCTGTGCTCGACGCCAAGACCCATCGCCATTTCCTCGCCGAAGTCGAAGTCGCCGTGCTTCTCGGCGCCGATCTCTTCGGCTCGCCGAACCGCTTTGAAGTCGAAGCCGCCATTGCCTCGGTCAATCCGGTGCTCGAAATGGTCGCCAATCCCTTCACCGATCGCGACGCTACCCCGCGCAACCTGCAGCTCGGCGACCTCCAGAGCAATGGCGCGGTCGTCGTCGGCCCGGCCATCGCCAACGAGATCCGCGAAGCCCTGCCAACCCTGCCCGTTTCACTCGTCTATGACGGCAAGTCCGTGAAGGACGTTGCGGCCGGCGCCTCCTGGGACGACATCGTGGCCGCCCTCGTCTGGCTCGCCCCGCATGCCGAAAGCCGCGGTTTTCCGCTCAAGGCCGGCCAGACCATCATCACCGGCTCCCGCGTCGCCGCGCCGCTCGATGGTGCCGATCACGTCGAAGGCAAGCTCGGCGATTGGGCCAAGGTTTCTGCGCGCTGCACGTAT
>NZ_JBEVLL010000039.1:0-6520 GCF_040509215.1 Devosia sp.
AGTTCGCCGATGGTCTGGAATTCGGCAGTGCCGAAGCCGCGCGAGGTGCCGGCCGGGGTGCCGAGGCGCACGCCGGAGGTGATGGCGGGCTTTTCCGGATCGAAGGGAACTGCGTTCTTGTTGCAGGTGATATAGGCGCGGCCGAGGGCGTTTTCAGTCGCCTTGCCGGTCAGGCCCTTGGGACGGAGATCAACCAGCATCAGGTGGTTGTCGGTTCCGCCCGAGACGATATCGACGCCACCCTTGACGAGGGTTTCAGCCAGAACCTGAGCATTGGCCACGACTTGCTGAGCGTAGAGCTTGAACTCGGGCTGCAGCGCTTCCTTGAAGGCTACTGCCTTGGCAGCGATGACGTGCATCAGCGGGCCGCCCTGGATGCCAGGGAAAATGGCCGAATTGATCTTCTTGGCGATGTCTTCATCGTTGGTGAGGATCAGGCCACCGCGCGGGCCGCGCAGGGTCTTGTGCGTGGTCGTGGTCGCGACATGGGCGTGCGGGAATGGGCTGGGGTAGACGCCGCCAGCGACGAGGCCGGCAACGTGGGCCATGTCGACGAAAAGGATGGCGCCGACTTCATCGGCAATGGCGCGGAACTCGGCCCAATCCATGACGCGCGAATAGGCCGAGAAACCGGCTACGATCATCTTGGGCTTGTGCTCGCGGGCGAGCTGACGGACCTGGTCCATGTCAACGCGGCCGTCCTGCTTACGCAGGCCATACTGGATGGCGTTGAACCACTTGCCGGACTGATTGGGCTTGGCGCCATGGGTCAGGTGACCGCCGGCATCGAGCGACATGCCGAGGATGGTATCACCGGGCTGGATCAGCGCCTGATAGACGCCCTGATTGGCCTGGGAACCGGAATTGGGCTGGACGTTGGCGAAGGCCGCGCCGAAGAGCTGCTTGGCGCGCTCGATGGCGAGGGTTTCAGCAACGTCGACATACTGGCAACCGCCATAATAGCGCTTGCCGGGATAGCCTTCGGCATACTTGTTGGTCAGCACCGAGCCCTGGGCTTCGAGCACAGCCTGGGACACGATGTTTTCCGAGGCGATCAGCTCGATTTCGCTCTGCTGGCGACCGAGTTCGTCCTGGATGGCCCGTGCGATTTCCGGATCGGTTTCAGCTACCGAGGCGGAAAAGAAATGGGGAAAGAGCGGGGTGGTAGAGGCGCTCATGCGGTGATTTCCTCACTAAGGATCAGGTTGACCAGCGTGGCGGTCGCTTTATCACGGCGCGCTGCGCAAATCCAAGACCGGTATGGCTGTATCGGGTCCATGGGGCGTCCCTGATCGCGGATGGGTGCCCAGGCGAGCGGCTCTATGAAGTTCGCGTTTCCCGATGGTTGCCCATCTCTTTCTCGCCAGTCGCGCGAACGAGGTTCTTATGCCGCAAAAGCGACCGCAGGGAAAGGGGGCGGCTTGCCAATCAACTCGGGGAAAGCGCGCGTACCGACCGACTCCGATCGCGGCCAAGGCCGAAGAGCCGCAACAGGCCGAGCCGCTTCAACACGGCATAGGCAAGCAGGGGCAAACCGACGCCTGCCAGGAGACCCACGATGATGTGAAGCCAGACGGCGTCAACGCCGAGCCTGAGGAGACCAATGCGCGTGGCGGCCTCGGGAATGACATGCATGACGTAGATCGCCATGGAGGTGGCGCCGAGATAGGTCATCACCGCCATGCCTCGCGCCGGGACAAGCGGGGCGAAGCCGTAGACGACAGCGCAGAAGCCGAGAGTGGCGAGCAGGCTGAGCAGGGTACCGAGAGGGGCCGGTTGCAGGCCGAAGATGACGGCGCCGCAAAGGCTTGCGGCGAACACCCCTGCCCCCACAAGTCCCGTCGAGAGGGTCGGCTTCAACCCAAGGAGGTCGAGCCGGGCCAGAAGGATGCCAGCGAGGAAGAACGGCAGATTGGCGTCGGCGCCATCCAGAAGGCTCATGCCCGGAACCATGGGCAAGAAAACGGCGGCGGCGAAGGACAGCACAAAAAGCACGGCAAGCACCGCGGTCGTCGTCCGGACCAGAACCACGCAAAGGGCCTGGATCAGAAAGAGGGCCCAGAGAAACCAGAAAATGTCCTTGGGCGGGAACGGATAGAGCAAGGCCTCGGTCAGCGTCAGCGTTTCGCGCGTGGTGACCGAGTTGGCGAGCAGCAAAAAGGCGGCGGTAATCCAGGACCAGATCAGTAGCGGGTAGAGCAGCGTCTCGCAGCGTTTCAGGATGGACGCGCCCGCTCCGTCGCGCCGCACCGACTTCTCGAAGAAAAGCCCCGACACGAGAAAAAACAGCGGCATATGAAAGAGGTAAATCGCGGAATCGACCGCAGCGAAGAGGCCGGCATCGGTGAAAAGATGGGCCTGCCAAAGGCCTCGCCACACGTGTCCGAAGACGACGAGCACTATGCCGATGCCTCGCGTAGCATCGACCCAGTCGAGGCGGCCCACTTCTCTGGTCATGACCTCGGGGATCCCCCGTTACGATAACTTCCGCGCGCTGACGTTGGGCCCAGGGTTGAACCAGCGCCCGGTGGCGCATTTGGCCCTGGAAGAAATGGATTTTGTTTGCTGCACGTCGTTTAGCAGGGATCCGGGGGGAAACGGAGTCGAAAGTGCCGGGTGGATTAACCGATAGTCTCTGCCAAACGCTGACTGTTGAACGGTCAATATTGCGGCCAGCCGCAACCACCTGACCTCCCCAGACATTGATCTGCCAAGAGAATAGGCGGGCAGTGGCCCGGGAGTAGAGAAAATGATGAAGCTAGCCAGTCTTGTGAGTGGTCTCGCCCTCAGCGGCGTGGTGGCCTTGAGCGCGGTGGTTCCGGCGCAGGCCCAGTCGGTGACGATGAGCTATGGCCAACGCTATCAGGTGATCGAGACATATTGCGACCGCAACCCATGGGATCGCGACTGCCAGGGTTTTTACGGCGGCGACTGGGGTGACCGGGAATATAACAGCTTCTACAATTCGCGCCGCTCGTCGATAGACAGCATTTCGACGGGCATTCTGGGCTTCACCTTTGGCGCGGCGATCGGCTCGATCATCGCCAACAGCAACAATAATGGCGGCGGCGGTGTCGTGGTCTCGCGTGCGAACGGCTACGATTCCCACGTACAGGCCTGCTACAACCGCTATCGGTCCTATGACGAGGAAACCGATACGTTCATGGGCTTCGATGGCATTCGCCACCGCTGCAACCTCTAGGCGTAGCGACCGGTTGGTGGCGGAGGTGGCGGCTCGGGTTCACTCAGCTTGCGCCTGAGCTTTGCGAGGGCAACGCGCTCCATTTGCAGGCGCGTTGCACTAACCGGAGTGATGACGAAGACTTCGGTGCCCGTCACCTCGTCTATCGCGGCGACGCGCATGACCTGACCCATCTGCACGAATTCAAAAAGAACCCCGCCCGACATGGGACCTCCATTGCTGCGAGCAGTTTAACAGCGATTCGTGAAGGCGCGGAGTCGGAATTGTGCGGATGAGGCGGCTCGCTACTTAGACGTCGGCACAAACAGAAATCCCCGCTTTCGCGGGGATAACTTTGTGGTTCGGCAATGACTTAGGGGCGCCGGGCGCTCCTTAGGCGTCGAAGCTTACCTTGCCCTGTTCGTCGAACTTGTAGACGTCGTCGCGGAAGCTGACGGTGCCCTGACGGTTGGCCCAGGCCGTGATGTACGTGGTGTGCAGCGGCACGCGGGCCTTGCACTCGACATCGAGGCGTTCGAGCGAGTCGAAGGTGCTATCGACCTTGTTCTGATCCCAATCGCCGTTGTCGCGCAGCAGCCAGTTGACCAACTGATTGACGCCATCGACGCGGACGCAGCCCGAAGAGTGGAAGCGCGCATTTTCGCCGAAGAGGGCTTTCGAAGGCGTATCGTGCAGGTAGCAGTCGTAAGGATTGTAGAAGTTGATCTTGCAGTGGCCCATGGAATTGGCCGCGCCAGGTTCCTGGCGATACATGTAGTTCACCTGCTGGTCGGTGATGGCAGCCCAATTGATCGAGGTCGGATCGACCTTGTTGCCCGAACCATCGTAGATGAAGATGTTCTGCTCGGTCAGGTAATTGGGGTTTTCCATCATGTACTTGGTCAGGTCCTGACGGACCAGCGACTTGGGCACATGCCAGTAGGGGTTGAAATTGATCTGGCTGACCTTGCTAGCCATGATCGGGGTGGCGCGTTCGACGCGGCCGACAACTGCGGTGTGGCGCTGTTCGACCATGCCGTCATTCACCGCCTCGATGGTAGCGGCAGGAATGTTCACCACGACATAGCGCGGGTTCAGGTTCGCGGCCATGTTCTGGACGCGCGTGTAATTGAGATAGAGCTGCTGCAGGCGAGTGGCGGCCGGCACGGACATGGCGTACCAGGTGGCTTCGTCGACCTGGCCATTGACGACGAGGCCATGGCGGGCCTGGAAGGCGCGGACGCCGGCATCGGTCTGGGCGTCGAAAAGTTCGCTGACATTCTCGACCAGTGCCATATCGCCCGATGAAATCAGGCGGCGCTTGAGATTGACGACGTGACGCGAGGACTTGCCGAGATTGAGGCCATAAGCCTCCTGCGGGATTTCTTCCCAGCCGCCGGCAGCAACGAAAGGCTCGTACTGCGAGATGGCGAGCTGCAGGTTGTAGACCGTGTCATAGGACAGGATCGGTTCATTGGTGGAGATCAGCGCCTCGGCGGCTGCGGTGTTACCGCCCTGATCTGCGTCCTTCAGTACGCGATTGCGGGCGAACATGTCCCAGATCGACTCGCCTTCCTGGGCCCGTGCCAAGGTTGGCAGCAGCGCGGTGCTGGCACCGGCAATGGCCATGGTCTGCAGAAAGGAACGTCGATTTACCCGCATATCGTCACCCGAAGGAATCTGTCGCCACATAGGCGCGATTATCATTGCCGGCACCTGTTCCACAACGGCTGTCAACGCCTTGTGAACCATGCCGGCAGGCCCATCCATAGTCGAGGAATGGTTTAAAAACCACGTAATCCGGTGCCTCAGATTTGCGGCACAAATAAGAAAACGCCGGCCGGGGGCCGGCGTCTCCGCAGAGAGTGTGGCGTGGAGGCAACACAAGCCTACACCCGCATGCTGTTCAATTGACGCGGAGCCCTGCCCCGCACGCAATCAGAGCTTGTAGAGAATCTGGTCGACCCAGAAGCGTTCCAGGCGGGCCAGAGCCTTGTTGAGGTTGTCGAACTCTTCGTCGCCGAGGCCGCCGACCTTGTCGATGGACTTGAGGTGACGATCATAGAGTTCGTCGATCACTTCCGCGACTTCCTCGCCCTTGGGGGTGAGGCGGATGCGGACCGAACGACGGTCGGTGCGCGAACGCTCCTGGAAGATGTAACCGGTTTCGACCAGCTTCTTGAGATTGTAAGAAACGTTCGAGCCGAGATAGTAACCGCGCGAGCGCAGCTCACCGGCGGTCAGTTCGCTGTCGCCGATGTTGAACATCAGCAGCGCCTGGACCGGGTTGATATCGTCCCAACCCATACGATCGAACTCGTCCTTGATCAGGTCGAGGAGACGACGGTGGAGACGTTCCACACGGGAGACGGCTTCGAGATAGAGGGGCTTGAGACCTTCCGGACGGTTCGGGATCAGGGCCTCAGCTGCGTTCGACTTGGTTGCCATTTTTGCCTCACTGTTTTTTCTCTGCGTGCGATTTTTCGCATCTCATGAGGCCAAACTACGACGCCCGAACTAAGATCGCCCTAAACAGCACGCTTAATGGCATCTTACTGGAAAGCAATGAGAATTTGGCTTAATGCTTCGTGACACCGGTGCATAAAGTTGTAACCTTTCCGAGGGGTAAACGGCGCTCGGACCAGTTGGAAGCGGGCGGCCGACGCGACCGCCCACATATGCGATGTCAGGCCCGCAACGTCTTGAAACCGGCAAGCTTGATGGCGAAAACGGCTGATACGGCGAGCGCCTGAGCGATGATGAAGGTTACTCCGATCGCGGTCATTTGAGCCGAATAAAGAACAAGAAGAAAAACACTCAGCAGGACCCAGAGACCGTCGCCGAGGAGATTGGCGATGAGGGAGAACCTGTCGGGGCCGATGGCAGCGCCGAGGGTCCAATTGCCGAGGGCCCAGGGAAAGAGAAAGAGTCCGGCTCCGAGGAGGACCGTGTGCATGGGTGCCCAGCCGATCAGACTGGCGAGAGGCGAAGCGAGGGCCAGAAGGGCAATGCCCATGGTCAAGGAGAGCACCGCGTCGAAGCGGTAGATGAGGCGGGGATCGCGGAGGATGAGGGTCTGGGCGGCGGATGTCATTGCAGATCTCCAAAGGACCGGTTGTCGATGGCTGGAGGGTGGCGCGCGGGAGGTCATGACGACAATTACCTCCGAGGTAATGGAATTACGGCGGCTCCTGCGGCAGGTTGGGACCCAAGGAGACTAGCCATGTTCGAAACGGCCCTGCGCGATTGGCGCAATCAACGGGGGATGAGCCAGATGGCGCTGGCCATGGCGGCGGAGGTATCGCCGCGGCACCTGTCCTTTCTTGAATCGGCGCGGGC
>NZ_JBEVLL010000040.1:0-13828 GCF_040509215.1 Devosia sp.
AGCGGCAGCGTGACGGCCATGCGGTTGCCGATCTCTTCGAGCACAGAGGCGCGGCTGACGAAGGAGGTGCCGAGGTCGAGGCGCGCGATATTGCCGAGGAAGCTGACGAACTGGACATAGAGCGGCTGGTCGGAACCGACCTGGGCGCGGGCGGCGGCGATCTGTTGCTCGGTGGCGCCGACGCCGAGGAGCGCATTGGCCGGATCGCCCGGGAGCAGGCGCAGCAGCACGAAAAGCACAACCGCTGCGATGAACAGCGAGGCGATCAGGATCAGCGTGCGGCGGATGGTGTAGGCGAGAATGGGAATAGTCCTTGCGCTGATGTCAGCGCGACAATAGCGGGGCCGTAAAGGCAAAGCCACCGGCCGAGAGGCCGGTGGACAGAGTGTTCACAGTCAGAAGCGTATGGCGCTTTGGCTTATTCAGACTTCTGAATGTCGTAGGCGAAGAACTGAGAGTTCAGGCCGTTGACCGGGTAGCCGGTGACGTTGGCGGCCGAAACGACGATCTGCGGGTAGAGGTAGAGCCAGTTGCCGGCTGCGTCTTCCGCGATGATCTTGTTGGCTTCGGTCAGCTTTTCGACCTGTTCGGCTTCCGAGCCTGCAGACTCAGCGTCGGCCACGAGCTTGACGACGTCGGGGTTGTTGTAGCCCCAGTAGAAGTCAGGATTGCCGTAGAAGACGATATCGCGGTGGTTGACGTGCTCCTGCAGCGTCGCCTCGAAATTCTTCTCCTGGTAGATCTTGGTATACCACTCGTTGGCCGTGATGATGTTGATGTTCACCTTCACGCCGATCTTGGCATATTCGGACTGCAGGAACTGCGCCACGATCGGATGCGGATCGTAGTCGGGCGTGTCGAGGGTGAACTCGAAACCATCGGGATAGCCGGCTTCGGCGAGCAGGGCCTTGGCGCTCTCGACGTCATAGGCATCGACGCCCGTGAGGTCGACATACCACGGGTCGGTCGGCGGCACGAAGGAGCCGATCAGCGTGCCATAGTCACCCCAGATGGAGTTGAGGAGGCGTGCCTTGTCGGTGGCGCGGGCCAGGGCCTTGCGGACCTTGACGTTGTCGAACGGAGCGACGCGGTCGTTATAGGCCAGCAGTTCCTTGGTGGTGGAAGCGCCTTCGGTGACCGTGAAGGCCGGGTTGCCGGTGAACTGGGCCAAAGAATCCGGGCTCTGCACCGAGGTGATCACGTCGACGGCGTTGGTCAGCAGCGCGTTGTTGAGCGCGGTCGCGTCGGTGAAATAGGTGTAGATCACTTCGCCATTGGTGGCGGCTTCGCCCCAGTAGCCTTCGTAGCGCTCGAGAGCGAGGGCCGAACCGCGGCGCCATTCGCCCAGCAGGTAGGGGCCGGTGCCGTCTTCAGCAGCGGTGATGTCGGCTGCAGCGTCGTTGACGATCCAGACATAGGAGAGGTTGTAGGGCAGCGAGATCGAGCGGGCCGACAGGGTGATCACGACCGTCTTGTCATCGGGCGTTTCGATGCCGGTGATGGTCGAGAGGCTGCGCTTGCGCGAGCTCTTGGAGGCTTCGGCGGTAACGCGTTCGATAGAGTACTTAACGTCGGCCGAGGTCAGCGCATCGCCGGAGTGGAAGGTGACGCCGTCCTTGAGGGTGAAGGTATAGGTCAGGCCGTCTTCGCTGGCTTCGTAGCTTTCAACGAGCTTGGGTTCGACCGAACCGGCATCGGTGAGCTGGAAGAGGGCTTCGTAGACGTTGCCGTTGAAGGCTTCGTTGATGCCCTGGCCAGCACCGGCGGTGTTGTCGAGGTTCTGCGGCTCATAGAGCGAGCCGATGCGGATGGAAGCGTTCGGATCGAAATCCTGCGCGAGGACGGAGGCAGGCAGCGCAACGCCGGCCAGAAGGGCGGCGAGCAGGAGGGTTTTCGTGGTCATGAGACGCTCCAGTTATTGGTTGGCTTCAATCTAATTCTGGCCGGGATAAATCTCTACCGGTCCGATAGACAATCTTGTGCCGCGCTTGGGCGCATTCAGGCATTTCGTTTCACCGGCCTAGAGGGAAATAGAAATGCGTTCCGGCAGCCTATGCCGAGAGCCGGGGTTTTGAAATGTCATTTCGATCGCATATCGTTACCTGGGCGGGGCGTTTGGAGCGCTTCTTAGGGTTTTCACTATCGTAAAATCTCCGTAAGATTGTTGCGGAGATGGGTGGATATGATCGATGAAAACGATCCGGACGGGTTTGGTGAGCGGCCCTTGGCCGGGTTCACCCATTCCGTCGACGACTATCTCGCCTTCTACCGTTTTGCACTGACATCCTACAATTATCGCTGTGCTATCAGTGGTTTGCGCTTCCCTCCTGAGGCTCAGATTCTACATGAGCGGCTGCAGGTCGTGCCGATCCATCCACGCGAACTCGGCGGTTCGCTCGAAATTGGCAATGCGATTGTGCTGGAAGCCAGCATGGCCGATGCTTTCGCGCGGGGGCTCATCACCTCGACTGACGACTGGCAGGTGATCGTGCCGCGGCCGGAAGCGCTGGCCGAAGAGCAGCGTGAGCACGTTGTGGCAGGGCGCGTGCTGTTCGTTCCGGCCGAGCCGATGTTCAGGCCGGTGGCGAAAAGTCTACAATTTCATCGGCTTACGATCGCTCGTTTTCACCGCTAAGGCGGTGAGCGGCGATTGCTGTGGCAAAGTGCGGCCATGGCTGGAAATTTGCCCGTGGCGGGAGCAGGCTGGGGTAGTTTCTTCCATACTAGGATCGTTCCGTGCCATTCCCCGATCTCGTTCACCCTGCGCTCGGTGCCTATCGCAGCGCGGTGGAAATTCCCGCTGACTTTTCAACATTCTGGGCTGAAACGCTTGCTGAAGCCCGCGGTATCGGTGGCGCGGTTACCATCGAGCCGGTGGAAACGACCCTGAAGCTTGTCGAGGCGTTCGATGTGACGTTTCCCGGCTTTGGCGGCCATCCGGTCAAGGGCTGGATGGTGCTGCCCAAGCACCGGGAGGGCAAACTGCCGCTGGTGGTGCAGTTCATCGGCTATGGCGGCGGGCGCAGCTTCCCGCACGAGCTGCTGCATTGGGCGGCTTCGGGCTACGCATATTTCCGTATGGATACGCGCGGGCAGGGCAGTAGCTGGAGCATGGGCGCGACGGCGGATCCGATCGGCTCGACCTCGTCCATTCCCGGTGTGATGACCAAGGGCATCCTGGACAGGAATGATTACTACTATCGCCGCCTCTTCACCGATGGCGTGCGGGCGGTCGATATGTTGCTGGGGCAGGATTTTGTCGATCCCGAGCGTGTGGCCGTTTGCGGCGGCAGCCAGGGTGGTGGCATCGCGCTGGCAGTGGCGGGAATTGATAGCCGGGTGAAGGCGGTGATGCCGGATGTGCCGTTCCTCTGCGATTTTCCGCGGGCCGTGCGTTCTGCCGGGCGCGATCCCTATCTTGAGATTGTACGCTATCTTGCCCAGCACAGGGATAAGTCGGCCAAGGTGTTTGAAACGCTGCGATATTTCGACGGCGTCAACTTCGCGCGGCAGAGCAAGGCGGCGGCTTTGTTCTCGGTGGCGCTGATGGACGATATTTGCCCGCCTTCGACCGTCTATGGGGCGTACCAGGCATTTGCCGGAGCGGATAAAACCATTGTGGAATATGAGTTTAACAACCACGAGGGCGGCGGCCCATTTCAGGATCGCGAGCAGATGAAATGGCTCGGGGAACGGTTCGGGGTGCGTTAACGCGCGAGAATTCTTGCGTTACTCAAAAAATGCAAATATTGCGTAGTGAGTAATCAGGAATTCGGAAATGCCCAGCAAGCGCGCCAGCCAAGCCGATATCGCCGAAAAGCTCGGTGTGTCCGTGTCGACTGTGTCGCGCGCGCTGGCCAATGAAATCGGCATCAGCGATGCGGTGCGGCGCGATGTGCAGCGCGTCGCCCGCATGCTGGGCTACAAGAGCAAGCATGTGCCGGCGGCGGGCAATCTCGACAAGCGCGCCGTCGCCATGGTGCCGCTCAATGGCGCCATCGGCAGCCTTGCGAGTTTTTATCACGGCATCGTGGAAGGCATGCGCAGCCAGGCGGCGGAGTCGGGCATGGTGCTCGATGTGCGGCTGGTCAACGAGGACCATGTGACGCTTGATTTCGTGCAGCGGCACATGTCGAAATCGGGCGCGGGCGGGCTAGTCCTGGCCGGGATCGATCCCGACGAGGCGCTGGTGGAATGGGCGCTGGATGCCGATATCAGCCTGGTTCTTGCCAATGGCGTCGACCCCAAGATGCGGCTGAGTTCGGTGGCGCCGGCCAATTTCTACGGCGCCTATATGGCAACGCAGCACCTGCTCGATGCTGGGCATCGCAAGCTCCTGCACTATACTTACCGGCACCGGCACACGATCCTGCAGCGCCGCAGGGGCTTTGAAGCGGCGATTGCCGCGACCCCCGACGCGGTGGGGACGGTGGTGATCTCCAACGAGAACTCGGGCAAGGAGCTGCTGGCGGGGCTTTTGAGCGGCAAGTATGACGCTACGGCGGTGTTCTGCTGGAATGACAGCGTGGCCGTCTCGATGGTCGATGGCCTCCTGGGGCAGGACTCTCCCATGCCGAAGAACTTTTCGCTGATGGGTTTTGACGACCTTCCGATTGCCGGCATGGCCAGTCCCCGGCTGAGCACGGTTCGGGTGGATCGCGAGGCGATCGGGCGTGGCGTGGTGCGGCTGTTGTCCCAACATATGGATGGCGAGCGGGCCGTGCAGCACCTCGAGATCGGGCTGACGCTGGTCGAGGGCGAGACGGTTCATCCGGTCGAATGACATAGGGTGCAGGGCGGAGCCGTCGGCTTCTCCGGGTTTCCTGGCAATCCACTTTGCGGCAAGAATGGACCACCGGGACTGGCCCGCCTGTGACGATGGCGGATGGACGGGTCTTCTCTCGCGTCCCCCTGTCCGGCGAGTGGCGGCCCTGTTCTGCCGGGTCCATGGCCAATTTACCCAGCCCGTCCCGCAAACTTTTTTGACCTCGATGTTGAAAAATACGCAGTTTTGCGCGGTTACCCCCTCCCTATCCGGCTCTCTCTGCAATGCAATTCTCGCAATATTGCGTAAATTGCATGAAATGCGCAAATTGCTTGAATTTGCGCAAGACTGTGCATAGCTTTGCATTCGTTCGGTGACGAATAAGACAGCTGCCGGTTAGCAGACTGTTGGCATCGAGCGTAACCTGGGAGGGGAATTGGTGACTCTTCGGCAGTGGCATGCGGAACCGGTTCAGGAGGCGCTGCTGGCAGCGTCCGAATGCCGCCCGCACGCTGCGTGGTCACATCCCAGAAATCGAGAGTTGGGCAAGTCATTCGCCTTCCGGCATCGCTGCCGGAGCGTGGTTGCTGCTGTCGTTATCGCGCCGCTCGCCTGAGCGGGGTGACGTCCTTTGGGCGGAATACAATCGTGGTCGAGCTGCCGAGGAAGCGGCCGGCCGAATGTGATTGCCGGGGATGACCCCGGAAAAGGGAGGACTATGTATGGGAAAGAATTTTTCGCTTCGTCTGACCGGAGCCGTGGCCATTGCGGCCATGATGGCTGCGGCCGGGCCGGTATGGGCGCAGCAGCAATCGCCGGTATTGGACGCCGCTGTTGCCAGCGGTGAATTGCCGCCGGTTGCCGAGCGCCTGCCGGCCAATCCGCTGGTGATCACGCCGGTCGAAAGCGTCGGCACCTATGGCGGCACCTGGCACAGCGCGCTGCGCGGCGGCCTCGACAACGCCTGGATCGGCCGCACCGTCGCCTATGACGGGCTCGTTCGCTATGACCGCGAATGGAAAGAGATCATTCCGAACCTGGCCGAAAGCTGGGAAGTGAGCGAGGATTCCCGCACCTTCACCTTCAAGCTGCGCGACGGGCTCAAGTGGAACAACGGCAAGCCGTTTACCTCGGCTGACATTGCCTTTGCGGCCGAGCTCTTCAGCGAGCCGACCTATGGCGCCGGCACCTTCATGAAGAATCCGAACAATCCGGTGAAGGTTGAAGTTGTCGACGACACGACCTTCAGCTTCGTCTTCGAGAAGCCCAATGGCGTGATCATGGACGAGCTCGCGAGCATCAACGGCTTCACCATCGTCTCGCTCAACAAGGAATATTGCAGCCAGTTCTACCCCAAGTACAACGAGAACGCGGCGGCGGAAGCCAAGGCTGCGGGCTTTGAGACCTGGGAACTGTGGATGACTGATCGTTGCTCGTGGGCGACGGAAACCATCCGCTGGGCCAATCCCGAACTGCCGATGATGAATGCCTGGATGATCGAGGAGCCGCTCAAGGGTGACTCGACCCGGACGACCTTCGTGCGCAACCCCTATTACTGGAAGGTCGACACCGAGGGTAACCAACTGCCCTATATCGACCGGCTCGAAATGCGCGTTTCGGACTCGCTCGAAGAAATCACGCTGATGGCGCTCAATGGCGAGATCGACTTCCAGGATCGCCATATCGCGACAGTCGCCAACCAGCCGATCTTCTTTGACGGACAGGAAGCCGGCGACTATCGCCTCGGGGAAAACATCCCCTCCAACATGAACACGCTCATGTTGCAGTTCAACTTCAACCATGTGGACGAGAAGCGCCGCGAACTGTTCCAGAACAAGGACTTCCGCATCGGTATCAGCCACCTGATCGACCGGCCGGAAATCATCGACGTGATCTTCACCGGCCAGGGCGAACCCTACCAGGCCGCTCCGCGTCCGGAATCCCCGTTCTATGACGAGGAAATGGCCAAGCAATATACAGAGTTCGACCCCGATGCGGCTGCGGCTGCGTTCGAGGCAGCGGGCCTTACCAAGAGCGGCGAATTCTACACCTTTGCCGACGGCACGCCGCTCAAGATCACCATCGACATGATCTCCTCGTTCCGTTCGGAATGGGTCGACATGATGGAACTGCTGCAGCTCCAGCTCGAAGCCGGTGGCATCGACATCGAACTCAACAATATCGACCGCACGCTCTACTACGAAAAGCGCCCGACGGGCGATTATGACGCCCAGATCTGGCAGGGCGATGGTGGCCTCGATGTGATCCAGGAGCCGCGCTACTACCTGCCGGCAAACGATGAATCGGTCTGGGCCTATCGCTGGGCACAGTGGTTCCAGGGCTCGCGTCCGGAAATCGCCGAAGAGCCGGCTGACTGGGCCAAGGAACAGATGGACCTGCTCAACAAGCTGCGCAGCGAAGGTAGCCCGGAAGCGCGCAACGAACTGATGAAGCAGATCCTTGCCATCTCCAAGGAGAACTTCCCGGTGATCGGCGTCAGCCTGCCTGGCAATGGCTACTACATTGCCAAGAACAATATGCGGAACATAGCCGAACCGATGCTGCACGCATATCTGTACCCGACCCCGGCACCCTATGACCCGTTCCAGTGGTATTTCGCCCAGGAATAGGGTCCCTCCCGGCCCCTCGCGACCCCTCCCCAGGGCCGCGGGGGGACTGAAAAGTGGGAGAGCTGTTCACTTGGCTCACCCCCACCCTTGATCCCTCCCCACAAGGGGGAGGGAGACGATGGAACCGAGACATTTTAGCCTGCGCCTCCCTCCTCCTTGTGGGGAGGGAATGAGGGTGGGGGTGCCTCCAAGGCACCGAGTTCGTAATACCAAGGAGACGCCCATGTTGCGTTTCGTTTTCCGGCGTCTCATCGCCATGGTTCTTACGCTCTGGGCCGTCAGCTTCGTGGCTTTTGCCATTATCCAGCTGCCGCCGGGCGATTATCTCACCACTTATCTCGCCACCCTCAGCGCCAATGGCGATCGGGTGGACCCGGCGACCATCGAGGCGCTGCGCCAGCAATATGGCTTTGGCGAACCGTATATCGTCCAATACTGGAAGTGGTTCTCTGGCATCCTGTTCCGTGGCGATTTCGGCCAGAGCTTTGAGTGGAAAGCGCCGGTGACGACCTTGATCTGGGGACGCCTGGGTAATTCCATTCTCGTCGAGGGCCTTGCCGTTCTGGTCATGTGGTTCATCGCCCTGCCCATCGGCATCTATGTGGCGGTGAAGAAGTATTCGCTGGGCGATTACCTCGCGACCATCGCGGGCTTCATCGGCCTCGCCATCCCGAATTTCCTCCTGGCGCTGCTGCTGATGTATCTCAGCTTTGTCTGGTTCGGCACGACCATTGGCGGGCTCTTCTCGTCTGAATTCGAGAATGCCCGCTGGAGCCTGCCACGCATCTGGGATTTCCTGTCCCATGCCTGGGCGCCGATCCTGGTGTTGGCGACGGCCGGTACGGCCGAACTGATCCGCATCCTCCGCGCCAATCTGCTCGACGAGCTGAAGAAGCCCTATGTGACGACGGCCCGCGCCAAGGGGCTGCCGGAATGGAAGGTCATCCTCAAATATCCCGTGCGTGTGGCGCTCAATCCGCTGGTGTCGACCATCGGCTGGCTGCTGCCGGCGCTGGTGTCGAGTTCGGTGATCGTTTCGGTGGTGCTCAACCTGCCGACGGCCGGGCCGCTACTGCTGCGCTCGTTGACAAGCCAGGACATGTATCTGGCTGGCGCCATCATCATGCTGCTCGGCGTGCTCACCGTCATCGGCACCCTGATCTCGGACCTCTTGTTGGCCTGGATCGACCCCCGAATTCGCTATGGGAGTAAGTGACATGGCCGTCGATACGATTGCCCCGGCCGAACATATCGCGCCAAAACGGCTCAAGCGCGAATCCCAACTGGCCCTGATGTGGCGGCGCTTCAAGCGCCACCAGCTCGCCGTGGTCAGCCTCTGGATCGTGGTCTTCTTCTACCTCGTGGCGGCCTTTGCCGAGTTTCTTGCCCCAACCGATCCGTCGGCCTATAGCGCCCGCTATACCTACGCGCCGCCGCAGGGACTGCAGTTCATCGTCGGTACCGAAGATGGTGGTTGGGCGTTTCAGCCGCATGTGAACGGGTACAAGACCGAAGTCGATCCCAAGGCCATGCGCCGCAGCTTCGTAATCGATCCGGAAGTGATCATTCCGGTGCAGTTCTTTGCGCCCTCAAAACCCTACTATCTCGCTGGGTTCATTCCCATGTCGGTGAAGTTCATGGGTGTCGAGAACCCGCGCGATCCGTTCTATGTGATCGGGGCCGACCGGCTGGGCCGCGACATGCTGAGCCGTTTGATCCATGGCACGCGCATCTCGCTTTCCATCGGTCTTGCCGGTGTGACGCTGAGCCTCTTCTTCGGCATCGTGATCGGCGGGTTTGCCGGATATTATGGTGGGTGGTTTGACAGCACAGTAATGCGCGTCGTCGAATTCATCCGCTCGATGCCGACCATTCCGCTCTGGCTCGGGCTCGCTGCGGCACTCCCCAAGGATTGGTCTGCGCTCCAAACCTACTTTGCCATCACCATCATTCTCTCCCTCATCGGCTGGACAGAGCTGGCGCGTGTGGTGCGCGGGCGCTTCCTGTCGCTGCGAACGGAAGATTTCGTTACCGCGGCGCAGCTCGATGGGGCCAGCGATTGGCGCATCGTGACGCGGCATATGGTGCCGAGCTTTACCAGCCACATCATTGCGGCGGCGACGCTCGCCATTCCCGGCATGATCCTGGCGGAGACGGCACTGTCGTTCCTCGGGCTCGGGCTGCAGCCGCCAATCGTCAGTTGGGGCACGCTGCTGCAGGAAGCACAGAACATCCGAACGCTGGCGACGGCGCCGTGGCTGCTGGCTCCGGGCCTATGCGTGGTGATTGTGATCCTTTCGCTCAACTTCTTCGGGGACGGCCTTCGCGATGCCGCTGATCCTCATGGTCGGTAATTTTCAACTTCGGGAGTGCCTGGCATGACCAAGCCCCTCCTTTCCATCAATGACATGTCGATCGTCTTCACTTCGCCCGATGAGCCCGATATCGAGGCGGTGCGGCAGGTGGACCTGACCCTCACGCCGGGCAAGACACTGGCTCTTGTGGGCGAAAGCGGTTGCGGGAAGTCGGTGACGGCGCGGGCCGTGTTGCGCCTCCTCGACAAGAATGCCGATATCCGCACCGGCGAGATCATCTATGAGGGTGAGGGCGGGGCGACCGATATCGCCCGGCTCAAATCCGACAGCACGGCGATGCGCTCCATTCGCGGTGCGCAGATTTCGATGATCTTTCAGGAGCCGATGAGCTCGCTGTCCCCGGTCCATACGATCGGCAACCAGATCGACGAAATCACCATGCTGCATGAACGCTTGAGCCCCAAGCAGGCGCGGGAGCGCACCGTTGCGCTGCTCGACCAGGTGGGCGTGCCCGGCGCGCGGGACCGGGCGGATGCCTATCCGTTCGAATTGTCGGGCGGGTTGCGGCAGCGCGCCATGATCGCCATGGCGCTGGCCTGTACGCCAAAGCTGCTCATTGCCGACGAGCCGACGACGGCGCTCGATGTGACGACGCAGGCGCAGATTCTGGATCTCCTGCGGCAGTTGCAGGACGATTTCGGCATGGCCATGCTGTTCATCACCCATGACCTCGGGGTCGTGGCCGAAATCGCCGACGATATTGCAGTGATGTATCTCGGCGATGTGGTGGAGCAGGGGGATGTGTTCGAGGTCTTCAAGGCGCCGAAGCATCCCTATACGCAGGCGCTGATGAATTCGGTGCCGCAATTGCAGCGCAAGGCCGATCGCGTGCGGCTGACCCCGATCAAGGGGACGGTGCCGTCTCCGAAAGATCGGCCGGTCGGGTGCTCGTTCACCAGCCGCTGTCCGCATGCCTTTGGGCCATGCGCCGGGACGCGGCCGGAGCGCACACAGGTCAGCGAAGGCCATATGGCGCGCTGCCATCTCCTCACTCAGGTCAAAGAGGAGGCGCTCGCATGACGACGCTGCTTTCCGTCGAAAATCTCTCCAAGGTCTATACGCTCGGTGGCGGGCTCTTCAAACAGAGCCGCGAGCTGGTGGCGCTCAACGATATCAACCTGACGGTGGAGGCGGGGGAGACCCTCGCCATCGTGGGGGAGAGCGGCTGTGGCAAGACCACTCTCGGGCGCTGCATCATCAAGGCGCAGCCGGTGACCGAGGGGAAGGTCTTTTACCACCAGGAGGGTGGGCAGAAAGTCGAACTGACCGCGCTCGACAAGCGGGCGATCAAGCCTTGGCGCCGCGATATCCGGATGATCTTCCAGGATCCGATGAGCTCGCTCAACCCCAATATGCGGGTGTTCGATATTGTTGCCGAGCCGCTGCGGGTGCATCGTATCTGCAAGGGGCGGGAGCTGGAGGAGCGGGTGGTGTCCACCCTCGCCAAGGTAGGCATTCCGGCCGATGCCATCGGGCGCTATCCGCACGCCTTTTCGGGTGGGCAGCGGCAGCGCATCGGCATTGCCCGGGCGCTCGTGCTCGATCCGAAGCTGGTGATTGCCGACGAAGCGGTGTCGGCGCTCGACGTGTCGATCCAGGCGCAGGTGCTGAACCTGCTCGACGATCTCAAGGAAGAGTTCGGGCTGACCTATATCTTCATCAGCCATGACCTTGGTGTGGTGAACTACATCGCCGACCGGGTGGTGGTGATGTATCTCGGCCATGTGGTCGAGACGTCGCCGACCGAGCTTTTGTTCGAGCGGCCGCGTCATCCCTACACGGAAATGCTGCTCGAAGCGCTGCCCATTGCCGACCCGACGCGGCGCAAGGGGCGGAACAAGGAACTGAAGGGCGAAATCCCGTATCTCGGCAATCGGCCCAAGGGCTGCCCGTTCCACACGCGCTGCAAATATGCCGAGGACAAGTGCCGGGCCGAAAAGCCGGTGCTGCGCCCCATCAACGGTACGACCCAGATGGCCGCCTGCCACTTTGCCGACACACTCAATCTCAAGGGCGCTTATGACGCAGCGCCATCTCGCAGCCATGCCTTCTCTGAAGTCATGGCCACTCCCTAATTGTTTGTCGCGCTTCCGAACCAGAAAAGTGGAGCCCACTTTTCTTGGAAACGCTCCGAAAGGTCTTTGCTTGAAATGACTTATGATCCGGCCACAGCCAATCCGCTTTTTGGAAATCCCCTCAAGACCCGTGATGACGTCGAAAAAGGCCTTCGCGATCTCTTCCAGCCGCTGCTGCCCTATTTCTCCGAAGGGTCGGCGCGCGTTCGGCTCGATGGGGCGGGGGCGCATTTCGATCGGGCGGCGGCTGATCTCGAAGGCTTTGCGCGGCCGCTCTGGGGGCTGACGCCGCTGGCGGCGGGCGGTGGGGCGTTCGACCACTGGGAGCTTTACCGGCAGGGCCTCGCCAACGGCACCGATCCCGAGCATCCGGAATATTGGGGTACGGTGAACGGCATCGACCAGCGCCAGGTGGAATTGGCGGCCATCGGTTTTACCATGAAGATGCTGCCGCATCTGGTGTGGGACCCGCTGCCGCAGAAGGCCAAGGATAACCTCGCAGCCTATTTGAAGCATGCGCGTAAATTTGACTATGCGGACAATAACTGGAAGTTCTTCCGCATTCTCGTCGATCTCGGGCTTGAGCAGTGCGGCGTGGAATTCGACCGGTCCTATACCGACACGTTCCTCAAGGAACTTGAGGGTTTTTATCTCGGGGATGGCTGGTACCGCGACGGCAATGTCAGGCGGATCGACCACTACATTCCGTTCGCCATGCACTTTTATGGGCTGATCTATTCAAAACTCGCCAATGGCGATGAGAAGCGCGTGGCCGACTATAAAGAGCGGGCGCGGCTCTTCGCGCAGGATATTCAGCACTGGTTCGATGAGGATGGTGGCACGCTGGCTTTCGGGCGGAGCCTGACCTATCGCTTTGCCTGTGGCGGGTTCTGGGGTGCCCTGGCCTTTGCCGATGTCGAGGCGATGCCATGGGGTGTCATCAAGGGACATTTCCTGCGGCACCTGCGCTGGTGGAGCAAGCTACCGATTGCCAATGCCGATGGCGTGCTGTCGATCGGCTATGGCTATCCCAACCTCTTCATGTCCGAGAGCTACAATTCGGCGGGCTCGCCCTATTGGGCGCTGAAGGCCTTCCTGCCACTGGCGCTGCCGGCCGACCATCCGTTCTGGACGGCGGAGGAAGTCGAGGCTGACTTCCATGCCAAGCCGGTGCCGCTGAAGCATCCGGGCATGGTGATGCAGCATACCAAGGGCAATGTGGTGGCGCTGTCGAGCGGCCAGCAGAACTGGCAGATGCGGGCGGGCACCGAAAAGTACGCCAAGTTCGTCTATTCGAGCCGCTACGGCTTCTCGGTGGAAGTGGACGAGCGGGCCTATCACAACGGCGCCTTCGACGGCGCGCTGGCCTTTTCGGATGATGGCCGGCACTACCGCGTGCGCGAGAGCAACGAGGTGGCGCAGATTGCCGAGAATGTGCTGTTTGCGCGCTGGAAGCCGTGGAGCGATGTCGAGGTTGAGACCTGGCTCATTCCCGCGCATCACTGGCATGTAAGGCTGCATCGCATCAACACGCCGCGGGCGTTGCATGCGACCGAGGGCGGTTTTGCCATCGGCCGGGCCGATTTCAACGGCGATACCTATATCGACGAGCCGGGCCGTGGGGTTGCCAAGAGCAAGACCGATGTCAGTGCCATTCTCGATCTCGGCGGCAAGCGCGAGGGCCGGGCGTTCCGCGCCTTCCCCAATACCAACCTGATCGTCTCCAAAACCATCGTGCCGCAATTGCGCGGTGAAATTCCGGTGGGGACGACGGTGCTGGTGACGGCGGCCATGGCGCTGCCGGCGGGCTCGGAGGCGGAAGCCGCGCTGGCAGCGCCGCCGCATGCGCCAGACCTCGCGGCGCTTGAGGCGCTTTTTGCCCGTGAGGGCGTTGATGTCAGCGCCATTCTGGTGCCGGAGCGGTTCTGATGCGTCCAAAACTTCTCTTTGCCATGGCGGCAGACAAGACGCGGTACGTCTTCG
>NZ_JBEVLL010000041.1:0-15572 GCF_040509215.1 Devosia sp.
GTCAGCCGCAGCGCCCACGTCACCACATCATGGCGCAGAAACTTCGCGCCGAACCGCACGCAAAGCTCGACATGGCGCTTCACCATGTCAATCTGCGCCTGCCGCCCCTCGCCTTGCAGAAAGCTCGCGCCAAGGCAAAAGCCCGAAATCGGCACACCCGTCCGCGCCACCGAAGCCTCAAGCCGCTTCAAAACGTCCTCGTCCCGGCTCAGGTCATAGCCCGCTTCCGTCCCCGGCGTCGCAAAGGAGAACGTCGCGACCTCAAGGTGTTCCGCCCCATGTTCTTGCAGCCAGTCGAACAGCGTTTCCAGCGTCATCCGGCCGTCGGCCAGCATGGGACGGAAACTGTAGGATGACAGGCCAATCTTCATTTCGGGCGCTCCTAAAAGCATGTCCCTCGAAAGGGGATACCGGTTTCGGGGCCGGGACATGCGTCCAATTGGATGAGAATTTTTTGCAACGTCGCATTCTGACTTTACATACCAATTAGAACCATTGATACCAATTGCATACCAGCACTTTCGACGGAAAATCGCGATGCCCATCTCTTCCACCGATGTCGTGATCATTGGCAGCGGCCCCACCGGCAGCGCCTATGCGCGGATCATTCGCCGCGACTGGCCCGAGGCCCGCATCGTGATCGTCGAAGCCGGCCCGCAGATCCTGCCCGAAGTTGGCGGCCATCTCGACAATGTGCTCGATCTCGACAAGCGCGCCGAGCTTGAAATTCTCGCCCAGGGCGGCGACCGCACTGCGCGCATGTCGATCAGCAAGGAAGAATGGGAAGCCCGCCGCGCCGGCGGTTTCGATGCATCCCTCCTCCGTCGCTCCGGCCTCTTCATCGCCAATGAGGGCGACGATGGCGAAGGCCTCTTTGCCGGGTTCTCCGCCGCCAATGTCGGCGGCATGGGCACCAAATGGTCGACCGGCACGCCGACCCCGTCTGAAGCCGAACGCGTCCCCTTCATCCCTGCCGCTGAACTCGACGCGGCCCTCCGCACCGCCGAGGGTCTTCTCGGCGTCCACAAGGACCCGCGCGGTCCCGATCCCATCGCCGTCACCATGCGCGAACGCCTCGGCGCCGAATTCAATCCCGGTCGCTCGCCCGACCGCGTCGTCCAGCCCATGCCCATGGCCGCCACGCCCGGCGCCGATGGCCCCCGCTGGCACGGCACCGACGTCGTCCTCGGCGACCTCGTAAAAGAGTCCGAAGACACGTTCCGCATCCTGGCTGAAACCACCTGCCGCAAGATCAATTATGAAGGCGGCCGCGCCACCGGCGTCGTCCTCGCCCGCACCGGCACTGACGAAACCTGGACCCTGTCCGCCGGCGCCGTCGTCGTCGCCTGCGACGCCCTCCACACGCCCCAGCTCCTCCATGCCTCGGGCATCCGCCCTGCCGCGCTTGGCCGCTATATCAACGACCACTACATCGTCTCGCAGATCGCCGAACTCGACACCAATGTGCCGATGAAGGCAATGAGCTGGATTCCGGCCACCAACGAACTGCCTTTCTCGGTGACCATCGCTCCGGCGAGCCTCCACACCATGCCAAAGTCCTCGGAGCTTTTCGGCCAGCCCATCGGCATGGGCGTCTTCTGCCCGGCCGATATCGACGAGAAGAACCACATCGCCTTCGACGACACCAAACTCGACTGGCACGGCCTCCCGAGCATTTCCATCCGCTGGACCCAGTCCGAGGGTGACAAGAAGCGCCTGGAATGGGCCAAGGAAACCGCGCTGAAAGTTGCCGAAATCATCGGCCGCCCTGCCCCCGGCTTCGCCACCTTCGTGCAGCCCGTCGGCAGCTCCTTGCACTATCAGGGCACCGTCCGCATGGGCGAAAAGGACGATGGCACCAGCGTCTGCGATCGCAACAGCCGCGTTTGGGGCTTTGACAATCTCTATGTCGCCGGCAATGGCGTCATTCCCACCGTGACCGCCACCAATCCGACGCTTTATTCGACTGCTCTGGCCACCTTCGGCGCCCGCCAGATCGCCAAAGAACGCCGCACTGCTTGATTTCGTCCACCCGCGGGCTGTCACCCCGGCGAAGGCCGGGGCCCATCCTGGGATGACCTAACAAGGCCGAACCAAACCTTCAGGAGACCCGAAATGACCAACACGAAATTGAAGGTATTGGTCGTCGGCCTTGGCCAGATGGGCCGTAGCCACGCCATTGCCTATCACACCCATCCCGGCTTCGAGATCGTCGGCCTCGTCAATCGCTCGGCCCCCACCCTGCCCGCCGAGCTGAACGGCTATCCCATCCGCAACGACTACGCGGCCGCTCTCGCCGAGTTCAGGCCCGACGTCGTCTCGATCGCAACCCACACCAATACCCATGCCGACTATGCCGTGGCCGCCCTTGAATCGGGCGCCCATGTCTTCGTCGAAAAGCCGCTCGCCGCCACCGTCGCCGATGCCCAGCGTGTCGTCGACACAGCCGTGGCGAATAACAAAAAAGTTGTCATCGGCTATATCCTCCGCCACCACCCCTCCTGGACCAAGCTGATCGAGGAATCGAGAAACCTCGGCGGCCCCTATGTCTTCCGCATGAATCTCAATCAGCAGTCCTCGGGCCCCGCCTGGGACATTCACCGCTCGATCATGCAGACCACCTCGCCCATCGTCGATTGCGGCGTGCACTATGTCGACGTCATGTGCCAGATCACCGACGCAAAGCCCGTCGAAGTGCGTGGCATGGGCGTCAACCTCGCCAAGGGCCTGCCGCAGGGCATGTATAATTACGGCCACTTCCAGGTGCTGTTCGATGATGGCAGCGTCGGCTGGTACGAAGCGGGCTGGGGCCCGATGATGTCGGAAACCGCCTTCTTCGTGAAGGACGTCATCTCGCCCAATGGCTCGGTCTCCATCGTCATGGACCAGGGCGCCGCCTCGGCCGATATCAACGCCCACACCCAGACTTCGCGTATCCTCGTCCACCACGCGGGCCTTGATGGCAACAACAAGCCCGCCCGCCCCGACGACTGGCTCGACATGCATGGCGAACCCGACCATCAGGGTCTCTGCGATCGCGAACAAGACTTCGTCTACCGCGCCATCACCGAGAACTTTGACCTCACCCGCCACATGAACGACGCCGTCACCTCGCTCAACATCTGCCTCGCGGCCGACGAGAGCGTGCGCACGGGTCTCGCGGTAAAGCTCTAGGATTCAGGCGCGCACCGCTGGGGCTTCGTGGCTCCCGTCACCCCACCCTCATTCCCTCCCCCTTGTGGGGAGGGATTAAGGGTGGGGGCGCTGCGCCAGCTGCTGGCGAAATATAGCCATTTGCACTGTCACCCACGGCAGGCATAGTGCTAGCTATCCCGCCGCCTCATTGCCTCCGGAGTTTTCCATGACCACCATCGCCCTCATCGGACCCGGCGCCATTGGCGGCACGGTGGCAGCCTGGCTTGCCCAGGACCCATCCATCGAGGTCACCGTCTGCGCGCGAACCCCCTTTGACGATCTGCAGGTCGAAACACCCCAGGGACTGATCACGGCAAAGCCAAAGATCATCACCAAGCCGGCCGATGGCACGCCCGTCGATTGGGTCCTCATCGCCACCAAGACCTATGACGCCGACGCGACAAAACCCTGGCTCGACCATCTTCTTGCCGACCACACCCGCGTCGCCATCATCCAGAACGGGGTCGAGCACGAGCGCCTGTTCGAGCATCTCGTGCCCGCCGCCCGCATTGTCCCCGTCATCATCAACCTGCCCGCCGCCCGCAGCGCCCCCGGCCGCATCGCCCAGCACCGCCACGGCATCATCTCCGTGCCTGCCGGCCAGAACGGCGAGGATTTTTCCGCCCTCTTTGCCAAAACCGAGATCGAAGCAGCAGCCCACGCCGATTTCGTCTCGCAGGCCTGGCTGAAGCTCACCGGCAATTCCATCGCCATCGTGCCCTCGCTGACCCTGCGCGCCACCGGCCCCGCCTGGAACCCCGACCTCGAAGCTATCGTCCGCGGCATCGTCGAGGAATGTGCCGCGGTCGGGCGCGCCGAAGGCGCAACCATCCCCGACGACTTCGTCGAACAGGCCATCGGCAATTCGCGCAATATGCCCGAAGGCAGCTCCGGCGGCTCGCTCCATGCCGATCGCCTCGCCGGTCACCCCATGGAAGTGGACGCCCGCAATGGCGTCATCGTCCGGCTCGGCCAGAAGCACGGCATCCCCACGCCGATGAACAAGGTGCTGGTGACACTCCTCACCGCCTCCGGCGCGCCGTGGATCGAAAAAACACCGCGCTAAGCTCTCTTCCGCCCGCCTTATTCCTCTGGCATCTTTCGGGCACCAACCGGAGGCCTTCATGACGGAAACCGTCGTCCTGCCCACTCATCACGCACCGCGCCGCGGCAACACGTTCATCGTGCCGCTGCTGGTCGTTCCCTTCGTGCTCTACAATATCGCCGTCTTCGTTTTCTTCGGCGGCAATCCGGTCAATTGGGGCGCAGGTCTTTTCTCCATCCCCATGCCCTCGGGCATGCCCTGGGCCATCACCGCCGGCGATCTGCTGCTCGTGGTCGGCATTCTGGCGCTGTTCTTCGAAGTGCTGAAATCGACCCAGACAGCGCGCAATTCCATCATCGAGCATATGCTTTCCATGCTGCTCTTCGTGGTCTTCCTCATCGAATTCCTGCTGGTGGGCGCCGCGTCCAGCTCGGTCTTCTTCCTGCTGATGGTCATGAGCCTGATCGACGTCGTCGCCGGCTTCACTGTCTCCATCACCAGCGCCAGCCGCGACGTATCAATGAGCTGAAGCCAGCTCGCCCTGAAAAGCAAAATCCCCGCTCATCGGGCGGGGATTTCTTTTTGTACCGATCAGACGACGACGGTCTTGCGATACCCTTCCGGCATCCGCTTCACGGCAACCCCGGCACCCTGCCGATAGGCCCCCACGGCCCGGTCGACACTCGCCGTCCGGCGCTCACGTTGGCTCGGCAGGTGTTCTCGCGCCGCAATCAACTGGCTGACAAAGGCGGCAGTCGGCGCGCTCCAGGCGAGTGAGGGTCGCGGGCCCGCTACCGTGACCGGTACGGGAAGCTGCGTCCGCTGTGTTTCAATCTCGCTCATTCTGGTCTCCCGCCTGTGTCATCGAGGGCCAGTTGTTCCACTTTGAAACGGATCAACCGGCCCCTGCACATCAAGGTGCAAGGCGCGTGCCAGACGTTAACAGTCTGTTAACGATTTGGGATCCCAAAATGTGATGGGCTCACAGCGAAAGCTGCATCACATGCCGCCGCTTCCCCTCGCGGCCCGTCTCGGCAAAACCGGCCCGCTCGAAGGCCGGAACGAAACCCATATAGCGGTAACTCGGGGAATCCGGGTCGACCGGATAGGCCTCCAGCAGTTTGCCGCCTTGTTTCTTCACATAGGCTGCCGCGCCCTTGATAAACGCATTGGCCAGCCCCTCCCCGCGCCGGGCCCGCGGCACGAACATGCAGGTCAGCGACCACACTCCATCGCTCTCCTCCACGCCACCGAGCTTGCGGAAATTCTCCTTTGGCGCCAGGGATATCCAGCCGATCGGCTCGCCCTCCTCATAGGCCAGCAACCCCACCTGCACCCCGTCGGCAATGCGCCCAAGCATCTGCTTTTTCCGCAGGGGCCGCGAACTGTTCTTGATCTCCTCTGGCGTCGCCCGCCAGGCCATGCACCAGCAATAGCTGGGGCTGCCCTTGGCGGAAAACAGCTTTTCGAAATCGCCGACCGTCTTGTCCGTCACCGGCTTGAAGGTCAGCTTGTCGCTCATCAGAAATTGTCCTTGCCCTTGCGGATGGCCGCAAAAACCTCAAAAGCCTCTTTTCCTTCAATGCCATAGTAGCGCGCCAGTTCCGGCGCATCGGCCCTGAGGAACGGATTGGCCCGCTTGTCCTCGCCCAGTTCGAACGGAATGGTCGCCTTCCCCGCCAGTCGTAGCGCCTTCACTTCCGCCGCCCGCGCCTGCAGCGCCAGATTGTCGGGATCGACACTCAAGGCGAACCGCGCATTGCTCTCGGTATATTCGTGCCCGCAATAAACCAGCGTCTCATCCGGCAGCGCCCGCAGCCGCTCCAGTCCCGCCCACATCGGCCCCGGCGTCCCCTCGAACATCCGTCCAACACCGAGCGAAAACAGCGCATCTGCCGAGAAGAGATGTTTGTTTGCAGCATCATGATAAACGATGTGCCCAAGCGTATGGCCTGGTGTTTCGATGATGTCGAACGCGGTCTCGCCCAGCATGACCCGGTCGCCATCGCCGACCAGTTCATCGAGCCCCTCGATCTTGTCCGCCTCCGCCCGCGGACCCACCACCCGGCTGCCGAAAGCGGCCTTCAATTCCCCAATGCCTTCGACATGATCGAGATGATGATGGGTGATGAAAATGTCGCTGAGCGTCCAGCCACGCATGTGCAAGGCATTGCGGATCGCCGCCGCTTCCGGCGCATCGAGTGCGGCCGTGCGGCCCGTCGCCTCGTCATGGATGAGATAGCCGAAATTGTCCTGGCGGGCGGGAAAGACGTCGACGATCACGGCCATCTGTGGCTCCTTTTCTTGGGTGAGGGAAGGCTAGGTCCGATACCCCGCGATGACAACCCGCATGGCTTTGGCTAGACTTGATTCATGAGCAGCGATATCGGCCGCCTGATCGCCTATTACAAATCGCCTTTGGGGCGCATCTCCCGCGCTTTGGTGCGCGAGCAGATCATTGGCCTCTCCGGCGATCTCAAGGGCCGCCGCGTCCTCGGCCTCGGCTTTGCCACCCCCTATCTGCGCTTCGCCCTCGCTCCGGCCGAGCGCGTCCTCGCCTTCATGCCCGAGCGTCAGGGCGCCTCGGCCTGGCCGCGCGAAGGCCCGTCGCACACCGTCCTCTGTGATCCCCTCGAAATGCCGCTCGCGGACGCCTCAATCGACATCACCATCGCCGTTCATGCCCTCGAGCATGTCGCCGATGCCGAGGAACTGATGCGCGAACTCTGGCGTGTCACCGCACCCAATGGTCACCTCGTGCTGGTCGTGCCACGCCGCCGCGGCATCTGGGCCCAGCGCGACGTGACCCCTTTCGGGCAAGGCGTCCCCTATTCGGGTGGTCAGCTTGAAAAGCTGCTGCGCGACCACAGCTTCGTGCCCGAAGCCTGGCGCGATGGCCTCTTCATGCCACCCATCCAGTCCTCGCTCGTCCTGCGTTCCGCCCGCTTCTTCGAGCGCATCGGCCGCCTCTTCGGCCCGCCGATGAGCGGGGTCATCTGCGTAAGGGCCCGCAAGGAAGCCTTCCCCGCCGTGCCCCGCCGCAAGCGTGCCGAACGCTATGTGCGCCTCCCAGGCCTTTCCGCGGCAACCGCCCGCTCAAGCTGAGAGAGCCTTTGCCTTTATTCCCCGCTTTGCATATGGTCCGCGCGGCCTTTCCTGCCTGTCATAAAAGTGCGTCATGACCGCTCCCACTCGCCCCACTCCGCAGCCCGGAATTTTGGATATCGCGCCCTATCTGCCGGGCAAATCCGGCGCGCCGGGCAGCAAGGCGATAAAACTCTCAGCCAATGAATCCCCGCTCGGCGCCAGCCCCAAGGCCGTGGCTGCCTTTGCGAGCGCTGCGCAGCACCTCGAAATCTACCCCGAAGGTTCCTCGCGCCTGCTGCGCGAAGCCCTCGGCGAAGTGCACGGCGTCGATCCCGCCCGCATCATCTGCGGCAATGGCTCAGACGACCTGTTGCACCTCCTCGCCCAGACCTACCTTGGCGAAGGCAACGAGGCGGTGATGAACCGCTACGGCTTCTCGGTCTATCCGATCATCACCATGGCGGCCGGCGCAAAGATGGTCATGGTCGACGAAACCGATTACACCGCCGATGTCGACGCGCTCCTCGCCGCCGTCACCGAACGGACCAAGGTGATCTGGCTCGCCAATCCCAATAATCCGACTGGCACCTATCTCAGCGATGCCGAGGTGCGCCGGCTCCATGCCGCCCTCCGCCCCGACATCCTGCTCGTCATCGACAGCGCCTATGCCGAATATGTCACGGCCGCCGACTATTCCGTCGGCCTCGACCTCGTCGGCGAAGCCGAAAACGTCGTCATGGTCCGCACCTTCTCCAAGATGGGCCTTGCCGCCGCTCGCATCGGCTGGATGGTCGCCCCTGATCACGTGACCGATGCGATCCACCGCATTCGCGGCCCCTTCAACGTCAACCTGCCCGCCCAATTGGCCGGCGCCGCCGCAACTCGCGACGTCGAATTCAACGCCAAGCTGCGCGAGCACAATGCCACGTGGCGCGAATGGCTGACGGTCGAACTCAGCGGCAACGCCATGCGCGTGCTGCCGAGCCAGGCCAATTTCATCCTAGTGCTCTTCCCCGACGCCGAAACCGCTGCCCGCGCCTTCGACACCTTGATGGAGGGCGGCTACATCGTGCGCGAAGTCGGCAAGTCCTATGGCATTCCCACGGGCCTGCGCATCTCCATCGGCTCCGAAGACGCCATGCGCGGCGTCGCAAAAATCCTCAAATCCATGGTGATCTCCCAATGAGCACCCACTTTCGCAAGCTAGCCCTGATCGGCATCGGCCTCATCGGTTCGTCCATCGCCCTCGCCGCCCGTCGCCAGGGTCTCGTGGATGTCATCTCCATCTCGACCCGCCGCCAGGAAACACTGGATGAAGCGCGCGAACTTGGCCTCGGCGATATCTACACCCTCGACGCCGCCGAAGCCGTACGCGGCGCCGACCTCGTCATTCTCTGCGCACCCGTCGGCGCCTATGACGCGCTGGCAAAAGCCATCGCCCCCGCCCTCGAACCGGGCGCCATCGTCTCCGACGTCGGTTCGGTCAAGGAGCACGTCGTCAAGGTTGTTGCCCCGCATCTGCCGGCCAATGTGCATTTCATCCCCGGCCACCCGATTGCCGGCACCGAGCATTCCGGCCCCTCCGCCGGTTTCCCGGAGCTCTTCGCCGGTCGCTGGTGCGTCCTGACGCCGGGCGCCGAAGTGCCCGCGGCACAGACCGAAAAGCTTGCCGGCTTCTGGGCCGCCATGGGTTCGCAGGTCGAGATCATGGACGCGGCGCACCACGACATGGTGCTGGCCATCACCAGCCACATTCCGCACCTCGTCGCCTACAATATCGTGGGCACCGTCGCTGATCTTGAAACCGCGACCCAGTCCGAAGTCATCAAGTTTTCGGCCTCCGGCTTCCGCGATTTCACCCGCATTGCCGCTTCCGACCCGGTCATGTGGCGCGACGTTTTCCTGACCAATCGCGACGCGGTGCTCGAAATGCTCGGTCGCTTCCTTGAGGATCTTTCGGTGCTTCAGCGCGCCGTGCGCACTGGCGATGGCGACTCGCTCGAAGCCATGTTCACCCGCACCCGCGCCATCCGCCGCTCGATCATCAATGCCGGCCAGGAAACCGCCGCGCCCGACTTCGGCCGTCCGCACGAAACCCCGCCGACGCCAGAAACGGCCATCGTCCGCGAACATGGCGGCGGCGACGACGCCTAAAGGTCGAGCCGACCGTTCTTCCCCACGCAGTTGGCGCGCTCCCCATAGGTGCGCGCCCTCTCCTCGACGATCCCGGCAACCCTGAGCAGCCCCGCGTTGGGCCGCGCTGGATTCCTCACGATTGGATTGGGCAGCGTCACCGCCAGCAAACTCGCCGTGCGCCAATCAAGATTCTGCGGCTCCCGCCCGAAGGCTCGTTCGCTCCCGGCGGCCACGCCGAACTCGCCCCGCGGCCCCCATTCGGCGATGTTGAGATAGATCTCCATGATCCGCTTCTTGGGCAGGATCAGGTCGAGATAGACCGCCAGCGGCACTTCCAGGGCTTTTCGAATTGGGTCGGGATCGTTCCAGAGAAAGAGGTTCCGCGCCACCTGCATGGTCAGCGTCGAGGCCCCCCGCGTCGGCTCGCCGGCAATGAAATTATCGATTTCGGCCTGCAAGGCACCAACATCGACACCCCAATGACGGCAGAATTGCCCATCTTCCGAGAGAATGATGGAAGCCTTCAACCGGTCCGAAATATCGTCGATATCGCGCCATATCCGCACCACCGGCCGACCGGTGACATAGCGCTCCAGCATCGGCACTGAAATGGGGGCAACGACCAGATAAACCGGCGTTAGCACCAGCGGAATGGCGACCAGCACCGCAATGACGGTGCCGAGAAAGCGCAGTGCCCGCCAAATACCCTTGGATGCTTTTCGTGCCATGGCATGGTGATAGCCGCAGTTGGTGTGGCGGCCAAGGCCGGAAGTCCCCTTGAAGCCTTCATGCCAACGGGTTAGCAACGAGCCATGTACGACTTTTCCGCCGACAGTGCCGATTGCGCCCGCGCCGTTGAGGCCGGTCTTTCCGATTTTCTGACCGGTGCGCGGCTCTCCGGCCCCGGCCCGGCGGCCGACCGCGTCGTCGCCGCCATGCGCCACGGCGCGCTCGAAGGCGGCAAGCGCCTGCGTCCCCTGCTTGTCCGCCAGGCCGCGGCCATCTTCTCACTACCGCCCTCTTCCTCGCTGCTGACCGGCCTCGCCGTCGAAATGGTGCACTGCTATTCGCTGATCCACGACGACCTGCCAGCGATGGACGACGACGACCTGCGCCGCGGCCGCCCCACTGTTCACAAGGCATTTGACGAGGCCTCCGCCATCCTGGCCGGCGACGCCCTTCTCACCCACGCCTTCGCCGTCCTCGGCGACGCCTCCTGCCATGCCGATCCCGCCGTGCGCATCCGCCTCGTCACCGAACTAGCTCTGGGCAGCGGCGCCGGCGGCATGGTCGGCGGCCAGATGCGCGATATCGAAGGGGAAAAAGGCGGTTTCTCCGAAGGCGAAATCTCCATCATGCAGGCGATGAAAACCGGCGCCCTGATCCGCGCCAGCGTCCGCATGGGCGCCATTCTCGGCGGCGCCGATCCCCGCGCCCTTTCGGCCATGACCGCCTATGCCGAAGCCGCCGGCCGCGCCTTCCAGCTCGCCGACGACATTTTGGACGTCACCGCCACGCCCGAAGCCATGGGCAAGGCGACCGGCAAGGACGCCGAAGCCGGCAAGCAGACGCTCGTTTCAAAACTCGGCGTCGATGGCGCCCGAAAAGTGCTCAGCGACACGGTCAACGAAGCCATTCTGGCGCTGCGCACCTTTGGCCCCAAGGCCGATGGCCTGCGCGCCACGGCAAAATACTTTGCGAGCCGGGAGAAGTAGCATGGCAAAGCTCCTCGCTGTCTGCACCGGCAAGGCGGAACACATCGAGGGCTATAGCCCGCTCACCGGCATCAACAAGCGCGCGATATCCGGCCCCGTCGCCATCGGCCCGCAAGGCATTGCCGAAGACGCCATCCTCGATCGCAAGCACCACGGCGGTTCCGATCAGGCCATCTACGTCTATTTCCAGGGCGATTATGACTGGTGGGCCAGGGAAGGCGTCGCCTCCACACCGGGCCTCTTCGGCGAAAACCTCGTCATCCAGGGCCCCATCAGCGCCGATACGGCCATTGGCGACCGCTTTGAGATGGGCGACTGCCTCTTGGAAGTCACTTACCACCGCACGCCCTGCATGACCTTCGCCGCCAAGATGGGCGACAAATTCTGGGTCAAGCGCTTCCACCGCGCCAACCGCCCCGGCGCCTATTGCCGCGTGCTCAATCCCGGCACGATCGAGGCCGGAATGGACATCACCGTGACGCCCTATGCGGGCGAGCGCGTGACGGTGTCCGAGCTGATGTCCTTCGATACCTCGAAGGACCTGCCGCTCGATTTCATGCGCCGCGCGGTGACGACGCCGATCCGGGAAAAGACCCGCTTCAAATACGAAACCCGCCTTGCGGACCTTTTTTGAGTTGTTTTGCCGATGAGCCTCGAATCCGTCCGCACCGACCTTGCCGCCCGCGCGCCCGACCTCGCCGTTGAAGTGACCGACAATTCCACTGCCACGGTGCAACTTGCAGCCGAAGTACACGGCGTCGAGCCCGGTCAGATCGCCAAAACCCTCTGCATTCGCATCCGCGACGAGGGAGTGCTGCTGGTCACCCGCGGCGATGCCCGCCTCGACAACCAGAAATCCAAATCCGCCTTCGGCGGCCGCCCACGCATGCTCGGCGCTGAAGACGTCCTGCGCCTCACGAGCCATCAGGTCGGCGGCGTCTGCCCCTTCGGCCTCCCCGCGCCGCTGCCGATCTATCTCGACGCCTCGCTCAGGATTTACGACCTCGTCATTCCCGCCGGCGGCGACACGCACGCCTCGGTCAAATTGAGCGTCGACCGCCTCGCCGAACTCTGCGGCAACAAGTGGGTGGATGCTTGCCAGCTTCCGGAGTGAGCCTGTCCCCGGAAGAGTTCATCCGCCAGCGTTTCAGCCTGGCGCCGCTCCCCTTCCGCCCCGACATTTCGCTCTATCGCCCCACCCCGCAAAGCGGGCTGATTGGCTTTCTGGCCCAGCAGGGCCGCGCCGATGAGCCGCCCTATTGGGCCTATGCCTGGGCCGGCGGCGCCGTGCTGGCGCTCTATCTCCAGGACCATCCTGAAACCGTCGCCGGCAAAACCGTGCTCGATTTCGGCGCCGGCTCCGGCCTTGTCGGCATCGCCGCCGCCCGGGCTGGCGCGACAAAAATCTGGGCCATCGAGCCCGACCCCAATGCCCACGCCGCCATGATGCTCAATGCCAAAGCCAATGGCATCGAGATTGCCTCGTGGACCCAGCCTACCCTGCCCGAAGTCGACCTCATCCTCGCCGGTGACGTCTTCTACGACACCTCCGTCACCCGCCACACCCTGCCCATCCTCGCGGCCGCCGCGACCCACACAAAAATCCTCGTGGGCGATCCGTTCCGCCGCGACCTGCCGCTCGATCATCTGGACCTGCTCGCCGAATATACCGTGCCCGACATGGGCGGTGGCGCGCCGGTTCGGGCTGGCGTCTTCGCCCTGCGTCCGGGGAATATCGGAAATGCCCCATAGCGCTTGCCGGAAAATCGGGAAAATCCTATATCCACAGCCAAGCGAGGACGACCTCCCCCACTAAGGGTTCAGCGCTCGGGACGGCCCGGAACCACAGGGGATTTCCCATGCGGACCACCGCCGACCGTATTCGCCACGCCGTCAGTTTCGAGGTCATCGGCATCATCATCGCAACGCCGCTCGCGGCCTTTGCATTCCATTTGCCTAGCGGCGATTCCGCGGTAATCGTCGTGGCCAGCGCCACCGTCGCCATGCTCTGGAACTATGTCTACAACCTCGGCTTCGACCACGCGATGCAGCGCCTCACCGGCGGCACCGCCAAGACGACACGCATCCGTGTCGCCCATGCCGTGCTGTTCGAGCTTGGCCTTCTGATGATCATGCTGCCGCTCGTTGCCTGGTATCTGCAGATTTCCATCTGGCAGGCCCTGGTCATGGATATCGCGCTTGCCCTCTTCTACATGGGCTACGCCTTCGTCTTTAACTGGGGCTATGACCGGGTCTTCCCGCTGCCCGAGTGGAAGGCAAAAGAGGCCTGATCGACTAGAACCAAGGGGCGCCCAAAGCGCCCCTTTTGACTATCCCAGATACCCGGTGAATTTTAACGCCCCGAGCACGATGATCAGCATGGCGAGCCAGAAAATTCGCCTTTGATTGCGCTCGTTCATTCCGCGGCGTTCTGCCGTCCGGTGCCGAACTTGCGCTCGATATAGTCGGCCACCATCACCTTGAACTGATCGGCCACATCGGCCCCGCGCAGCGTCGCGACCTTCTGCCCATCGACAAAGACGGGAGCCGCCGGGGTTTCACCGGTGCCCGGCAGCGAAATGCCGATATTGGCGTGCTTGCTCTCGCCCGGTCCATTGACGATGCAGCCCATCACCGCCACCGACAGCGTCTCGACCCCCGGATAACGCTCGCGCCATTCCGGCATCGAGACATGGAGATGGTCCTGAATTTCCTTGGCCAGCGTCTGGAAAGTGCTCGAGGTGGTGCGCCCACAACCGGGGCAAGCCGCCACCACCGGCAGGAACTGCCGGAAGCCCATGGTCTGCAACAATTCCTGCGCGACCTTTACTTCGGTCGTTCGATCGCCACCCGGCTCGGGCGTCAGCGAAATACGGATGGTGTCGCCGATGCCCTGCTGCAACAGAATGCCCAGGGCCGCCGACGACGCGACAATGCCCTTCGAGCCCATGCCCGCTTCGGTCAGCCCCAGATGCAGCGCATAATCGCACCGCGCGGCAAGGTCCTGATAAACGGCGATGAGATGCTGCACATCCGACACCTTGGTCGAGAGGAGAATCTGGTCGCGGCGCATGCCCAGCTCTTCGGCACGGGCAGCAGAGAGCAGCGCCGACTGAATGATGGCCTCGCGCTGCACCGCCGCAGCCGAAATCGGCGCATCCGACACCGCGTTCTCGTCCATCAGCTTGGTGAGCAGCTCTTCGTCGAGCGAGCCCCAATTGACCCCGATGCGCACCGGCTTGTTATAGCGATTGGCAATCTCGATCAGCGTCGCGAACTGGGTATCGCGCTTGGCCTTGAACCCGACATTGCCCGGATTGATGCGATACTTTGCCAGCGCCTCGGCGCAGGCCGGATGGTCGGTGAGCAGCTTGTGGCCGATATAATGAAAGTCGCCGACCAGCGGCACGTCATAGCCCATGAAGGCCAGACGATCGCGAATGATCGGCACGGCGGCGGCGCTCTCGTCGCGATCAACGGTGATGCGCACGATCTCCGAACCGGCGCGTGCCAGTTGCATGACCTGCTTCACGGTCGCGTCGATATCGGCCGTATCGGTATTGGTCATGGATTGGACGACGACGGGCGCACCGCCCCCAACCATCACACCACCGACATTGACCCCGACTGACTGCCTACGCGGCGCTGGACCGGCCATTTTCATCCTCATTCACGCGTGCATTCGAGATAGGCCTTCCCTTCTCCGCGCGCAACTGGACAATAGCGTGACGGGTTGACCCAGCCAGGCCGTCGAAATCGACAAGAGCCATTCGTCGCGGTGTCGAACAGGAGCAAAAGCCATGACCTTCGCCGCTTATCTCACCAATATCGAAAAAGAGACCGGCGTCAGCCCCAGCGAGTTTATTCGCCTCGCCACCGAAAAGGGTTTTACCAAACCCGGGACCAAGGCGACGCAGATCACGGATTGGCTCAAAGCCGATTACAAGCTCGGACATGGCCACGCCATGGCCATCTACAAGCTCCTCAAGGAGCAGGGCGGGCTCGTTAACTAGACCGGCGCAGAGATGTGATCGACTTCCCCTTGAACCAGAAGCCATCGGGGCCATTTATTGATCATGATGAACATGCTCCTCCCCCGCCTCATCCTGTTCCGCAAGGAAGTCGTGCAGCTCTGGAAGGCCTTTCGGGCCGCCGAGACTCCGTTTTACCTGAAGGCGGCGACGCTGTTCGTTGCCTTCTATCTGGTCAATCCGTTCGACATCCTGCCCGATTTCATTCCGATCCTGGGCTGGGTTGACGACATCATCCTCGTGCCGCTGATGGTCAGCTGGATCGTCTCCCGCCTGCCCATTCCGGTTTACGCCGGCAAGTATGGCAAGACAGTCGATGGCAAAGCGCGGCGCATGTAATCGCTGACGCATTGATGGAAATGA
>NZ_JBEVLL010000042.1:0-9998 GCF_040509215.1 Devosia sp.
CAGTGGCTGCCCTAGAATTATCGTATGCTGTCTTGCCCGCTTGCTAGCAAAACAGCATACGATATGAGCGGATCAAATGTCTGCTTGGATTTGGGTGAGAAAGTCGCCTACAGCTTCATCGAGTAACGCCTGCACAGTCGTACGGCGATCAAGGGCAAGGCGATGCAGGAGGTTGCGGCGCTCGCGGGAGAGCCGATAGCAAATCTGCGCCCTCCCCTCGCTCGGCTCCAGGAGGTCTTCGGCGACGGCAGTGGCGCGGGCGTTGGTTTGATCAACCATGGCATCCCTCCCAGCGGCAAAGAGACAACCAGAGGCGCTCATAGTCCTCACGTGCAAAGGCGGTCTCGGGCAGATCTGCGAGGGACATTCCCCCGGCGATGAGCTCAGGGTGGATCTGGCGCTGAGTTACTTGATGCGACCAAACTAGAGCGCCAGATTGGGTCAAACGGGCACGAGCGGCTTTAACAGCTGGAGCCATTATGCCCTGGCGCTCTGGAGGTGCCGCAGTTAGTGCGACGAGCGGTTCGGCACCGGCGCGCTGTACAATGCCCACCCATTCAAGCGCCAAAGTGAGATCAAAGGCATACGGGCGTGCGACGATCAACGAAAGATCCGCGCTCTGCACAATCTGGGATGAACCGCTATAGCGCGCAGGAGGATTGTCGATGATCACCAAGTCATAACGCGCCTTCGCGCGCTCAAGCAGGGCCGGTACAGCGACCACCTCGGTACTATGAACTGCGAATGACGGCGTTTTGCTCGACTGGTACCAAGCGCTCGAAGAACGTTGTGGATCCGCATCAAGGACGACAGCGCGGCGCCCTTCGGCGGCCGCCAGGCTGGCGAGAGCGAGAGCGGTCGTGCTCTTTCCAGAGCCACCTTTCCCCCACAGCGCAAGGGAGATTGAGTTTGTAAGTTTGGTCATGCGTTTTCCTTTCTTCGACAGTGTCGGATAAGGTCTGGCAAGAAACAAAACGTCTGCGGTCCCCAGTCTGTCTTGCTATCAAGCGAGCATGCCCGCTTGATACCGTCGCCCTCTAATCGGATCGTTACTCCTCCGGCGATAGCGGCTCAGCCAGACGATAGAGCCTGCTCACGGTCCGAGCCCAACGGCGCTCCGTGTCCATCGCCAGGACCACACTTGTCGTGCACCATCCTGTCCCCAGCCGAGGGTGCCCTTCCACCCAACCGAATAACCGCGCAAATCCGGCATCGTTGGCGGTCCAGGCCCATTTGGATATCTGCGGAGCCTGTTCGATCTCGGCCTTCGTTGGGAGTTTGCCAGTGCGAATGGCCAAGGCGGCTTGCAGGCCATCGCGCACGGTCTTTCGTGATAGACGCACCATGGCAGCCCTCACACTGACAGCGGCACACGGAGCACGTCGTGGGATGCCTGCACGGTAGTTCGCGGAACGGAACGGGGCAAGCTGGCATCAAAAAAGGCCTTGACCTGCTCGCCCGATAGAACCTTCGCCGCTGCGAGGTGCTCTGCGAGCTTGATCGCAAGATCGCTCTCTGCCTTGAGCATGGCCACGGCGCGTTCAAGTAAGGCCGCCAAATCCGCAGACACGGCCTTGATTGTGACGGACGAGGGCATTCTGGAGGTAGCGGGACCGTATAAGAGCCCCTGCCCCAGGCCCTGCCGCTCATACGCATCGATAAGCATTCGCGTTGCGTTCTCGAGGTCGCTCTCGGATCCGCTATTGGCCCCTCCTCCCAGCATAATATCGGCGGCACGACCGGCCAGCATGACCGTGACCATGTCATGGATATGGGACAGCGTCGGAACGACCGTCGGCAGCGCGCTAGTGACCTGACCACCGATTGATGCGTCGGGGATGATGGACACCATCTCGACCTTATGGCCAAGCCGATGAGCAACCAAGGCGTGCCCTACTTCATGGAGCGCGATCGCGCGGATATCGTCAGGCCGGCGGCCGTCTTTCGGCGTGACCTGTGCGACGACGTCCTCAAGCACGAGGGGCCGTTGTGCGATGCGCGCCGTGGCGCGTGCCTGGCGCACCCAGCCCTCCACGCGAGCAGGCGTCGTGCCGGTGGTCAAGTGGGCCAAGACCATCAAATCGGCCTCTGCCAGATCACCTTCGAGGTAGAACTTGAAGAGATCGGCAATCTCTTCCCTGCTGTGAGGCGCGCGCACGGCAATCCGTTGCTGGAGTCGTCGAATGAGCGCCGCGTCCAGACGGTCGGCGTAGTTCGTGGCCCCCAGGATCAGGACGCGCGCCCCGGAAGCGCGGAGACGATCAATCTCGGTCAGCATCAGGGTCACGACAGGCGTCCACCAGTCACGACTGCGGGCGTCCAAAGCCGATCGGTCCGGCAGAGCATCAAGCTCATCTAGAAAGGCGATCGCAGGCTCGGCGGCAATCGCCGCATCAATGAAGCTTTTCAAGTTACGAGCGACACCGCCAAGGTAACCATCGCCCGTGGTGAACCAGGAGCCGACCGAACTATCGACAAAACTCCACCCAGCGGTGCGGGCAAGGCTGCGCGCCAGAAGCGTCTTGCCAACGCCTGGAGGACCTTCTAGCACGCCATAAGTCAAAGCGTTGGCCGGAAGCGTTCCATCAGCGACAGCAGCAAGGTCATCAAGTGACGTATCGGCCCAGCGGCGCACCTCACTCACAAGTGGAATCTGGGTGAGCAGCGGCACGTCGGGTTCAGCGGTCTGCCGCACTGGCACAATCGCGCGTTTCAAATTGGCGACGCATTCGCGCGCTGGAATACCGGGACGGATCGCGCTGATGACGGAGGACAAAGGCAGCGCGGCCATGTCAGGCGTTACACCTCGGGCAATACCGCCAGTCACCTCCCGGATGACCTTGCGCAGCACAGGAGCAGTGATTGCTCCGATCGAGATGGTCACATCTGCCGCAGCGAGAACCACAGGGTCCAGAGTTCCGGCCGGATCATGGGAGATGAACACGACACAACGGCCACGCTGAAGCATTCGCAATGCATCCGCCCCAACTAGATCATCCTTTTTCCTTTGGCCGCTGCGTTCGTGAACCGCACTGACCGAGATCTTGTCTGAGAGCTCTGCGACACGCCTCACCAACAGCTGCGACCACTCTAGATCAGGTACAGCGAGGACAATTGCGCTCGATCCGCGCGCGATCAGAGTTCGCGCTTTTGCAGTGAGCGCCTTGCTCAGCGCTGCGTCGATCAGACAGTCAGCGGAGCTGATCTGCGCCTTGGTGAGCGTGTCGAGGTCCCTGGGGTTAAAGTCGTCGTCGTCGATATCGTGCTTGGCCATGACAGGCAGACTCCATGCGCCAGAGGACGCGCAAGCGCGCGCACTCCGTCGAGTAAGAAAGAATGAGGTGTTTTGGGATTGCCGCCTTAGGCGGCGATCAACGCGGCAGTGTTCAAATCGAGCCCGCCATCGGGATCGATGGGCTGCCAGCTATCGCGGGTGCGCCCCTTGGATCCGACGCAGAACTGCGCGACACCACTGCCACTGCGGAAAACCAGGTCACGAGTGGTCACGAAGCTGCGGCCGTCGGCCGAGAGTTCGAGCAGCCCGGCATGCAGCCAGGCAGAACGCTGAAAGCGCGTACTGCTATTGGCACTCGCCGCGGTCTCAATGCGCACGTCCGAGCCTTGGAGCAAGACCCAGCGATTGTCATGTTGGCGGGCGGCCAGAGCAACAAGGCCATCGTCAAAGCAAAGCTCGAGACGCTCGCCCGTGGGGATTTCGTTGAATGGGCGCATCGGTCCCACGCGCCCAGCCTCATTGCGGGGACCGGCAAGCACGGCCCGTGCTGTGCCCCCGGCGAACAGGAGGCCATTGTGGCGCAGCGTCAGGCACGCTTGAGCGAGGAAGGCATCGATTTCACTATAGCGCTGCGCGTCGAGAGCAGCGCCCATAGGCAACTCATTCATGACCGGATAGGCACGAGTTGCCTGCACACGCGTGAAGAACATCCGTTCTGCTGCAAGCACATCAACATCAGACAGACTGTTATTGGCGTCGTTGATCACGACAATGGTTTTGATATCGGCGATTGGCTGCTGACCACCGGCGACACGGGCGCCGACCGTCGAGCTTGCGCCGATATAGACCTGGCGTTCGCCGATCAGCGCGTAAATACCCGGACGCGCGAGAGCGCCAATCTTACCAAGGCTCCGGCGCGCCTCAGGTGCCGCCACATACACGGCTGGAACGAAGGGCGTAGCGGCCAGTCGGTTGATACCCGAAGGCAGGGGGGCCGCAGAGGCCTTCACGCTATCGACACGTTCAGTGACACCGCTATCGCTACCGCGAGCACCGAGCTCGCTGCCCAAAGGCGTCGGATTAAAATCAGAAGGCGCGCGACGCACCAAGGCATGCTCGTCGATCACTCCGACATAGTCGATGAGGAGAATGCCCAAATCCACCATGACGAGCACAGCGCCGGCGGCATCGGGGTGATCGACCAGACCGTCGGCGATGTCGCCGAGACACGCACTACCGGTCTCATCGACGATGCGCAGGATCGTCAGCTGCGTCGACCCGGACAGCAGTGCGTGCTGAACCAGACCGGCGGACAGGACCGGCGGGGAATAGTTCATCATAGAGGAATAGGACTTGCTCGAAGCGTCCGCGCCGGTAGAAAAGGCTTTAGCCATGTGACACCTGTGAGTGCAGGAGTTGGATGGTCAGGTCGGCAGGTGGTTTGCACACCCCTGTCGGCCGCTCCTTGCACAGAGCGTTTCAGACCATATCGGGCCGTTTGGCGCCGACATGTGCAAGATGAGGATCCTCGTTCAGGATACAAGGCACTCCACGATCGCATGGTTAACACGGGCCGAATCCACCACTTCGGCAAAAGTGCAGATCGTGGCTGGCGGCGGCCTCGGCCACTTTGTCGACATGCCGACTAAATACTGCGGTACGCCCCGCCACGATTGCCCATTTGACCACCGCTTAGCTTCGGCTCATTTCAGATCTCGAACCGCGAACGGATCGCTACGATGCATCCGCACCGTGGAGGATACCGTGTAGACAAGCCCGCCAGATCGACACCACGTTAAGGGCGCCGGCATCGGGAGCAAAAAACACCTATCGTGCCCAAGGCACCGGTGTACTCGCGATGGCTTTCGAGCGGCCATCAAGGGGCGGCAAACGAAAAATGCGCGCGATGCCATCTTAGCTTCTCTCGGTGTTTGTCGGTAAGAGGAAGCGGCATGTCCCAGAACAGCAGCCTTCGAGCAGTTTCGCTAAGGATGTGCGAGAACAACGGCTCACCTGCGTCGTTGAAGCTTACGAGCCCTCCATCGAAAGCTGCATCCCAGAGAGACGACAACAGGAAACCATTGTGAACATCCAGCCTCTCGGCATCGCTTTCACAGTCTTTCCAGGGCTTGATATGAGAGGCGCGGAGAAGAGATTTGTCAGAGATACCTGTCAAAGGGCACCGCTCCCGCCAGTATACCATCAACCTGTCGCGAAAGATGTTTTGTCCGACCCTTTGAGCGAGTAGACGCTCTGCTTCTGTCGCTGTCGGAAGGCCGCTGGTCTGGTGAACAAACTCCTGAAGTGGCGCATCAGGAAGACTTAGAGAAAGTTCGTAGACGCGCGGCATCAATGCATATAGCGCGGCCAAATCTTCGAATGAAAAGCATGCGAGACCTGGGCTTGGTCGATCTCTTGGTTTCAGGCCGATTTCAGCAATTACACCTGGGTGGTCAAGCGCGAGCAGCCATGCTCCGTCGCTTTCAAATGCGATCCAGATCGAACCCTGTGCGGTTGTCGAACGATAAAGCCTCCAACCCTCGATTTCGTCCTGCAGCCGGCGGAAGCCGTTCTGAAAAGCCACCTTGTCGCATTCCTGACGGGTGACGAAGGACTGCGGCGTTACTATCATCAAAAGTCCATTGCGAAGAGCCGGGCCTGAGGAGGAGTCGATGAGAGCTGCTGTCGCAACGCGGGGTGATCAGCGCTTATGTCCGAGGGTGCTGTCGTGGTTGTCACGATATATTGGAATGGTGGTGGATCAGCCAGCTTCTCCAGACCCAGCACGACATCAAACAAGTTGGAGTAGATGCCCGCATCAAGGTCTGCTTCGCGTGGGCTGTCATGGATGAGAAGTGACGGCATGTCAGCTTTGCCATTCACAGCAAGAATCATTGCGGCGAGATCGAAGGCAACGATTTTGAATGACTCCACCGCAGCGGTTGATAGACCCACGCCGCGTTCGAGGGAAATTTCTGGATGAAGGCGATGGCCATCAAGCTTTATTTTGCCAAAGCAACCCTTCGGCATGAGGGCCGCGACTAATTGCCCAAAGAGTGTTTCCAGATCGCCTATCGCTGACGCAGCGCGATCTCGTTCGAGACCTGCCGTTTGGCGTACCCCTTCAAGCTTGTTGTCGATGACGTTCAGGCGTTCTGCTATTGCGGCGCGACCTTCCAATTGGCGATCGAACCACGTGGCCTCGCGCACCAATTCTCGCGCCAGGGTGACCGTCGCATTCCTTGCGGAATCCTGGTCGTCGAGCTCAGAAAACAAATCGTCAATTCTGGCAATCTCTGCGTCCAAGTTTGTGATCTTGTGATCGAGATCGCCGATCTCACCTGGCAAGGCGCGTTGCTGGCGCTGCAGTCCGTCAACCAGCTGTTTGGCCCCATCAATACGCGACTTCACCTCGTCGAGATTGCAGCGCTCCAAAGAAACGCCACATCCTTTCGCTGTCACTTCGTCGATGCTGACACGACATATGGTGCACCGTACGATAACGCCGGTCTCCAGCCTTGCTTGCTCGGTCCCCTGTTCGGCCCGAATGGCAGCAATTTGGCCGGGAAGACTTTGTAAGATAGCCTTCTTTTCAGCGCGGTCGTCGCTGCTTTTATTGCGCTCTTCCTGTAGGATCTGCCGTCTCCCGCGCAACCCGACATTTGGCGACTGACCTTTGGTGTGCTCGGCACCCAAGGCCTTCGCCAGCTTTTCATTGGCTTTGTCGATGAGCTCCTTGCGGACTATTTGCTCAGCCGGGTCACGGTCCTTTGGAAAGGAAAGTCCCTCACAAAGCTCAGAAAACCTCTGGCTTTGAAACCAGTCGAGGTGACCGAGTTTTTCTCGCAGATCATCACGCTGCCGGACAAGTGTTCGAGATTGAACGGTGGCTCCAATTTCCTCAACCGAAAGCGCACGTAGGGCGAGACGCACGACTGTCAGCTTTGTTTCAAGAGACAGCTCTTGAGCGGGGGAGCCAGACCCAGACCGCTTCGAACGCCAATCAAACACATCGTCCAGCCGACACTCCTGGTCTCGTGTGAGCCAAGCAAGAAGTACCTCCCAGACCTGATCTGGCTTCAAGTTTCCGTGGACCTGATCTCGATACCGTGCACAAAACCGATCTGAAATCATCGGTGCGATTGTCGAGGGCTCCGTGGCGACGAGAAGTTGGTCGAAAGTCTCCTCGATTCGCTCAGCTCGAGAGGCACGTGAGGGCAGATTCATTCCGATAGGGCGAGTTATAACCCAGCATTCGCCATCGAGAATGACCTCGGCTCCAACGAAACCGTTTGGCAGCTTATGCTGCATGAGCGGGCGTTGTTCCTCGCTCGAAAACTGGCGCTCACCCAGGCAGTATCTTATCAGACGGCAGAATGTTGTTTTTCCGCTGCCATGAGGAGTGGCCCCTGCTCCGTTCGCCGAGAGATCTGGCGACCAGATAACATTGACACCGCGCCTGAGTTGAATGTCGCGCAAAAGGTTTTCGGGATTTTGCCAGAGTGCCAAGCGCCGGATCCATAAACGTGGTCCTGGCAGGCCTTCCGGCAGCGTGAATTTTATTTCTGCGGGCTGAAATAATTCAGGCTGCAAGGCGTCCCTCGCGGATGAAGGGTAGTATTACGGCTGAAACCTGGGCCAGTCCTTGATCCAAGTCCACATGTTCAAGCCTCGACCAGGCAAAAATCGCTCGGCCGACGTGAGGATCATTTGCGTCCAGCGTAGAACGGTCAAGCTTTGATCCCGCGCTCCATTGTGATCCGTCGGACGAGACATCCAGAACGGCAGAAGAGACGAGTTCACTGAAGGCCACGCCCCACGCTGTATTCGTTGGCGGAACAAGCTGGGATACGCCTTTCGAGTGCACCGTCAGACGCTGCCATTCTTGACGATCACCTCCCGATAGGAAGCCATCGAGCAGACCTGGCTGAAGGCAGGCAAGCGCGGCCAGACGGATGCGACGACTATCTGACGGCCCAGGCAGTGTGCCTACAATCGCCCGAAGCTGAGCCCGTACCCTGTCACGCTCGTTGAGACCATGCGGCCACGCCCAAACGCCATCCTGATACTCGTCGGGTCCATGCAGCTGGACCTGTCGGACCGCGGCTGATGCTGTGTCAGCCATTCCGAGGGAAGCAAACACCCCATTCTCCTCCATCCGATCCCAGGCTTCGAGGACGAGGCGGCGGGTGCGGTATTCGCCGTGTTGGCGGATCTCCTTTTCCTTAAGGACGCGGAAAGTTTCCGAGGGGTAGTCGGGTCCTTTCACGTCGGCGGGGTCGAGGATGTAGCGCAGCTCGTCACGCGTCAGGCCGTAGGCACGGGCGTAGAACGCGTCAAGATCGGCGCGCAGGAGCGCGCGACGGTCTTCGTCCCAGGTGAAGGGCGGGCCGTCATGGCCCAAATCGCGGGCGAAGGGGGCGAGGCTGTGCGAGGTGTAGGTAAGTTCCAGCACCTTCGGGGCGATGAAGGCGAGGCGGGGTTCGGTGTAGAAGGTCGGGGGAAGGATCGGCAATTGTGCCAACATGAAAACGGCCAAAGTAGTGGCGCTAACCTTCTGACGGACGAGGTAATCCACTACCAAGGAATTCAACGACGCAGTGAAGCTTACGTGGACATTTGGTGTCGCAGGCAAGAAAAATAGTCGTATCTTGTGGTTCACCGCGACGTCAGGGACGATCGAGGCAATCAGCGTCCGCTCGTCGGTCGCCCTCGCAATATCACGCCACCCAGTCAACCAGCGGTGTTGCCACCTCATCGTCAAAGTTCGCTCATCCCGCAGAGCAGCGCTGATCCAATACCGCGGAGAAGGCTCGAACTCCGGTGAACGTTGTTCGGCTTCGCCGAACTCAAGGCTCTCGCCGTTCGCATTATAGCCAGACCACCGATGATCGAATTGGTGCGCCATCTTGGCCTCGAAAAGCGGAACAAGCCGTTCAGGCGGTAACTGGGGTGGAGATAACCAATCAGTGCCGCGTTTCACGAAACCTAATTGCGAAAGTTGTTCTGCGGTTCGGAAAAGGTGGCTGCTATCTGCCATGTCGAACATCTTCGTCATGTAGTTGAAGCCCCACTGGTTGCCTGCGTCGCCCTTCTCCTCGTTGATGAGCACGGGGACGGTACCGTACATTTTGGCGGTCAATTCTGCATCGGCGCGGGAGCGGAATACAGGCGCAGTCTTGGTGTTCGGATTAATCGCGGCGATGTCGGCGGGCGTGAGCGTGAAATTGCGCTCGGGCTCGGCCAACTGCGCAGGCTCGGTCAGGAAGAATGCGAAATGCGCGGCAGGTTCGTCTTGGCCGAGGGTAAGCAAGACGAATTTCATGCGGCTGTCGACAGCAGGGAACAGGCCAGCGCGATTTTCGAAATCCACGAGCCGCGCCAGCCGTCGTGCCTCAACCAAATGTGCAAAGAAGGGCGCCGTTGTCGCGTCGGTGGCAATACCGGTCGGCACAATTACCCCGGCACGCTGCCAGGCAAGGTTGGCGAAAAGTTCAGCGAACAGCGCATAGGTGTTCACGTCGCCCCGCCCGGTGAGGGCAAAACGCCCGCCATCCTGGCCCGGCACGCGTACGAATTCGCTGGTCGCCTCGGCCTCGCGCTTCGCCTCGGTGAACGCGTCAAACAGTGCGCGTTCTCCGGTTCCGGGCGGAGCTTTTTCCAACTTCTTGATCAAGCGATCCCGCGCAGCCTTATTCGGCGCATTGGCGATCTCGGGCAAGCGTGAGGCAAAGAACTCCTGCTCCTGCAGCTTGATCCGCTC
>NZ_JBEVLL010000043.1:0-6855 GCF_040509215.1 Devosia sp.
GCCTGGGTGACGGTCTCGCCGAGATAGGCTTCGGCGGTTTCCTTCATCTTCTGCAGGATCATGGCCGAGACCTGGCTCGGGGAGAACTTGTCGCCCGAAGCTTCGACCCATGCGTCGCCATTGTCGGCAGACACGATCTTGAAGGGGACGAGGTTCTTGTCCTTGGCCACGACCTTGTCGTCATAACGACGGCCGATCAGGCGCTTGACGGCGAACAGCGTGCCTTCGGGATTGGTCACGGCCTGGCGCTTGGCTGGCTGGCCGACAAGGCGCTCGCCATCCTTGGAGAAAGCGACCATGGACGGGGTCGTCCGGGCGCCTTCGGCATTTTCGATCACTTTGGGATTGCTGCCGTCCATGACGGCGACGCAGCTATTGGTTGTACCGAGGTCGATACCAATGACTTTTGCCATAAAATTAGCCTCTCTTTATAGCGAACCATCTAGCGAGACCCTTTTTGCAAAGCAGCCTCTGTGCCCTGAAGGGGCCTGGTCCCTCGTAGGTTGATTTGCCCCGTGCGGGGCCTCGGGGCGTATATAGGGGGGTGCGCTTGGGGCTTCAAGCGCGTCGGCGGCCAGAAACGCCCAGAAATACCTTTGCCGGAAAGAAAGGCGCCGCCCCGAAGCGAGGCAGCGCCAACCTAAATCAGTCGGTAATCGTGTAGGAACCGAGTTCGCAGATGTCGATACCGGGTTCGATCAGTTCGGCGCCGCTGTCCATCACGAACTTGAAGTCATAGATGCACTCTTCCGAGCCATCGCCGATGGTCACGTTGCCATTATAGCCAGACTCGAGCGTGCCGCTGTCGCCGAGGAGGTCATAGCCCCAATTGTTGTCATTGCTCGGCGAGGTGTAAAAATAGTGCAGCGCCTGCGAGCTCTCGTTGATCAGCGTGAATTCACCGGTCTGCGCGGCGGCCGGCGCGACGCCAGCCACTAGTGCCAGGGCGGCGAAGGCGCCCAGCAGTTCGGTCTTCATGAAAATGCCCTCAAACCGGACGCACTCCGCACCCGGACCGACACTATCTGCCACGCCGCAATTTTTCCGCCAAGAGGCGTAGGGACCTGGATTCTGCCAAAACCACCAACGCAGCACCTCCCCTTTGATGGGGGAGGATGGGAGGGGGTGATGGGGGCCACGATCTTCGCGAAATCCCTCTTCGCCCCCGCGTGCAAACCCACTAAAACCCCTCCCATGTTTACATCAGGCACCGTGCTCCTGCACGACAACCTCAATCCCCACGGCCAGAGCCGCCTCTTTTCCGAGCCGAAAGAGGTGCTTTGCGCCTATGACGCCGAGACCGCCCGCAAGGCGCTAGGCCGCCTCGCCGAAGCGGGGAAACAAGGTCTTTGGGCCGCCGGCTACTTTGCCTACGAACTCGGTTTCTTGTTCGAGGAGCGCCTGGAACGGCACCTGCCGGAGCGCAGCGAAACCCCGCTCCTCTGGTTTGGCCTCTATGATGGGCCAAGGCCTTTCGCCGGTCTCCCCGAAGCGCCCGACGGCACAGCCGAAAATCTCGCCCCCGCAACAAGCTTCGCCGACTATGCATCCGCCTTCGCCGCCATAAAAACCTACATCGCGGCCGGCGACACCTACCAGGTCAACCTCACCTTCCAGGCCCAGTTCCAGCTTTCGGGCTCCCCCCTCGGCCTCTACCGCCGTCTCGCCCAGAGCCAAAAGACCGCCTACGGCGCCTATATCGACGCCGGCGATCATTTTGTCCTGTCCCGCTCGCCCGAACTCTTCGTCTCCGGCACCGGCGACACGCTCATGGCTCGCCCGATGAAAGGCACCCTTCCCCGTGCTCCCCTCGCGAGCCAGGACGCCGCCGACCGCGCGGCCCTCGCCAATGACGAAAAGAACCGCGCCGAAAACCTGATGATCGTCGATCTCCTGCGCAACGATCTCGGCCGTATCGCCGAAATCGGCTCGGTGAACGTGACCGACCTCTTCACGGTCGAAACCTATTCCACCCTCCACACCATGACCTCGGGCATCACGGCGAAACGCCGCCACAATGTGACCATGCTGGAAATCCTCGAAAACCTCTTCCCCTGCGGTTCGATCACCGGCGCCCCAAAACTGCGCGCCATGGAAATCATCCACGAAGTCGAGCCTTTGCCCCGCGGCCTCTATACCGGCTCCGTCGGCTACATCGCCCCCAATGGCGATTTCGCCTTTAACGTTGCCATCCGCACCGCCGTCATCGATTCCTCTGGCAAGGGTACCATCGGCATCGGCGGCGGCATTGTCGCTGACAGCCTCGCCCAATCCGAATACGACGAGGCCCTGCTGAAATTGCGCTTCCTCAGCGACCCCGCCCCGCCCGTAACCCTGATCGAGACCATAAAATGGTCGCCCGCCGAAGGCTTTGTCCTCCTCGGCCGCCACCTCGCCCGCTTGCTTGCGTCCGCCGCCTATTTCGGCCTCAAGGCTGACGCCGCCGAAGCCACCACGCGCCTCATCGCCGAGAGTGCAAATTGGACCGCCCCCATGCGCGTCCGCCTCACCCTTTCGGACACCGGCATCGAAATCACCGCCGTCCCCCTGCCGCCAAACCCGGAAAAATTCCGCTTCATCATCGCGGCTGAAACCCTAGACTCCACCTCGGTCTGGCTCGCCCACAAAACCACCAACCGCGCCTTTTACGATTCTCCCCGAATCGCCGCCCACGACACCTTTGGCGTCGACGAAGTCGTCTTCCTCAACGAGCGCGGTGAACTCACCGAGGGTTCGATCACCAATATTTTCGTCCAGCGAGATGGCCGGTTACTGACCCCCGCGCTTTCCTCCGGTCTCCTCCCCGGCACGCTCCGCGCCGAACTCATCGAGACCGGCAAGGCGGAAGAAGCCATTCTCACCCTTGCCGATCTGGCTGCTGCCGATGCAATCTTCCTTGGCAATTCCGTGCGCGGCCTCATCCGCGCCGAGCTTTTCCAATCAGAGGATGCCGCCCCATGACACTCTCCATCGGCCCCGAAGACGTGCTCGTCGTCGTCGATGTGCAATATGACTTTCTGCCCGGCGGCAATCTGGCCGTATCGGGCGGCGATGAAATCGTGCCCCTGATCAACGCGCTCGCCAAAAAGTTCAAACACGTCGTCTTCACCCAGGACTGGCACCCGGCCGATCACATTTCCTTTGCCAGCAATCACCCCGGCAAGGCGCCCTTCGACACCGTCGAACTCGAATACGGCACCCAGGTCCTCTGGCCCGACCACTGCGTCTGGCAGACCCGCGGCGCCGAACTCTCGGCCGATCTCGATATCCCCCACGCCCAGCTCACCATCCGCAAGGGCCACAACCGCGCCATCGATTCCTATTCCGGTTTCCAGGAAGCCGACGGGGAAACGCTCACGGGCCTCGCCGGTTATCTCAACGAACACGATGTCGGTCGCCTCTTCGTTGTCGGCCTTGCCACCGACTTCTGCGTCGCCTGGACCGCTCTCGACGGCGCCGCTGGCGGCTTTGACGTGACCGTCATCGAAGACGCGACGCGCGCCATCGATACCAATGGATCGCTCGAAAAGGCCTGGGCCGACCTCAAGGAGGCCGGGGTCGAGCGCATCATGAGCCGCGAAATCCTCGGATGATCACGGGCAGTTGCCATTGCGGGGCGGTGCACTGGCGCTTCGAGTCGGAGCCCGACGCCGCCACGGCCTGCAATTGCACCAGTTGCCGCCGCTATGGCGCCCTCTGGATCTATGGCTGGCAGGACGAAGACGTCTTCGTCTCCGGCCCGACGACGGCCTATCTCCGCGGCCATATGGTTCTGGGCTTCCACTTCTGCCCCACCTGCGGCTGCATGGCCTATTGGCGCTCGGTCGATACCGGGCCCGATGGCCGCCGCCGTATCGCGGTCAATGTGCGCCTCGCTGAACCCGAAGCCGTCGCCGCCATCCCCATCCAGAAATTCGATGGCCTCCATAGCTTCGACGACCTCCCCCGCGATGGCCGCCGGGTAACCGATCTCTGGTTCTGAACAAACAAAAAGGGCGCCTCGCGGCGCCCCTTTCAAACTTCAAAACCCAAGACAATCAGACGTTCTTGTCGACGCCCTCGGCCGCCGGCGTAGCCCCGCCGCCCTTGGCGACGCCAACCATGGCCGGCCGCAGCACGCGATCGCCAATGGCAAAGCCTTCCTGAACCACCTGCACGACCGTACCTTCCGGCACGCTCGGGTTGGGCACTTCGAACATGGCCTGGTGCTTGTTCGGATCAAACTTCTGGCCGGCCGCTTCGATCGGCTTGACGCCATGCTTGCCCAGGAGGCGCTGCATTTCGCGCTCGGCAAGCTCCAGCCCCTCGATGAGGCTTTTGAGCGTGCCTTCAGCCGTCGCCCGGGTTTCCTCGGGGATCACCAGCAGCGCGCGGCTCAGCGCGTCGGTGGCGCTCAGCATGTCGCGGGCAAAGCCGGCAATGGCATAGGAACGGGTATCTGCCACGTCGCGCTCGGTGCGCTTGCGCAGGTTTTCCATCTCGGCATGCGTGCGCAGCACGCGGTCCTTCAGCTCGGTGTTTTCCGCGAGCAGGGCCTCGACGGGATCGACCTCCGGCGTTTCGGTGGCCGGGATTTCGGTCTCCGGCGTTTCGCCCTGGGCGGCGTTCTCGTCGCTCATCATGTTTCCATGGCCTCGATTACAAAAAGTTTCGTCCCGCATATCGGCCAGAACGGAGCGCATTTCAATAGTTCAGCGCTTTCTCGCCATCAGGCGCGTCAGCACATTGGCCGTATAGTCCACCACCGGCACGATCCGCGCATAGTTCAGTCGCGTCGGCCCGATCACCCCGAGCACGCCAATCACCTTATCATTGGCATCCTTATAGGGCGAAAGAATCACCGAAGACCCCGAAAGCGAAAACAGCTTGTTCTCAGAGCCGATGAAAATGCGCACCCCCTGTCCCTTTTCCGCGTCGCCCAGCAGTTCCAGCAGCCCGTCCTTGCTCTCAAGCTCGTCGAACAACTGCCGCATGCGCTCAAGCTCGTCGCTCGCCATGGCGTCATTGAGGAGGTTCGCCCGCCCGCGCACGATCACCCGCGGCGCCGAAGCCGGGCTGTCCTGCACCAGCGTCGCAATGCCATCATCGACCAGTTTCTGGGTCAGCTCATCGAGCTCGGCCCGTTGCTCCATCCGCCGCTCGTCCAGCGCTTTCCGCGCCTCGGCCAGCGTCCGGCCCACAACATAGTTGGCTAAATAATTGCTCGCCTGCTGCAGCGCCGCAACCGTAAAGCCCGGCGGCAGTTCCAGAATGCGGTTCTCCACCTGCCCATCGTCGCCGACGAGAATCGCCATGGCGCGTGAATTGTCGAGCCGCACGAATTCGACATGCCGCATCACCATGTCGGCCTTGGTGGCGATCACCAGCCCCGCGCCCTGGCTCAAGCCAGAGAGCAGCGAACTGGCTTCGGTCAGCAGATCCTCCACCTGCCGCCGCCCCGTATGGCCTTCGATATGTTGGGCAATGCTGCGCTTCTCGCTTTCATTGACCGCGCCAACCTCGAGCATGGAATCAACGAAAAACCGCAGCCCCTGCTGCGTCGGTTGCCGTCCGGCAGAAGTATGCGGCGCCGCAATCAGCCCCAGATCCTCAAGGTCCGCCATCACATTGCGCACCGAAGCGGGCGAAAGCTCGGTCTGCAACAGCCGCGAAAGATCGCGCGATCCCACCGGCAGCCCGGTGTCGAGATAGCGCTCCACCAGCCGCCTGAAAATTTCCTGGCTGCGCGAATTGAGAACGCTCAGAAATTCGTCGTGCGGATGAACCATGGTGTTTGTCAGAGTGTGGGGGGATTCATGTCAGGGCAAGGCGAAAATGGCGATGTTTGAGCACCGGAAGCGCAGAAGATCGGCCTTTGCAGCCCGGCATCACCTGAATCCCCACCACCCTTAAATCAAATTGTCGGCCTTAACCTTGCTCCCTCATTTAAGCGTTCAGTGCAAGGGCGGTAAGCGGCGCAGCGCTTGTTCCGCGAGGCTAGGAAGGTTAAGAGGCGGTAAATAGCAAAACGAGACCAAAGCATGCGGCCTTCCGGACGCGCCCCTGATGCAATGCGGGCTGTCACCATCGAGCGCAACGTCGCCATGAAAGCCGAAGGCTCCTGCCTCATCGCTTTCGGCAATACCAAGGTGCTCTGCACGGCTTCGGTCGAAACCAGCCTTCCCGGCTGGCTGCGCGGCAAGGGCCAGGGCTGGGTCACGGCCGAGTATGGCATGCTGCCCCGCGCCACCGGCACCCGCACCCGCCGTGAAGCCACTGCCGGCAAGCAGTCCGGCCGCACGCAGGAAATTCAACGCCTCATCGGCCGCTCGCTCCGCGCCGTGGTCGACCTGACCGCGCTCGGCGAATCCCAGATCACCCTCGATTGCGACGTGCTCGAAGCCGATGGCGGCACCCGCACCGCGTCCATCACCGGCGCCTATGTCGCCCTCGTCGATGCCATCAAATGGCTCGAAGAGCGCAAGCTGACCAAGGGCCCAGTGCTGAAAGATTCGGTCGCCGCCATTTCCTGCGGCATCTATCGTGGCGCTCCTGTGCTCGATCTTGACTATCTCGAAGACGTCGAAGCCGAAACCGACGCCAATTTCGTCATGACCGGCTCCGGCAAATTCGTCGAAATCCAGGGCACCGCCGAAGGCGCCCCGTTTGATCGCGCCGAACTCGAAGCGCTGATGAACCTCGCCGGCAAGGGCATTTCGGAACTGACGCTCCTGCAACAGGCGGCGCTCGAAGCATGAGCATTTTCAGTCTGTTGAAGAAGGCCCCCTCACCCGCCGGCCAGTCCGGCGACCTCTCCCCCGAGGGAGAGGTGTCGCTACGCGACGGGGAGCCGCCCCACCTCTCCCTTCGGGGGAG
>NZ_JBEVLL010000044.1:0-14379 GCF_040509215.1 Devosia sp.
CACAGAGCAAGGCAAAGGGCATCAGCAGCAGGAAGAAGTTGCCGGTATAAAAGGCACGCATCGTATCGTCGAAGTGGAACGGTGCGCCGAGGATCACATTCCCAACCGCCACACCGAAGATCAGCGAAGGCACGGCCCCGCCGATGAACAGCGCCCAGTCCCAGGCCGTCCGCCAGCGGGCATCGGCGATCTTGCCGCGGAATTTGAACCCCACCGGCCGCAGGATCAGGGCCAGCAGGATGACGATCATGGCAAGATAGAAGCCCGAAAAGCTCACGGCATAGAGCGGCGGGAAGGCGGCGAAGATGGCGCCACCGCCCAACACGAGCCAGACCTGATTGCCTTCCCAGGTAGGGCCGACAACATTGAGCAACACGCGCCGTTCGTCATCGGTGCGCGCCGCAAACGGCAGCAGCGCGCCGACGCCGAGATCCCGCCCACCCATGATGGCAAAGCCGATCAGCAACACGCCGAGCAATAGCCACCAGATGAGCCGCAAGGTTTCATAGTCGAGTGGAATGGTGCTCACGATCCGAGCTCCTTGGTCGCGGGGGTAGCGGGAAGAGCGGCGACAACGAAGTCGTCGACATCCGGACTGTCTGTGAAGAAGTGGTCCTTGGGCCCGGCTTTGACGATTTTGACCATCAGCATGATCATGATGACGAACAGCACCGTGTAGAGCAGGGTGAAGAAGCTGAGCGAAATCACCAGGTCCCAGAAGTTGAGGGTCGAGGCGGCATAGAAGGTTGGTAACACCCCTTCCACCACCCAGGGCTGGCGACCGAATTCAGCGATGAACCAGCCCGCCTCGATGGCAATCCACGGCGTCGGCAACAGGAAGAAGCTCAGCCAGAGCAGGTTCTTGTTGCTGTCGAGTTTGCCCGTCGATGCCTTCCAGAACCAGAAGGCGAAGAAGGCGATGAAGAAGAAGCCAAGACCCATCATGATGCGGAAGGTCCAGAACAGCGGCCAGACGTCTGGCACGGTGTCCTCGGCTGCCATGGCGATTTCCTCGTCCGTGGCGTTGCCGACATCCTCGCGATACTTCTTGAGCAAAAGCCCATAGCCGAGATCGGCCCAGTGCTCGTCAAAGGTCGCACGCGCCGCCTGGTTGGTACCGTCGGCCCGGATCTCCTGCAGCGCATCATAGGCGATCATGCCCGAGCGGATGCGCGTCTGCGCATGCAGGGTCAGTTCCTCGATGCCTTCCAGTTCCTCGTCCAGCGACCTCGTGGTGATGAGACCGCCAACCCAGGGTACCTGGATCGAGAAGCTCGGCTCGCCGCCATCGGCTCCGGGGATGGCGATGACCGTCCAGGGCGCCGGCGCTTCCTCGGTGTGATAGCTCGCCTCAAGCGCGGCGATCTTCATCTTCTGGTGTTCGGTCGCGACATAGCCGCTCTCGTCACCCAGCACGACGACCGACAGCGCTCCGGCAAGACCGAAGCTTGCCGCCACTACCATCGAGCGCTTGGCGATCTCAACATGCTTGCCGCGCGCCAGGTAGAAAGCCGAAATGGCAAAGATGAACACTGCACCGCAGACATAACCGGCGCTGACCGTGTGCACGAACTTGGCCTGCGCGACCGAGTTGAAGAGCACGGCCATGAAGTCGGTGACTTCCATGCGCATGGTATCGGGATTGAATTTCGACCCAACCGGGTTCTGCATCCAGCCATTGGCAATGAGGATCCAGAGCGCCGAGAAATTGGTGCCGAGCGCCACAAGCCAGGTGACGACCAGATGGCCCACCTTGCTCATGCGGTCCCAACCGAAGAAGAAGAGGCCGACAAAGGTGGCTTCGAGGAAGAAGGCCATCAGCCCCTCGATCGCCAGCGGCGCGCCGAAGACGTCGCCCACATAGTGGCTGTAATAGCTCCAGTTCATGCCGAACTGGAATTCCATGACGATGCCGGTGGCCACGCCCATGGCAAAGTTGACGCCGAAAAGCGTGCCCCAGAAAATCGTGGCCTTGCGCCAGATTTCGCGGCCCGTCATCACGTAGACGCTTTCCATCACGGCCATCAGCATGGATAGGCCGAGCGTCAGCGGTACGAATATGAAGTGATACATGGCGGTGGCGGCGAATTGCCATCGCGAGAGTTCTACGACAGTCATGTCGATCATGGCAGACCCTGCCTTGCTGCTGCTACAGGCGGCCCAGAGAAGGTCGCCCTGACTTCCCTAATAGACAAGACTGTGCGACCCGCGTTGACATAGATCAAGGTTCGTTGCGTGCGAAACATTTAGAGTGCAAACAGAGGCCGCCGGAATCGGCCCTCCCTGTGCCCCAAAAGATTAGCCCGTGACACAAGAAGAGAAAGCAGCCGGCAAGGCCCTCACGAGATTGCAGCGCCAGGGCGGCATCGCCATCTGGCTTGCCATCGGTCTGCCGCTCATTTCCGGCGGCTTGCTCGTCTGGCAGGCATCGAGCCTTGCCAATGTCATCGGTCGCGCCATCGAAGGCGGCGAAGCGCTCGACGCCCTCCTGCCCACCGTCATCCTCGTTCTCATCCTGCTGGTTTTGCGCGCCGGCATTTCCGCACTGGGCGATTGGCTCGGCACGCTGGCCTCGGAAAAGATCAAGCAGAACCTGCGCGACGCCCTCTTTTCCTCGCTTCTCGCCCGTTCGCCGCGCCGACAGGATCAGCCGCCCTCCGGCGCTGCCGTCAGTGCTGTGGTCGATCAGGTCGAGGCCCTTGATGGGTTCTTCGCGCGCTATCTGCCCGCCTCGGGTCAGGCCGCGCTGCTGCCGCTCGTCTTCGGCGCCATCATCCTGCCGCTCGATTGGGTCGCGGGCCTGCTGTTCCTTGTCAGCGCGCCGCTTATTCCCCTCTTCATGGCGCTCGTCGGCTGGGGCGCCCAGGCCGCCACCGACCGTCAGGCCCAGGCCCTAACGCGCCTCTCCGGCCGTTTCGCGGACCGCCTGCGCGGTCTCTTGACCCTGAAACTCTTCGGACGGGAAGCGGCCGAGACGGCCGGCATTGTTTCAGCCAGCGAGTCCCTGCGCCGTCGCACGCTGAAAGTGCTCGCCATCGCCTTCCTGTCCTCGGCGGTGCTCGAGTTTTTCGCAGCGCTCGGCGTTGCCGGCGTCGCCCTCTATCTGGGCCTCACCTTCATCGATTTCCTGCACCTGCGCTCGTCGCCGCTCACTTTGGAACTGGCGCTGTTCCTGCTCCTCATGGCGCCCGAGGTCTATAATCCCCTGCGTCTCCTCGCCGCGCATTATCACGACCGCGCTTCCGCCAAGGCCGCCCTCGTCGAAATCGAACGCCAGCTCGGCACCCTCCCAGCCGAGACAACGCCCCTCAGCGACATCGCCCCTCGCGCCGGCAAGGCCATTGCGCTGGATTTGACGGGCGTCACTCTGCGCACCCCCGATCGCCAACGCGTCGTTCTCGCCGATACCGCGCTCAAGATCGCCGCCGGCCAGCACGTTGCCATTCTCGGCCCCAGCGGCCAGGGCAAGTCGACCCTTCTCGAAGCGCTTGTCGGCCTCCGCACGGCCGAAGGCGACATAATGCTCGATGGCCGCGCGCTCGAAGACTGGCCCGAGGAAGACCTGCGCGCCCGCACCTTCCTCCTGACGCAAAAGCCGCGTCTTCTCCATGCCAGCATTGCCGAGAACATTGCCCTCGCCCGCCAGGGCGCGAGCCGTGCCGAGATCGAGCTCGCCGCCGAACGCGCCGGCATCACCCAGTTTGCAGCCGCCATGCCGCAGGGCCTCGACACGCTGATCGGCGAAGATGGCATCGGCCTTTCCGGCGGTCAGGCGCAACGTGTGGCCCTCGCCCGCCTCTTCCTCCGCGACGCTGGCTTGATCCTTCTCGACGAGCCTACTGCCCATCTCGACGCGACGCTCGAGGCCGAAATCATGTCGGCCATCATCGACTATGCGAAGGGCCGCACGCTTGTTGTGGCCACCCACTCGCACGCCGTCGCGACGCAGCTCGATAAAGCCTGGCGCATTGCCGGCGAAACCCTGCTGCCGGTCGCCGTGCCTGCGCATAAGAAAGGTGTCGCATGACTGTCTTTGCCATGCTCGCCCCGCTCTTCCGCCGTCGCCTCGGCGCGCTCTCCCTGGCGCTGCTGCTTTCCGCCATCACCCTTGCCGCCGGCATTGCCCTGCTCGGCACTTCTGGCTGGTTCATCACCGCCACGGCGCTGACGACGCTGGGCCTCGGCTTCAATCTCTTCGTGCCATCCTCGCTGGTCCGCGCCTTTTCCTTCATCCGCATTCTCGCCCGCTATGGCGAGCGCTTCGTCGGCCATAATGCCACCCTGCGCTTGCTGTCGGACCTGCGCGGTTGGCTCTTCGCTGCGCTCTTTCCTCGTCTGCCGCTTTCGGATCGTTCCATTCGTCACGGCGACCTCGTCAGCCGCCTGACCGCCGACGTCGATGCGCTCGATGTCGCCTTCCTCGTCGCCATCGGCCCCATGCTCGGCGCTCTCCTCATGGGTATGGCGGTCACGGGCGTGCTGATCGTTTTCCTGCCATCAGCCGCCATCATCTATGCGCTCGCGGTGGCCGGCGCCGTCTTCGTGGTTCCAGCGGCTCTCGTCATCTCGTCGCGAAAAGTCGGCCGCGAGGTTGTCACCGCCGCCGCCGACACGCGCATTTCCGTCTATGACGCCATCGGCGGCCACGCCGATCTCACCATTCTCGGCGTTCTCGGCACCGCCAAAGACCGGTTCTCCGCCCTCGCCCGCCGCCTTTCAGATTGGCGCCTGACCCTCGCGGCCCTCACTGGCGCTGCTGCCATGGCTGTGCAGGTGCTTGCCGCCATAGCCCTGGTCGGCACGCTCTGGACCGGCATAGTCGCCCATGAGGCGGGCACTCTCGACCCGGCCGTCTTCGTCGGCCTCGTCCTCGCCGTGCTCGGCAGTTTCGAAGCCACCGCCGTCATCATCCGCAGCGTCGGCAAGTCGGCCGCCGCCCTCGCTGCCGCCGAACGCCTGACCGCCCTTGCCAACCTGCCCCCGGCGATCATCGACCCAACGCAGCCCCTGCCCTTCCCCGAAGGGCAGAAGATCGCCTTCTCCGATGTGCATTTTTCTTATGATAGCGGCGCGCCCGTCCTCAACGGCGTTACCCTGAACATTGCGCCCGGCGAACGCATCGCCATCTCCGGCCCCAGCGGTGGCGGCAAATCCACGCTTCTGCGCCTGCTGCTGCGTCTCAACGAACCGCAATGCGGCGACATCCGCATCGGCACCACCGCACTTCACGACATCGCCGCCGCGCAGGTCCACGCCAATATGGCGCTCCTCAGCCAGGACAGCCCGGTCTTCATCGACACGATCCGCAACAACCTGCGCATCGCCCGACCCCTGGCCGAAGACGAGGCCATTTGGGCCGCGCTCGAAGCGGCAAAACTCGACAAATTCGTCGCCACCCTGCCCGAAGGTCTCGACACGGTGCTCGGCGAATCCGGCCGCACCCTCTCGGCTGGCCAAATGCGCCGCCTGTGCCTCGCGCGCACGCTCCTCTCGGACGCGCCGATCATCCTTCTCGACGAACCAACCAATGCGCTCGACCGCGCCAACGAACTGGCCTTCTTCGAAACCCTCGCCGAAGCCACCAGAGGCCGCACGCTGATAATGGTCACCCATGCCGCCATTCCCGACGGCACGGTCGATCGCGTCCTTGAAATGCGGAACGGCCGGCTGGCGGGCTAGCGCCTCAGCCGCAGCGCAGCCGCAACTGCGTCAGGTCCTTGATGCTGACATGCCGATAATTGGCGATCTCGATCACCTTGTCGGCCTTGAGCTTGGTCAACTGCCGGCTCACCGTCTCGATGGTCAGCCCCAGGAAATCGGCAATATCCGCCCGGCTCAGCGGCAGGTCGAATGTCACCAACGCTTCCTCTTCCGTCGGGTCGATATGCGTCGCGAGAAGGTACAGGAAACTCGCCACCTTCTCCGCCGCAGTCTTGCGCCCCAGCGTCACCATCCAGTCGCGCGCCTCGTCTAGTTCGCGCAGCGCCTGCATCATGATCCGGTGTTCCACCGGGCCACCAGCCGTCATCAGCGCTTCGAGCGCCGCCTTGGGGATCATGCAGAGTTCAACGTCCGACGCCGTTTCCGCCGTCACCCGGCTTTCACTGGCAAAAGGACGCCCCAGCAAATCTGGCGCAAATTGCAGCCCGACCACCTGCTGGCGCCCGTCTTCGAGAACCTTGGTGAGCTTCACCACACCCTTGAGCACATTGGCGTAGGAGGCGATCGGCATGGCATCGGCCATGATCTCCTGCCCCGGCTCCCGCCGCACGCGCCGCGTATGCTTGGAAATGGCGAGCAATTGCTCGGAGGTCATTGCCCCACAAATTCCCTGATGCCGCGCCTCGCAGCTTTGACACAGGATTGGCAATTCAGAGTTGTGGATGTCTTTGCGAACCGTCTGCATGGATCAAGCTCCTGACAGCGCATGAACTAGGCCGGCGGCGCTCCGAATATAATCCGCAGATTTGTCGCTGTGCCAACAGGTCGCATAGTCGAAACCACAAATGTTTCCGGGCTCGCCACGTCTCCGGCAAAAAGATGCTGCTTCGCCCTTGACCTTACCATGATGGGAAGGTCTATCTACATCAGGACGGAGAATGAACCCATGACAGCACACGTCCATCACACGCCATCGCCTACCCCCGTTGCCCTCGATATAGAAGGCATGACCTGCGCATCCTGCGTGTCGCGGGTGGAAAAGGCGCTGCTAAAAGTTCCCGGCGTCGAGTCGGCGTCGGTGAACCTTGCGACCGAGCGGGCCACCATAACCGGGGGTGACACCGAGGCCCTGATCAAGGCGGTGGAAAAGGTCGGCTACAAGGGCAGCCTGCGCCAGCCCGCGCATGCCGGGCATGACCACGCCCATCACCACCACGACGAAGATGCGGCCATCCTCCGCCGCGACGTCATCATTGCCGCCATTCCGACCATCCCGCTCTTCGCGGTCGAAATGCTCGGTCACCTGTACATGCCCTTCCACATGTGGCTGATGTCCGTCGTCTCGATGGACGTCCTCTACACGACCTATTTTGTCCTCGCGACTTTCGTGCTCTTCGTGCCCGGCCTCCGCTTCTTCAAGGTCGGCATTCCCGCCCTGCTGCGCGGCGCGCCAGAGATGAACTCGCTCGTCGCCCTCGGTGCCGGAGCCGCCTGGCTGTTTTCTACCGTCGTCACCTTCTTGCCCCAGCTCGTGCCGGCCGAAACGCGCTACGTCTATTTCGAGGCCGCCGCTGTCATCGTGCTTTTGATCCTGGTCGGCCGCTGGCTCGAAGCCATTGCCAAGGGCCGCACCGGCGAAGCCATCCAGCGCCTTGTGCGCGAACAGGCCAAGACCGCCCGCGTCGAGCACAATGGCATGGTCCACGAAATGCCGATCGAGCAGGTCAAGGTCGGCGACATCGTCGTCGTCCGCCCCGGCGAGAAGATCGCCGTCGATGGCGAACTCGTCGATGGCACCAGTCACGTCAACGAATCCATGATCTCAGGCGAACCCCTGCCCGTCTCGAAGAAGGAAGGCGACACCGTCATCGGCGGCACGCTCAACACCTCGGGCAGTTTTCGTTTCCGCGCCACCAAGGTCGGCGGCGATACCATGCTGGCCCAGATCATCCGCATGGTCGAAGAAGCCCAGGGCGGGAAGCTGCCGATCCAGCGCACCGTCGACCTCATCACCGCCTGGTTCGTGCCCGCCGTCATGGCGCTCGCCGCGCTCACCTTCGTCGTCTGGCTCGTCTGGGGTCCCGATCCTGCGATGACCTTCGGCTTCGTCAATGCCGTCGCCGTTCTCATCATCGCCTGCCCCTGTGCCATGGGCCTTGCCACGCCAACCTCCATCATGGTCGGCACTGGCCGCGCCGCCGAACTCGGCGTGCTCTTCCGCAAGAGTGAAGCCCTGCAGCGCCTGCGCGATGCGGATGTGGTCGCCTTCGACAAGACCGGCACGCTCACCGAAGGCAAGCCCGTCCTCACCGACCTGATCCTCGACGATGACTTTGACCACGACGAAGTGCTCACCCTGGTCGCCGCAGCCGAAAGTCGCTCAGAGCACCCGATTGCGTTGGCCATCGTCGCCGCTGCCGAAAAGGCCGGCCTGACACTGCCCGAGGTGGAGCACTTCGACTCCGACCCCGGCCACGGCGTCATCGCCACCATCGGCGGCCGCAAGGTGCAGGTCGGTTCCGCCCGCATGATGGAAGGTCTGGACCTGTCCGACTTCGAGCAGACGCTCCAACGCCTCGCCGATGAAGGCAAGACGCCTGTCTTCGCGGCCATCGGCGACAAGATCGCGGCTGCCATCGTCGTCGCCGACGTGGTCAAGCCAACCAGCAAGGCCGTCATCGCGCGGCTCCACGCCATGGGCCTCAAAACGGCGATGATCTCGGGCGACAACAAGCGCACCGCAGCCGCCATCGCCGCCCAACTCGGCATCGACGAGGTGCAGGCCGAAGTCCTGCCCGCCGACAAGGTCGCCGCCATCAAGGCACTTCGCCAGGGCGGACGCGTCGTCGCCTATGTCGGCGACGGTATCAACGACGCCCCGGCCCTCGCCGAAGCCGATGTCGGCATCGCCGTCGGCACGGGCACCGATGCCGCCATCGAAAGCGCCGACGTCGTCCTCCTCGGCGGCAATCTGCAGGGCGTGCTCAACGCCCTCACGGTGAGCCGCGCCACGATGAAGAACATCTGGGAGAACCTCTTCTGGGCTTTTGGGTACAATGCCCTGCTCATCCCGGTCGCCGCCGGCGTACTCTATCCCGCCTTCGGCATCCTGCTCTCGCCCATGCTCGGCGCCGGGGCCATGGCCCTCTCCTCGGTCTTCGTCGTCGGCAATGCCCAGCGCCTGCGCGCCATCAAGGGAGAAACCGCATGAACATCGGCCAGGCCGCCGACGCTTCCGGCGTTTCGGCAAAGATGATCCGCTACTATGAGCAGATCGGCCTCATCCGCCCGCCGACGCGCACGGATAGCAATTACCGCGTCTATGGCAGCGATGAAGTGCATGTGCTGCGCTTCATCCGCCGCTCGCGCACCCTGGGCTTTTCCATCGAGGAGACCAGCGCCCTCCTCGCCCTCTGGCAGGACAAGACCCGCGCCAGCGGCGAAGTGCGCGAGATCGCCTCCGAGCACATATCGGCGCTCGAAACCAAGATCGCCGAACTCGAATCCATGGTCGGGACGCTCAAGCATCTCGTCCATTGCTGCCAGGGCGACAACCGCCCCGACTGCCCCATTCTCGACGATCTCGCCGGGACCCATTCCAAGACCAAAGGACACTAACATGGCCGACACGACCATTTTCACCGTCAACGACATGACCTGCAGCCACTGCGTCGGCACAGTCCGCAAAGCCCTCGAAGAAGCCCTGCCCGGCGCCGAAATCAGCGTCGATCTCGCCACCCACAAGGTCAGCTTTACCGGCGACCGCGCCAAAGGCGAAGAAGCGATCAAGGAAGCGGGCTATACGCCTGAGGCGGTCTGAGCCACCGGTCCCAACCGAATTCGCCACGGCGAATTCGGTGCCCCTCGCCCCTTGAGGGAGAGGGACAGATTTTCTGCGTTCAGCAGAAAATCAGGGTGAGGGGTATTCTATCCTCCGCAGAGGAGCGCGTGACGAAACCGCAAGAATACCCCTCATCCGCCCCTTCGGGGCACCTTCTCCCTCAAGGGGAGAAGGGAGAACGCGGCTCCAATAGTTCACTCCCAATCCCCCTCCACGAACCGCCCGAGATTATCGAGCAGCCCGTTCGTGCCCTCTTCCCTGAGCTGTCCGCCATCGTCGAACCCATCGAGATAGGCGCCCATCTCGGTCATCTTCAGCACCGTATGATCGCCATCCGCGATCAGTTCAAACGTCGAGACCGACACCGAAATCCGCACATCGTCCAGCGTCATGAAATAGGAATAGACGATCCGCTCATTGGGCACGATGTCCTGATAGACCGCGCGAAACGCATGCACTGGCCCGCCTATGGGGCCACCAATGCTCGTCTCCACCCCGCCAATGCGGAAATCCATAGTCTGCTCGTCCTTGCCCCACGTCTCGGGCGGGGTGAACCACTGCGCCTTGGCACCGGGTTCGGAGAGGGCGCGATAGACCCGTTCCGCCTTCGCCTTGTAGCGACGCTCAAGCACAAAGGTCGCGTGGCTGACGCTGCGTTTCTTCTCGCTCATTTGCCCTCTTCCTCTTCCGTCGCCGCCAGATAGTCCCCCAGCCGATCAAGCCGCTGCACCCAAAGCGTCCGCCGCTCATTGAGCCACTGCTCGGCCTGGCTCAGCGCCTCCGGCTCGATCTGGCAGGTGCGCACCCGCCCCACTTTTTGCGAGGAAACGAGCCCACTCGCCTCCAGCGACTGCAAGTGCTGCACCACTGCCGGTAGCGACATATCGAAGGGTTTGGCGAGTTCACTGACTGAGGCCGGGCCACGGCTCAGGCGATCGATCATCGCCCGGCGCGTCGGGTCGGCCAGCGCCTGAAACATCAGGTCGAGCTTGGGATTTTGGTTAAGCATGCAATTAAGTAACAATTCCGCCGGTTGCATGTCAACGGCGCTTGACCTTGCCATCTGGCAAGCCCGCATTTGTCTTGGGCACAACCCAAAGGTGACCCCAATGAAAACCGCTTTCCTCGCTCTCGCCTTCGCCCTCTTCGCCCTTCCGGCCCATGCTCAGGACGCCCATGCCGGCCATGGCGGCACGATGAGCGATTCACCCGCGACGACGGCCTACACCGAGGCCAACCAACAGATGCACTCGGACATGGCCATCGAATATTCCGGCGATGCCGATGTCGACTTCATCCGCGGCATGATCCCCCATCACCAGGGCGCCATCGACATGGCGCGCATCGTCCTCGAACACGGCAGCGATCCTGAAGTGCGCAAACTCGCCGAGGAGGTCATCGCTGCCCAGGAAGGCGAAATCGCCTGGATGGAAGAGTGGCTCAAGCGTAACCCGCGCTAGCACTTTCGGAGAGATCTGGTCGCGGCCGGACAAATCGCGCTAAGATCGAGCCATCGGGCGAGCCGCAGCCAGCCCTCCTTCGGAGCGCCCATGCGGAAAACACTTCTCGAATGTCTCCTCGCCTGTCTTTTCGGTGCCGCGGGAACGACGCTGGGCCTGTTCCTGCGCCAGTTCGCGCCGCCTGAAGAGGCCTGGATCGCCATTGCAATGGGCGTCGGCCAGGTTCCGGCGCTAATCGGTTTTCTTCTGCTGAAGTCGCGTTTCTTTCCGCGGCAAAGCGACGGCCGCTAACCTACTCGCGATACGGAGTTACGCACGATCAACTCGGCCCTGAGCAGCACCTGCTGCTCATGCGGCTTTTCCCCGGCCAGCAGTTCCAGCAGCAATTCCATCGCCGCCTCGCCGATCCGGTGGCGCGGCTGTTTCATCGTCGTCAGCGACGGCGTCACAAAACTCGAAAACGAAATATCGTCAAAGCCCATGACGGAGAATTGCCGCGGCAGGTCGTAGTGCCGCGCATTGAGCGAGATGATCACGCCCAGCGCCGTCGCGTCGTTGACGCAGAAGAAGGCCGTCGGCAGCACATCGCGCACGAACATCAGTTCGGCCGCCGCGCGCCCGCTCTCGGTCGTCCCATCGCCGTCGATGATCATGCGCGGATCGATCGCGATCCCCGCCCCCGACAGCGCCTTGCGATAGCCCTCTTCGCGCAGGCGATTGACCTCGCGCGCCGCTGAACGCCCGACAAAGGCGATCCGCCTGTGCCCCTGCGAGATCAGGTGCTCGGTTGCAATCCGCGCACCCTCAAAATTGTCGACGCCGACAAACGGCACCTCAGCATTGGGCACCGGTTCATTCACCGCCACCATGGGCGGCAAGCGTCCCTCGGTGCCGTCCTGCCCAAAGCCATAGGGCAAGTGCCCCGTGAAGAGGATTAGTCCATCCGCCTGGTTGGAGCTGATGAACCGGAGATAGTCGGTCTCCCGGCTCGCATCATTCTGCGTGTTGCCGATGAGCACGCCATAGCCACGCTTGCTGGCCTCGGTTTCGAGCCCCACCAGAATATTGGAAAAGTTCGGATCGCCGACATCGGGCGCCAGAATGAGAATCATGTTGGATCGCCGCATGCGCAGCGATCGGGCCATGGCATTGGTGGTGTAGCCGGTACGGGCGATCGCCTCGGTCACCTTGCGGCGCGTTTCGTCGGCGACCTTGGTGGGCTCGTTGATGGCACGACTGACCGTGGCGATGGATACGCCGGCAAGCGCCGCAACGTCTTCAATCGTGGCCAGTTTCTGGTGCTGCACTCGTAAAGCCCCGCACACCCACTGGCGCCCGTTTCCCTGCCTCTAGCAGAAGCAACGCTTTGCGCCAGACCCTCCCCAAAGGCTTACCCTCTTTTGCCTCTATGTAAACCTTTACATCATTCATGAAAACCTTTACATCATCACATCAGGACGAAGAGCCGGGTCAACCGCCGCGTCCATTGGGGAGGAATTCTGCGATGTCATCAGTCGAAGGCACAGTTGCGCCTGCCGTTCTGTCGGCCAATCGCATTTCCAAATCCTTTGGCGAAATCCCAGTGCTGTTCAGCATCGATTTCGACATCAAGCCCGGCGAAGTGCACGCCATCATCGGCGAAAACGGCGCGGGCAAATCCACCCTCATCAAGATCCTCTCGGGCATCGAGCAGCCGACTTCGGGCTCGATCACCTTTGACGGCGAGACCGTCACCCTGCCGCCCGATGGCAAGGCCGAAGCGATGGGCATTGTGCTCATCCACCAGGAACTGAACCTCGCCGAGCATCTCACCGCCTCGGAATCCATCTTCCTCGGCCGCGAGATCAAGCGCTTCGGCTTCCTCGACCTCGGCGAGATGCGCAAGCGCGCCGCCGCACTGATGGACACGCTGCACGTCCGCGTTGATCCCGACGACCGCATCAGCACGCTGTCGGTTGCCGATAAGCAGATGGTGGAAATCGCCAAGGCCATCAGCCGCGATGCGCGCGTCCTGATCATGGATGAGCCGACCGCTGTGCTTTCGGTGGGCGAAACCCAGACGCTTTTCGAACAGATCCGCCGCCTCACCGCCCGCGGCGTCGCCGTCATCTTCATCTCGCACAAGCTCGACGAGATCATGGAGCTGGCCGACCGCGTCACCGTCCTCCGCGATGGTCAGTTGATCGCCACTGTCGGTACCGAGGCGCTGACACCCGATTCCATCGCCCAGATGATGGTCGGCCGCGAACTCTCCAATCTCTATCCGCCCAAGCACGAGCCCGATGTCGACGCGCCCGTCGTCCTCGGCATTCGCAACCTCGTCGCCAAGGGCGTCAAAGACATCTCCTTCGACCTGCGTCGCGGCGAAATCCTCGGTTTTGCCGGCCTCATCGGCTCCGGCCGCACCGCCGTCGCGGAAGCCATTGTCGGCCTCAGCCACCGCACTGGCGGCGACATCACGCTTGATGGTAAGCCGGTCAATTTCACCCAGGTTGTCCAGTCCGTAGACGCGGGCCTCGCCTACATGACCAAGGACCGCAAGGGCAAAGGCCTCTTGCTGAACATGGGCCTCAGGCCCAACCTGACGCTCCTCACACTCGACAAGCACATCAAGGCTGGCTTCCTCGACAGCTCCAGCGAAGAGCGCGCCCTCGAGCGCGCCGTGCGCCGCTTCGATATCCGGGCCCGCGATGCCTCCGTCGCCGTCGGCCGCCTCTCCGGCGGCAATCAGCAAAAGCTCATGCTGGGCAAGACCATGGAGAGCGAGCCGGACATCATCATCATGGATGAGCCGACCCGCGGCATCGATGTCGGTACCAAGCAGCAGATCTATCACATCATCGCGGCCCTGGCCGCCGAGGGTAAGTCGATCATCCTCATCTCCTCGGAAATGCAGGAAGTGATCGGTCTCAGCCACCGCGTGGTGGTGATGCGCGAAGGACGCCTGACGGGCGTGCTCGAAGGCGCAGAAATTACCGAAGCAGAAATCATGCGGTACGCCGCGGGCATCAAGCAGAGTGGAAACGATGAGCGTATCAGCGCCTGATATTCCGGCAAAAACCAAGCGCGGTTTCCGCCTCGATCTCAAGACCGTGGGGCCGCTCTTGGCGCTGGCCCTCTTGGTCCTGCTCGGCATCTCGCTCAACGAGAACTTCCTGAGCTACAACAACCTGACCAACGTCCTCGCACGGTCGAGCTTCATCGGCATCATCGCCATTGGCGCGACCTTTGTCATTACGGCCGGCGGGCTTGACCTCTCCGTCGGCTCTATGGCCGCGGTCATCGCCGGCGTCATGATCATGGTGATGAACTGGTTGATCCCCTCCATGGGCATCGGCTGGGGCGTGGTTATCGCCGGCATGGCGACGGGTATTCTGCTCGGCGGCGTCGCAGGCGTCTTCAACGGCACCATGATCA
>NZ_JBEVLL010000045.1:0-16541 GCF_040509215.1 Devosia sp.
AGATCGACCTTGTTCCACACCTCGATGACCGGGGTCGTCTCGGGCGATACGCCGAGATCGCCCAGCACCTTCATCACATCCTGTGCCTGGGCCAGATGGTCTGGATTGGCGATGTCGCGAGCATGCAGGATCACATCAGCATCGACGACCTCCTCAAGGGTCGCACGGAACGCGGCCACGAGGTCGGTCGGCAGATCGGCCACAAACCCAACGGTATCGCTCAACATGACTTCGCGGCCATGCGGCAGCTCGATCTTGCGCACGGTGGTATCAAGCGTGGCAAACAGCAAATCTTCAGCAAAGACCCCTGCCCCGGTCAACCGGTTGAACAGCGTCGACTTGCCGGCATTGGTGTAACCGACAAGGGCAACGATCGGGATCGCGGCACGGGTGCGCTGCTGGCGCTGCTGCACACGGGTCTTCTTGACCTTGTCGAGGCGGTCTTCGAGAAGCACGATACGGTCGGTGATCTGCCGACGGTCACTTTCTATCTGGGTTTCGCCCGGACCGCCCATAAAGCCCGTGCCGCCGCTGCCGCGCTGGCGCTCAAGGTGGGTCCAGGAGCGCACAAGGCGCCCCTTCTGGTAGTTTAGATGGGCAAGCTCGACCTGCAACACGCCTTCGCGGGTCGCGGCGCGCTCCCCAAAAATTTCGAGGATCAGAGCGGTACGATCGAGCACTTTCGTGCCCGTCTCGCGCTCAAGATTGCGCTGCTGAATAGGCGACAGAGCCGCATCGACAAGCAGAAGTTCGATGTCGTCGGATTTCACCTTGGCGGCAAGGGCTTCGACATGACCGGCGCCGAGATAGGTCGCCGGCCGAATCTCGCGCACTTTCACGACGTCGGAGAAAATCACGTCCAGCCGAATTGCTTCCGCAAGCCCTTCGAACTCGGACTGCCGTGCCTCAAGGCTATGATAGGACGACTTGCCTCTGACATCGGGACAGACAAGCCCCACTCGTGTCGGCTGTTCCTGCCGGTCGATATAGGCCTTCGGGCCGCCCGGAAGGCGGCCATCCTCGTCGTCAAAATCGTCCATATGGTCCGTCAGTCGTGGTCGTTGTTCTGCTCGGGATCGAACAGCTGGATCGGCGCGCCCGGCATGATCGTCGAGATGGCGTGCTTATAGACCAGTTGCGACTGCGCGTCACGGCGCAGCAGCAGGCAGAAATTGTCGAACCAGGTGATCACGCCCTGCAGTTTGACACCATTCACGAGAAAGATCGTGACCGGCACCTTCTGCTTGCGAACGTGATTGAGGAAGGAATCTTGCAGATTTTGCTGCTTCTCACTGGGCATTCAGGCCTCTTGCCGCGGCATTTATTGTCGCTGTTTTGTCGCAATCACTTGCGTCCGGATTTGTGAAGACTGCCGCCCAGTCCCCTTCCCCGGAATTATCATACATTATCAACTATGCCACAAATAGGCTGCGCTGCCTACCCGCGGCAAATGCATGGCACACTGCCATTTTCGTATCAGGGGTCAGAGCCCCAGCGATTTGATCTTCCGATGCAGGGCGCTGCGCTCCATGCCGACGAATTCCGCCGTCTTGGAAATGTTGCCGCCAAACCGCTCGATCTGAGCCAGAAGATATTGCCGTTCAAAGACTTCGCGTGCATCGCGCAATGGCAGGCTCATCAGATGAGCCGAGGCATCGGTGTCGCCAACCGTCGGCAGCACTTCGCCGATATCGGACGGCAGCATGCTGGCCGTGATTACGCCATCCTCGGGTTGCTGGTCCTTCATCAGGATCAATAGGCGCTCGATGGAATTGCGCAATTGCCGGGCATTGCCGGGCCAATCCTGCGCCTGAAGAACAGCGATAGCATCTTCGCCAATGACCATACGCTGCAGGTTGTGCATGCGGCAGATCTGCTCGATGAAAACGCTGACCAGCGGCGGAATATCTTCGCGCCTCTCCTTGAGCGGCACCAATTGCACCGGCACGATGGCGAGACGGTGGAAGAGATCCGAGCGGAATTCGCCCGTTTCGGTCAGCCCCGAGACGTTCTGCGAGCTGGAAGAGATAATACGCACGTCGATGGGCACCGCCTGGGCGCCGCCCACGCGGTTGAAGCGATTCTCGACCAGCGTCCGCAGCAAGGCTGTCTGCACTTGGGCCGGCAGCGTCGTGACCTCAGAAAGATAGAGCGTGCCGCCGTGGGCGCGTTCCAGCGCTCCGACTTCGACCTGAAGCAGGCCGGACTTGTCACGGCTTTCCCGACCGAACAGCACCACGGACACTTCATCAGGCGCATAGAGCGACGCGTTGATCTCGACGAAGGGCGAGTTGTTGCGCGGGCTGCGCTGGTGGATAAGACGCGCCACGAGCCCCTTGCCGGCACCCGAGGGACCGGCAATGAAGATACGCGAATTGGTCGGCGCCGACTTGTCGATCAGGCCGCGCACCTGCTGCAGCGAGGGTGAACCACCAACCATATCGGCGCTCTTGGACGCCGAACGTTCCTTGAGTTCAGCCACCTCAGTGCGGAGGCGCGTTGCTTCCATGGCCCGCTGGGTCACATGCAGCAGTCGATCGATCTTGAAGGGTTTTTCGATATAGTCATATGCGCCGCGGCGGATGGCCGAGACGGCGGTTTCGACATTGCCGTGGCCCGAGATCATGACCACGGGCATGTCCGGGTGCTGGCTTTGGAAAACGTCCAGCAGCTGCAAACCATCCAGCCGCGATCCCTGCATCCAGATATCGAGGAAAACGAGACTCGGACGTCGGCGGGCGATTTCGTTGAGGCCGCTATCCGCGTCATGCGCCTGGCGGGTCTCAAAACCTTCATCGTCAAGGATGCCGGCAATGAGGTCGCGGATATCGTCTTCGTCGTCGATGATGAGAATATCTAGAGCCATCTACTTCTGGACAATCGCTGGCACCAGCGACTCCTCCTCTTTGGGCAATTCGGGCTCGACTTGGACCGAATCGTCCTTTTCATTTGTCTTTTGCGGGGCGCGCAGGGGGAGCGTGAAGGTCACGCAGGCACCCACCCTGCCCTGTTCGTCGGGTTCGGCGTCGACCAGTTCCACGATCCCGCCGTGTTGCTCGATAATCCTTGCAACGATGGCGAGGCCCAGTCCGGTTCCCTTTTCCCGTGTCGTCATATAGGGCTCAAGCAACCGCTGCCGGTTCTCCTTGGGCCATCCCTTGCCGTTGTCGGAAACCGACACGCGGGCATGATTGCCCTCGTAGTGCGCTTCAACCTTGATGCCCGGCTGCCAACCCGAGCCTACGTCCAGCCCCTCGAAGGCCTCGACGGCGTTCTTGATCAGGTTGGTCAGCGACTGTGATACCAGCCGCGTGTCGAACCAGGCATAGATCGCTTCATCGGGCAATTCTGTGGCAATGGCAACTTCCGGCAAGCGTACGCTCTCCAGAAAAACCGCTTGGCGGATCGTATCTGATAGATCGGCGCGGTCGGGAGCGGCTTCCGGCATGCGGGCAAAGGCGGAAAATTCGTCGACCATGCGACCAATATCGCCCACCTGGCGGACGATCGTATTGATGCACTTGTCGAAGACTTCCCGGTCATCTTCCAGCTTTGAGCCATAGCGACGACGCAAGCGCTCCGCTGACAACTGGATCGGAGTCAGCGGGTTTTTGATTTCGTGGGCAATGCGGCGCGCCACGTCGGCCCAGGCGCTGGTGCGCTGCGCCGATTCAAGATCGGTAATGTCGTCGAAGGTCAGCACATAACCCTTGGACTCGGTGATCGAGCCTTCGCGGGTGAGCTGGATTTGGTAGATGCGCCGGTTCGTCTCGTTGCCGAGATGGATCTGGTCACGGACCTGGCCACGCCGGGCGGAACGCGCCTTTTCGATTGTTGGGGCGATTTCGGGCAGGATGTCTTCCATCTTCTCGCCCATCATCTCCACTTCGGTCTTGTCGAGCATCTGGCAAGCGCGAGCATTGACGAGCGTCACTGCACCGAAGGGATCGAGCCCAACGATACCGGCGGACACGCCCTCCACCACGGCCTCGGTGAACTGGCGGCGCTTTTCATTGACCTCGTTAGCCATCAGCAGTTCTTCGCGCTGTGTCTTGAGCTGCTCGGTCATGCGGTTGAAGCCGTTGGAGAGGTCGCGGAAGTCGCCCCGCCCCTGCTGAACCGGCACCCGCACATCGAGGTCGCCGCCGCTCACGCGCCGCGATGCGATCATCAGGTTTCGGATCGGGTCAACGAAGCGGTTGGCGAGCGCGATACCGATCCACAGAGCCGCCAGTAGCAGCACCACGACCAAGCCGACATACATGATAGTGAAGGTGATCTGGAAGACCAGTCGATTAGATGCGTACTGACGATATTCCGTTATATTATCGTCGGTTAAACGCATATATTGAAGTACTTCCGCATCCACGGGGCGAGCGACGAACAGGAAGACATCGTCATAACCGCGCAGCTTGATCACCGAACCGACGAGGTTGGTGCTGCCGGGTGAAATAGCCGTGGGGATGCCCTCCACCACGCCTTGCGTGATGCCTTCGGGCAGCCGCGGATAGCCGCCGGCGACATTGATCTGGGCGCGTTGCAGCATTGTGCCCTGGCCGTCGATCAGCGCCGTGAACGGCAGCGACCGCGTTACCGCCAGGGCGGTCAGGATACGTTCGAAGCGCGCGGGGTCATCGACATAGGTCGCGTGGGATTGCTCAAGCTCGGTCGCGACCCAGATGATGTCGTCGCGCAGCACCTGGGCATGCTCCAGCATATAGGAGCGCGCCACAAGCCGGCTGCTTTCCACCATTGAGCGTGTGCGTTCGGAGAACCACTGGTCGAGGCCCTGGTTGAGCGCGATCGTCGCAACGATGGCCACCAGAATGGCAGGAATGCCGGCCACAAGCGCGAACATGGCCACCATGCGCATCTGCAGTGCCGAACCCGGCACGCGCTGCAATCTGGCTTGGACCAGCAAAACCGCCTCTGTCACCACCAGCGCCAGAACCAGCAGAACCAAAATGCCAGTGACTGCCCAGATGACGGTCCAGATCTCGGCCGAAGGCTCGATATTGGTCGTGCCCGAAAGAATGAGGAACGAAACGGAGGACAAGAGGACCGAGGCGAACACCACCAGGAAGCCAAGCACGCGCAAGGGACCATTCCCCTCGGCGGAGAACATTGAACGTCCCAGGGGCGCCCTCGCCACAGGTTTGGCGGGGACGTCGATGTCTCGGCTAACCGCCTCAGTCATGCAATACTCAGAGTTCTCCGGCTTCCTGTTCCAGCAAAGACACCACTGCGCAACGCGAAAAACACGCGAGTGATGCTTTAGGCCGCAAAGCCTGACCCAATTCGGCGGACCCTTCAAGATAATTGTTGCCGAAATGTGACAGTGCGCCCCAGGCTGCAGAAAGGCCGGGGCAAAAGTCGTCACTGGACAATGGCAGAGGGCACGGGCAAAGAGAGCCGAAATCGCCCCACGAGCCACCCGTGACCACGCCCTCCCTGACCAATACCGACACCGCCAGCCTCAAGGGCATGGCCATGGGTATCCTCGCCTATACGCTGTTCGCCGTGCATGACGCCTTCATCAAGGGCATCATCCACGCGCTGCCGGCCGCCCAGATCCTGTTCGTGCGCGGCGTGATCATCGTCGTGCTGTGCATGGTCATCGGCCGCAGCTTCATGTTCGGCAAGCTCTGGGCCTCGTCCAATCGGGGCATGATCCTTGGCCGGGGGCTTCTCACCCTCGCAGCCTGGGTCATGTACTACAGTGCCGGCCGCGACCTGCAGCTCGCCGAAATGACGACCCTCTATTATTTCGCGCCTGTGCTGACGACGGTTCTGGCGGCCATCTTCCTGAAGGAGCGGCTGACGCTGGCCCGGGTCGGCGCCGCGTCGATCGGCTTTTTCGGGGTCATCGTTGCGGCCAATCCCGGCGGCTTCACCCTCAGCGTGCCGGTGATCATGGTGTTGCTGGCCGCATTGAGCTGGGCCATCGCCATGATCCTCATGCGGACGATTTCAAAATCCGACAGCGCTCTCGTGCAGGTCTTTGCGCAAAACCTCATCCACGCCGTCGTCATGGGGATCGTCAGCATCCCCTTTTGGCAGGGCATGGGACCGGCCGAACTTCTATTCATTCTCGCGGCCGGCCTGATCGGCGGCCTGGCACAGTTCATCCTGGTCGAATCAGCCAAGCTCGTTCCCGCCAGCGTGCTGGGCACGGTGGAATATGGCGCGCTGATCTGGGCCTTCGTCTTCGGGTATCTGTTCTGGGGCGAAACGCCCTTGCCCTCCGTCTATGCGGGCGCGGCTCTCGTCATCGCCGCCGGGCTGATGCTGGCCTGGACCGAGCACCGCACCCGCCGTGAGCAGATGCGGCGCTAAAGCGCCTCAGTTGCGCCGGCTGTGCTTGACGATCTCGATCGAATGCGTGCGGATCTTCTTGCGCAGTGTATTGCGGTTTAGCCCAAGCAGGTCCGCCGCCTTGATCTGGTTGCCCCCACAGGCATTGAGCGCCATGGCGATAAGCGGGGCTTCCACCCGATCGATCACGCGCTGATAGAGCCCTGCCGGCGGCAAGTTGGGCTCATATTCGCGCAGTAGCTGCCCGACATGGCTTTCGACGGCAGTCGACACGTCCACCGGCCCGGAAGCGGCCGTGACCGTCGGACGATCGGCGATGTTGAGTTCGTTCTGCACGATCTCTGCCGAGATGCTCTCATCGGCATAGAGCGCCGACAGACGACGCACGAGGTTTTCGAGCTCGCGGATATTCCCGGGCCAGGAATAGTTCTGCATCAGCCGGATAGCGTCGGACGACAGCGTCTTGGGCGCCTCGCCCTCGCGTTCCGCGGCGCGCAGGAAGTGCTGCACGAGGTCCGAAATGTCGTCGATGCGCTCACGCAGTGGCGGCAGGCGGATCGGGACCACGTTGAGGCGATAATAGAGATCTTCGCGGAAGAGACCCTGCCGGATCATCTGGCTGAGATCGCGGTGCGTCGCGGCCACAATGCGCACATTGGTCTTGATGGCATTTCGGCCACCGACCATGGTGTATTCGCCTTCCTGCAGCACGCGCAGCAAGCGCGTCTGGGCATCCATCGGCATATCGCCGATTTCGTCGAGGAAGAGCGTACCGCCCTCGGCTTGCTCGAAGCGGCCGGACGAACGCGTGTTGGCGCCGGTGAAGGCACCTTTTTCGTGACCGAACAGCTCGGCTTCAATGAGGTCGCGCGGGATGGCCGCCATGTTGATGGCGACGAACGGTCCATTGCGGCGCTTGCCGAAGTCGTGGAGCGCCCGCGCTACCAGTTCCTTGCCCGTACCGCTCTCGCCGGTGATCATCACCGTAAGGTCGGTCTGCATCAGTCGCGCCAGGGCGCGATAGATGTCCTGCATCGCCGCCGAACGACCGACGAGCGGCATTGTGTCGCCGGCTTCCTCGACCTTGCGCTCGGCGTTGACCGGCTTCTTGGCGTCGGCCAGCGCCCGCGACACTACGGAAAGCACTTCAGTGATGTCGAACGGCTTTGGCAGATACTCATAGGCGCCGACTTCCGAAGCACGGATCGCCGTCATGAACGTGTTCTGTGCTGACATCACGATCATCGGCAGATCGGGGCGCAGCTTCTTGATCTTGGGCATCACCTCGAAGGCATTGCCATCGGGCATGGCGACGTCGGTGATGAGCACATCACCCTCGCCGCGGCTCACCCAGTTCCACATGGTCGAGATATTGCCCGTCGGGCGGACTTCATAGCCGGCGCGGGTCAGCGCCTGGTTGAGCACCATGCGGATGGCGGCATCGTCGTCCGCGAGCAAAACGACATGGCTCATTTCGTCGATACCTCATACGAACTTTGTTGGAAGGCGCTGCTGGCAACCGGTAGCAGAATGCGAAAACGCGTCCGGCCCGGACGGCTGTCGCAATCGATCACCCCGCCATGGTCGCCGACGATTTTTGCCACAAGCGCCAGGCCCAGGCCCGAGCCATTGGTCTTCGTGGTCACGAAGGGATCAAAGAGGAACGGCAGGGTGTCGGGTGACACGCCCGGTCCATTGTCCTCGATGACAATTTCGAGCGGCAGCGAGATGCGCTCGGCCACGCCAGCCACGCTAATGCGGATACCGGGGCGGAAAGCTGTGGACAAACGAATTTCCGGTTTCTGCGTTCTTTCAAGCGCTTCCGCCGCGTTCTTAACGAGGTTCAGGAAGACCTGGATAAGCTGGTCGCGATTGCCGAACACCGGAGGCAATGAAGGGTCATACTCTTCGTAGAAGGTAATACCACGTGCCACGCCATTGCGTGCCAGCAGCTTCACCCGGTCGAGCACGACGTGAATATTGATCGGTTCGCGCTCCATCGGGCGCTCATCGCCAAATACTTCCACGCGATCGATCAGGCCGACGATGCGGTCCGTTTCTTCGCGGATCAACCGGGCGAGCGGCACTTCGTCGCTCGAAACCGTCTGCTCCAGCAACTGGGCCGCGCCACGGATGCCCGAGAGCGGGTTCTTGATCTCATGTGCCAGCATGGCCGCAAGGCCTGTCACGGAGCGCGCCGCGCCGCGCGACACCATCTGCCGGTCGATCTTGTCGGCCATGGTGCGTTCCTGGATCAGCAGGGCCACACGACCGTCCACGTCCGAAAGCGGGCTCGCAAAGACGTCGGCGATGCGTTCGTCGCCGAAACGGGACGAACCGATGCGCACGCGATATTCCGTCATCGGCGCGCGGCGCTGAACGACGGTTTCGACCAACGAAATGATCGGTGAGCCGAAGGCGATGAGATCATCGAGCTTCTGCCGCGTTAGTACACTCAGCGAAGCGCCGAAAAACGCCTCTGCAGCATAGTTCACGAACTGGATCTTGTGCTGCTCGTCGAGAACGATGATCGGTTGCGGCAAGGCCTGCAAAACCGAACGCGACGGCAGAATATCGGGGTCCGATATGGCAGCACTCATGCGGCCACTCTCCATTCAGGCGAAAACACCCGGCCGATGAGGTCGATGACCTCGGCGGGGTGATCATTGTTCAAAAGGGCCGTGCGTGTCGGCTTGTCGAGTTCGAGATTGGCAGCCTCGGCATACCAGTCGAGATGCTTGCGGGCTGCGCGCGACCCGACCTCGGTGCCGTATTCGACCAGCATTTCTTCGTAGTGAGACTGGATCAGGGCGATCAGTTCGGCCCCTTGCGGCGGTTCCTGCGGCGTTTCACCGGCAAGCACAGCGCCGATCTGCCCGACGCGCCAAGGCCGCCCCTGGGCACCACGTCCGAGCATCACAGCGGCGGCACCTGACTGCTCCAGCGCCGCAGCAGCGCTTTCGGCGTCGACGATGTCGCCATTTACCACGACAGGCACTGGAATCGACTCCACGACCGCCCGCACCAGTTCCCAACGGGCCGTGCCCTTGTAGAACTGCTGCCGGGTCCGTCCGTGGACCGTGATCATCTGGGCCCCGGCCTCGACGGCCAGGCGCGCGATCTGCGGCGCGTTGAGACTCTCGTCGTCCCAGCCGAGGCGCATTTTCACGGTGACCGGCAAGCTTGTCGCGCCAACAACGGCTTCGACAATTGCCAGAGCCTGATCCGGCACGCGCATCAGCGCCGAGCCGGCATAGCCGTTGGTTACGCGCTTGGCAGGGCAGCCGAAATTGATGTCAACGATATCGACCCCCGCCCCTTCGGCGATGCGAGCGCCCTCGGCCATCCAACGAGCTTCGCACCCAGCCAATTGCACCATATGCGGAAGGTCGCCGGCACGGCGAAGTTTGCGGACCATATCAACATGGCCCGTACCAAGTGCGGCGCTGGCGATCATTTCTGACACGACCATGCCCGCACCGTGACGCTCCGCGATCTCGCGAAAGGGTCGGTCGGTGATTCCGGCCATGGGGGCAAGGAAGGCGCGGTTTCGGACAACATGCCCGCCAATGCTCAATGTAAAGGCATTACCCGACAATGACTGCCCCAGAAATGGTCAATTTAAGGAAGGTGCCCGCACAATAATCATTTTGAGGCCGTGCGCAACCATTAACGCCCCCGCACCAGGTGGGAACCTGTGCTGCTCTTGCCGCATGCCAAGGCGGAGGCTAGACCAATCAGATACATGACGGTCCGAGTTCCCCTGCCTATATGTCTACACGCCCAAAATTCATAGCCGCCATCATTGTTGCCGCCGGAAAAGGCGAGCGTGCGCAAACAGGGGATTTTGCCGAACCCAAGCAATACCGCCGCGTCGGCGGCCGCCCGGTTCTGGCGCGCACCGTCGACGCATTTCTGGCGCACCCGGCTATTTCGGCGGTTGTACCGGTCATTCATGCGGAACACGCTGATCGCTATGCGGCCCTGGGCCTCGAGAACGAACGGCTGCGTGGGCCAGTGGTTGGAGGAGCAAGCAGGCAGGCATCCGTGCTTGAGGGGCTGAAGTCCATCGCGGCTTCGCGACCCGATCTGGTTCTGATTCAGGACGCCGCGCGGCCATTCGTTTCGGTTGAGCAGATAGAGGCGGTGATCTCGACGCTGGCGTCTCATGACGGCGCCCTGCCCACCCTGCCGCTGACGGATACGATCAAGCGCGCCCCGGATGGACAATTGGTCCTGACCACCGAAGACCGCCGCACGCTCTTTGCCGCCCAGACCCCGCAGGGTTTCCGCTTTGGCCAGATTTTCTCCGCCCACATGCGCTCTGAAAGCATCCGTCGCGAATTCACCGACGATGCAGAGATCGCCGAATGGGCTGGCCTGCGCGTCGCCATGACCGCAGGCGACCGCAACAATTTCAAGATCACGCATCCGGAAGACTTTCGCCGGGCTGAGCGGCATATTTCAGGAGACAAGGCCATGGAAACCCGCGTCGGCACCGGCTTTGACGTTCATCCGTTCGAACCAGGCGACGCGGTCTGGCTCGGTGGCGTGCGCATCGAGCACACGGCCAAGCTTGTGGGCCATTCGGACGCCGACGTGGCGCTCCACGCCCTCACGGATGCCATTCTGGGCTCCATTGGCGAAGGTGATATCGGTGTTCACTTCCCGCCCACGGACATGCAATGGCGCGGCGCGGCGTCCACCGTCTTCCTCAAACATGCCGGCGACCTCGTCGCAAAACGCGGCGGACGCATTGTCAATCTCGATGTGACCATCGTTTGCGAGGCACCGAGGATTGCCAAACACGTCCCGGCGATGTGCACTGTGATTTCCCAGACTCTGGGGATCAAGGCCGATCGCGTAGCGATCAAGGCGACAACGAGTGAGAGGCTCGGCTTTACCGGGCGGGAGGAAGGTATCGTGGCCATGGCAAGTGCAAGCGTCGAAGTACCGAGGGATGAGTAGATGGCCAAAACCCCTCAGCCAAGCATAGGCAAACGCATCATCGACCTGCTGCGTGACAGCAACAAGACAATCGTCACGGCCGAAAGTTGCACTGGCGGGCTCATTGCCGCCGCCCTCACCGATGTCCCCGGTGCCTCGGCAGCGCTCTATGGCGGCTTCATCACCTATTCCAACACAGCCAAAGCCCGCATGATCCAGGTGCCGCAGCGCCTGATCCATGACTATGGCGCGGTGAGCAACCAGGTCGCCCGAGCCATGGCCGACGGCGCCCGCAACACGGCTCGCGTCGACATCGCTGTCTCGGCCACTGGCGTTGCCGGTCCCGATGGCGGCAGCGAGAAGAAGCCGATCGGCCTCGTCTACGTCGCCGTCTCCACCGACCTCGCCACCGTCGTCATCGAGCATCGCTTCGGCGATATCGGCCGCGACGAAGTGCGCAAGGCAACGGTTGCGGCGGCGCTGGATCTGGTGATGCAGGTGCTGACGAGCGACGAAGACTAGGCTCTAGCGGCCGCAAGTGCTGTCGAGATGCGGCGCGAGCCATTCCAGCGCAGGGACGATGGCTTGTTGCCAGCTGTCCCAATAATGACGCCCCGGCCCGATCCGGAGGTTGCTCTCCGCCTTGGTCGTCACGAGCAGATTGTGGAAGGCCGCATTTGCCTCGATGAGGTCGGGAAAGTCCTCGTCACCGATGGCGAGGTAAAAAGCCGGCTTTTCGGCTATTGACCGCAGGCTGTTCGCGCGCGTGAAAACGTTGGCCGCATTGAACCTGGCGGCGTCGAACGGCACGCCGAAGACATTTCCATAAAGATCCGGAATCCAGCGGCGCGGATCGTTCGGCTGCATTGGTTGGTGCAGCGCGCCCGAAAAGCTCATTGCAGCGACATAGGTCTTTGGATGGTTGATCGCCTGCAGCAGCGAGCCTGCCCCGCCCATGGAGACCCCGCCGACCGCCCTGCCCTCGCGGCAAGCTGCGGTCGGCAGGCCGGCATCGATAACAGCGACAAGGTCAGTGGCAAAAGCCGTGTCGATCAGGCCGAGGCCACCGGGATCAGGATTGTCCACATACCAGCTATCGCCCGCGCCGGGCGCCACGACGACCATTGGCGGAATGCGACCATCGGCAATAGCACGGTCGAGAATATCGGCCAGGTTGCCCCAAGTGAACCAGTCCCCATCTGCGCCTGTCAGGCCATGCAACAGATAAACGACCGGCCAGCGCTCGCCTTCAGCCGGAAACGGAAAGGGCTTGTAGACCGCATAGGGGATCGTTCGGCCCAATGTCGGGCTCGGCGCTTCCAGATCGTATTCCACGATTCCCGCGGCGTTCGTCGGCACGACAAAGGCCAGCAGCGCCGCTAGCGCGGCGCTCATTCCCACCATTCGCATATCTTCCCCCCGAAATTGCGAAAAGGTTTTCTCAATTTCGACACGATGCCGCGGGCTCGCGTTGTGCGCAAGAGCCCGTGGCTGGGAAAGATTTGGGAAAATGCGCCCGGCTTTTAACCGCCGTAGCGCCGATCGGCCTCGTCGGCAAAGGCCTGCATGATCTCGTCTTGCTTCGCCGCAAAGGCCGGCTCGGCAACCGCCGCAATCAGCGGGTTGGAAATCTTGAAGTCGATCTCGAAGCGCACGCGGGTACCCTGCCCTTCGGGTTCGAAACTCCAGACACTATCCAGATATGCGAAGGGACCATCTACTGCCTTGGCGGCGATGGTGAGGGCTTCCGGGTCGACCGTGACGCGGCTCGTATAGGCCTGGGTAATCGGCCCAAAACTCAGGGTCATGCGGGCCAGGCGCACATCCTTGCCCCGCGCCGCAGGATCAGGACGAACCTCCATCGCCTTGCAGTTCGCTATGAACTGCGGGTAGCGCTCCAGGTCAGACACGATATCAAACATCGGCCGGGGCAGATGCGGCACATGCCGCTCGAAGAACCGCTTCATCAGTGACCCAGTTTTGCCAGACGTGCGGCCTTGAGCTCGGCGAAATCTTCGCCGGCATGGTGCGACGAGCGTGTCAGCGGGCTCGACGACACCAACAGGAAACCCTTGGCATTGGCGACGGTGGCGTAGGACTTGAATTCTTCCGGCGTCACGAAGCGCTGCAACGGGTAGTGCTTCTTGGTCGGCTGCAAGTACTGGCCGATGGTCAGGAAATCGACTTCGGCCGAACGCAGGTCGTCCATGAGCTGCAGGACTTCGTTCCGCTCTTCGCCGAGGCCGACCATGATGCCGGACTTGGTGAAGATCGACGGATCGATTTCCTTGACCCGCTGCAACAGACGAATCGAGTGGAAGTAGCGCGCGCCCGGACGCACCTTGAGGTACTTCGACGGCACCGTTTCGAGGTTGTGGTTGAAGACGTCGGGCTTGGCGGCAACGACGATCTCCAGCGCGCCTTCCTTGCGCAGGAAATCCGGCGTCAGGATTTCAATCGTGGTCTTGGGCGTTGCAGCGCGGATGGCGAGGATGACATCGGCAAAATGCCGTGCGCCGCCATCGGCGAGGTCATCACGGTCAACCGAGGTGATCACAACGTGCTCTAGGCCAAGCTTGGCTACGGCCCTGGCGACGTTCTCTGGTTCATTGGGATCGAGCGCGGTCGGCAAACCCGTCCGCACATTGCAGAACGCGCAGGCGCGGGTGCAGATCTCGCCCATGATCATCATGGTCGCGTGCTTCTTGCTCCAGCATTCGCCGATATTGGGGCAGCCGGCTTCCTCGCACACCGTGACGAGATTGTTCTCGCGCACGATCTGCTGGGTTTCCTTGTAGACCGGTGAACCCGGCGCCTTGACGCGGATCCAGTCCGGTTTGCGTAGAACGATGCTTTCGGGCCGATTGGCCTTTTCCGGGTGGCGCGGTTTTGCGACCGAATTGTCGATGAGCGTGACCATGATAGTCCTGTCTGGGGCTTGCCCCTATATCGCTCCCAAGAGCGGCCGGTTCAACCCGGCCTTAGTGATAAGCTGGCTTGCGTTGACGCTAGCCTAAGACCTCGGATATCTCGGTCCAGTCGCCTCCGCGCGACGCCGAGAGAATGCTTGTCTGCACCAGCGCCAGCGAACCGAGATTGTCCTCGCCCGAGCTGAAGCCGACTGGCACTTTGCCGGTCTCGATCACCGAGGCGATCGCATTGAGCGTGCCGGTCCGGTCCGGGAACTTGACGGCGTCAAGTTTGAGCGGCGTCGGCTTCTCATCGAGCTTTTGCAGCGTGACGATATCCGGGCCGCTTTTTTCCCTGAAATGATCGCGAGACGTCCAGTGGATCTGGCCTTCGGCCGCATCCATGACCCATTCGCCGGCCCAGGGAGTGACCGGGCCCGAATTCATCCAGCTAGCGCGATAGGACACCATCGTCCCCTTGGAAAACTCGATCAGTGCCGCGCCGCTCGGGTGGAAATGGAACGGGCTGCCCGGGGGATTCCAGGTGCGGCAGGAAAGCCGTACCGGCTCGTCGTTGAGCACATAGCGCATCAAGTCGAAGTGGTGGATGGACATGTCGGCCAGCAGCGGATCAGGCATATCCCAATAGCGATAGCCCTGGCTCGGCCCGTGACGGCGGAAATCGATCGACACCATGTTCATGGCGCCAAACGTAGTCTTGGCAATCAGCTCTGCCGCCGTGATCGGCGCCGGCTGGTGGCGATAATTCTGGCTGACCATCAACACCTTGCCCTGCGCCTTGGCGAGGGCCACTAGTTCCTTGCCCTGGGCAATGGTGGTGGTGAAGGGCTTTTCGACGATGACGTTGTAGCCAAGCTCGAGGCAGCGCTTTACGACCGGATAATGCGCCTCGGTGCGGAGCGTGCAGATGGCGAGTACCGCGTCGGTATGCTTGGCGGCCTCGTCGAGGCTTGCAAAACACAGCTTTGGGTCAATCCCGAGCTCGGTCTGCACCCGCGCCGTAGCATCGAGACTGGTATCCACATAGCCCACCATCTCAATAGTGGGAACTTTGGGGATAACTTCCTTGGACCAGCTAAATCCCCAGTGTCCGAGGCCGATTTGAATTGCCTTGACCATGTGGATAACTCCTGTGGTTTTCGACCCCGCCACCCTGCCCGATCATCCCCGCGCACGCGGGGATCACCGTCGTGGCTTCCCGACATTCCCGCTTTCGCGGGAATTACGCCGTGGAAACGAACAATCAGATATTCAGCGCGCGCCCGTAAGCGTCGAGCACGCTTTCCTTCATCGTTTCGCTCAGCGTGGGATGTGGGAAGATGGTGTGGATGAGGTCTTCTTCGGTGGTTTCGAGGTTCATCGCGATGACAAACCCCTGGATGAGTTCAGTCACCTCAGCACCAATCATGTGCGCGCCGAGGAGTTCCCCAGTCTTGGCATCGAAAATGGTCTTAACGAGGCCATCGGGCTCGCCCAGCGCGATCGCCTTGCCATTGCCCACGAAGGGGAAACGGCCGACCTTGATCTCGCGACCGGCTTCCTTGGCCTTGGCTTCGGTCAGGCCGACACTCGCCACCTGCGGCTCGCAATAGGTGCAACCCGGCACCTTGAGCTTTTCGAGGCCGTGAACCTTGAGGCCGGCAATCTTTTCGACCGTAATGACGGCTTCATGCTCAGCCTTGTGCGCCAGCATCGGCGGGCCGGCGACGTCGCCGATGGCCCAGATGCCGTCTACGTTGGTCTTGCCGTAGGCGTCGATGACAATGGCACCGCGCTCGGTCTTCACGCCGACCGTTTCGAGGCCAAGGCCTTCGATATTGCACATGACGCCGACAGCCGAGATCAGCTTGTCACCAGCAATCTGCTGGGTTTTTCCATCTTTCGTCTCGACGTGAGCCACAACGCCGTCCTTGGTCTTTTCAACCTTGGCAACCTTGGCTTCCGTCAAAATCTTGATGCCGCGCTTTTCCAGTCGCTTGCGTGCCAGAGCCGAAATCTCGGCATCTTCCACCGGCAGAATCTGCGGCAGCAGCTCGATGACGGTCACTTCGGCGCCCAGCGAGCGGTAGAACGAGGCGAATTCGATGCCGATGGCACCCGAACCCATGACCACCAGCGACTTCGGCATTTCTGCCGGCTTCAGCGCTTCGAAATAGGTCCAGATCTTGTCGCCATCGGGCTCGATGCCCGGCAGCACGCGCGGGCGCGCGCCGGTAGCGATGATGATGTTCTTGGCCTTGTAGGTGCCCTCGCCGAGCGCACTCTTCGGCACCGGTCCCTGCGGCTGCACGATCGGCTTCTTTGATGGGGCAACCTTGATTTCACCGGGCTTGGTGATCGTGGCTTCGC
>NZ_JBEVLL010000046.1:0-20734 GCF_040509215.1 Devosia sp.
AGTTCGCCCCGCTCGCCCAAGATCTGCATGACGATGGCCGTCGATGTCAGCACGAAGCCCATGCCGAAAATGAAGGCGACAACGGGCGAAAACCCAAGGACGACGCCCACCCCGGTCAGCAGCAATCCGCAACTCACGACTTGAATAACGCCCAGCCCAAAGATCTGCTTGCGCAGCGCCCAAAGTTTGCTGGGCTCCATTTCGAGCCCGATGATGAAGAGGAACAGCACCACGCCCAGCTCGGCCAGATGCAGCACGGAACTCGGATCAGCGATCAACCCGACACCCGAGGGGCCAAGCAATAGACCCGCCGCCAAATAGCCCAGCACGGACCCAAGCCCGATACGCCGAAACAGCGGCACGGCCACGACGCCAGCGGCGAGGAGCGCCACGACGGGAACCAGATCGACACCGCTATGCGCGGCCTCGGCAGCGTGGATGACAGCTTCTCCGGCCATGATTCGAATTCCCGTCTCGTCTAGTCATGACGACACTGGTCGGTGGAGACGCTTTCCGTCAAGGCATCGGATTGCAGGGGTGCCCCGCGCGACCGAACCCTAGCCCGAGGTTTCGACACCGGTCGGCGCGGTTCCCTCCGGCGGCTCCATGCGCTCCTGCTTGCGCTTTTCGCCACTATCCTCGGCGTCCTGCCGCTGCTCCTTGATCGCCTGCGCCGTATTCGCCAACAGCGCCTCACGATCTGTCATGTTCCGCGTGCGGCGCACCGGCCGCTTTGGCGCCACCGGCTTGCTCGGCAGCGCATGGGTCATGATCGACGTCACGATCAACAGAGTGGGCACGGCCACCAGCCCACCCACTGGCCCCCATGCCCAAAGCCAGAACGTGATCGACAGGAAAATGACGAAGGGATTCAGTGTCATCGTCCGCCCGATGAAATGCGGCGTGACGATCTGACCTTCGATGAAGTTGACGCCCATATAACACAGCGTTGGCAGGACGATCTGTTCCAGTCGTGTTTGCGTCCCCAGTCCCACAGCAAGCAGGATCAGTATCATCGTGCCCTGCCCCACATAGGGAATGTAGTTGAGCACCGCCGCCAGCGCGCCCCAAAGGATCGGCGACGGCATGCCGATCGCCCACATGACCAACGTCACGGCAATGCCGACGCAGACATTGATGAAGGTGATCGACAGCAGGAAACGGCTGACCTTGGCCTCGACATCGCGAAACACATGCGCCGTGCGCCAGCGCATCCTTCGCGTCACGCACAGCGACAGGACCGAAATGCGGATATGGTCGCGCGTCGCGACGAAGAAATAGAGGCTGGCCAGAAAGATAAGGATTTGCGCCATCAATGCCGGCGCCAGCAGCGCCACGCTGGTCACGGCGCTACCATCCTCGACATTGACGTTCATGGCCGCCGAGCCGCCACCAAAAACCTCGTTAAGCTGCGACTGAAACTGCGAAAAGGTCTCGAGCGGCTCCTTGAGATTGGCGAGTTGCCCCTGCAATTTCTCCCAGATCAGCGGCGCTCGCGCGACCCATTCGCTCAGCGGCAAGGCGAACGCCACGATGCCAACCGCGATAATCCCGAGCAGCAAAAGAACCACCACTGCCGCGGACAATGCCGGCGGCACCCCCACCGATTCCAGCCGGTCGGCCACCGGTCCGAACATCAATCCGACAACGATGGCTAGCGTCACAGGGGCCAGAAACACCTGCCCCGCCTGCAGTACGAAGAGCAGGACCACGATCCCGATCGCCACCATCGATAGACGCGCGGCGTTGTCGAGCACGCGCTCGAACTGGCTTTCGTTCATATCCTCGGGCGGAGAAGGGGCTTTCATGGCGACTTTCGGGGCTGGGTGACGCTGCCCCTACAACGTTGCCTGTCGATGAGCGTTCCTTTGCGTCATTGCCCTGTCGACCGCCGTCGCGCGCCTCGCTAAAGTCCCGCCGTTTTCATCCGGTTTGTCCAGGGACTATCCATGCCGCGCAAGATCATCATCGACACCGACCCCGGTCAGGACGACGCCGTCGCCATCCTTCTGGCCCTGGCTTCGCCCGAGGATTTCGACGTCATCGGCGTCGTTGCCGTGGCCGGCAATGTCGGTCTCCACCACAACGCCAACAATGCGCGGAAAATCGTCGAACTCGCCGGCCGCCCGGAAGTCCCGGTCTATGCCGGCTGCGCCCGCCCCATGCGCCGCACGCTCGTCACCGCCGAACACGTCCACGGCGATACCGGCCTCAACGGCCCCGAACTGCCCGCGCCAAAGATCGAACTCCAGGCCCAGCACGGCGTCGACTACATCATCGACACCCTGATGAACGCCGAGCCCAAAACCATCACGCTGTGCACCCTCGGGCCACTGACCAATATCGGCATGGCTCTCGTCAAGGAGCCCAGGATCGCCGAACGCGTCGCCGAGATCGTCATGATGGGCGGCGCCTATTTCGAAGTCGGCAACATCACCCCGGCGGCTGAGTTCAACATCTATGTCGACCCCGAAGCCGCCGACATCGTCTTCAAGAGCGGCATCAAGATCACCGTCCTGCCGCTTGATGTGACTCATCAAATCCAGTCGACGCCGACCCGCCTCAACGCCATCAAGGCGCTCGGCAATCGTTCCGGCCAGGCCGTCTACGACATGCTCAGCTTCTCGGAAGGCTTTGATCTCAAGAAATACGGCTGGGAAGGCGCGCCACTCCACGACCCCACGGTCATCGCCTACCTGATCGACCCCACCCTCTTCGAAGGCCGCGAATGCAACGTGACCATCGAAACCGCGAGTGAACTGACCGTCGGCATGACCGTCACCGACTACTGGCACGTCACCGACAAGCCACATAACGCCAACTACCTCCGCAACGGCAACGCCGAGGGCTTCTTCAAGCTCCTCACCGAGCGCCTCTCACGCCTGCCGTAGTGCCCTTTCGCCTCCCTCCCCCTTGTGGGGAGGGAATGAGGGTGGGGGTATCGGCAATCACTGCGCCCCCAGCCCCACCTCCCGCGTCACTCCGATATTCTCCAGAAACATCCGGTCATGGCTGATCACCAGGATCGCCCCATCGAACGCGCGCAACCCCGCCTCGATCTTCTCTACCGCCTCGACATCGAGATGATTGGTTGGCTCATCGAGCACCAGCAGCATCGGCGGCGTCTTCCCGCCCACCGCGCAAGCCAGCCCCGCCCGCAACATCTCCCCGCCGCTCAGCGTCCCCACCTTCTGCAGCGCCGCATCCGCTCGAAAACTGAACGCCGCCAGCAATGACCGGCAATCATTCTCCGAACTCTCGGGATTGAGCCGCCGGAAATTCTCGACAATGCTCTCACCCCGATCGAGCAGCCCCACCTGCTGATCGAGCAGCGCCATCGGCCCGCCGATCTGCACCGCCCCCGCGAACGGCGCCAACTGCCCTGTAAGCAGTTTGATCAGTGTCGTCTTCCCCGCCCCATTGGGCCCCGTCACCGCCACCCGTTCCGGCCCGATGATCTCCATATCGAAATTCCGGATCGTCGGCGCCGCCTCGTCATAGCCACCGGTCAAACCTGTCGCCCGCAGCACCACCTTGCCCGCCGGCAACCCGCTCGGCGCCAGCTTCACCGCAAATGGCGTCAGCACTTCAATGCGCTCCCGCGCCGCCCGTGCCTGCTCGTTCGCAGCGCTCGCCATCTTCTCCGCCAGCGTATCGAGCCCGCCTGCTGTTTCCTCCGCCCGTCGCTTCAACCCGCCGAGCAGGATTTTCGGCATATCCCCCTTGGCGCCCTTTTTTCGCCCGCCAGCGTCACGCTGGGCTTGCCTCTCCCGAGACTCCTGCGCCTTGCGCGCCACATCGCGCACCTGCCGCTCCGCCACGTCGCGATCATGCTCCGCCGCCTGCAGCTCCAGCGCCTTGCGCTCGCGATAGAGGCTCCATCCACCGCCATAGGTCTTGGCGCCCAGCGTCGTCAACTCAACAATCGCATCAACTTGTTCCAGCAAGCCGCGATCGTGACTCACGACAATTGCCGCACCACGCCACCCGGCCAACAGCTCCGCCACCGCCGCGCGACCGTCGATATCGAGATTGTTCGTCGGCTCATCGAGCAAGATCAGGTCCGGCTCGGCAAACACCAGAGCAGCCAAAGCCGCCCGCGTCCTCTGCCCGCCCGACAACGTGGAAAGCAGCGTCTCCGGCGTTACCGGCAGCCCCAACTGCGCCAGCGCTTCATCAAGCCGCGCCTCCAGCGTCCAGTCGGCCTCGGCCAGCTCATCGACACTGGCCTCCCCGCTCATCGCCTTGGCGAGCAGAACCAGCCCATCGCGAACCCCAAAGAGATCGGCGATGGTCTCGCCTTCGCCGGGCTGCACCTGCTGTCGCAGCACGCCCATGCGGCCCATGCCGCTGATCCCGCCGCCGCTCGGCGTCAGCTCGCCAGCGATCAGCCGCAGCAGCGTAGTCTTGCCCACGCCATTGCGCCCCACGAGGCCTGTGCGGCCCGGGCCAAAGGTCAGATCAAGGTCGGAAAAGAGTTTGTGGCCGTCAGGGCCGGTATAGGAAAGATGCGAAATCGTTACGGAAACGGGCATGGATCGAGAATTCTCCAAGGGCAAGGCAGGTCGGCATTGCGTTGGAGAAGCGGTCCATTGGGCACCATCCGGTCGAGTTACGGTGCTCCATAAATAGCGCAGCGACAGGCAGCGTCAACCGCCCTCTGGCAAATCGTCAGCCCCGGGAGTAGTGTCCGGCCTCTATTTTAAGCGGACCGCCCACCATGGATATCTTCACCCTCGCCGCCTTCACCGTTGCCTATGCCATCGCCGTGCTCGTGCCCGGTCCCGGCGTGGCCGCAGTGGTTGCCCGCGCCCTCGGCGGCGGCTTCAAGGGTGCCTTTCCTATGGTCCTCGGCATTCTCGCCGGCGATCTCGTCTATTTCGTTTTCGCCGTTTTCGGCCTTGCCGCCATCGCGCATTGGTTCGGCCCGATCTTCGTCATCGTCCGCTGGGCCGGCGCGGCATACCTCCTCTACATCGCCTGGAAGTTCTGGACCGCCAAGCCCGGCGCCGAGCAGATGAAGCCCAAGAACGAAGACCCCTGGAGGACCTTCCTCGCCGGCTTCTCCCTGACCATGGGCAATCCCAAGACCATCGTCTTCTATCTTGCCATCCTGCCGACGGTGATTCCGCTCGACCAGATGAACCCCGTGACCTTCATCGAACTGACGGCAATCGTGGTCGTGGTCCTGCTGCTCATCGGCTGCGGCTATGCCTGGCTCGCCTCCGCCGCCCGCGAAATGTTCAAGAGTGAAAAGGCCCTCGGCCGCCTCAACAAGACCGCTGGCGCCATGATGGCAACTGCCGCCGGCCTAGTCGTCCTGCAGCATTAACAAGCGGCTAACCATTTCTTGCCATGCTTTTTACATGGCAAGTTTCAGCACCGTCTCCCAGATGTCTCGTTACGAGCAAATGAACTACTACCGCGAGAAGCGGAAGGCAGCTTATTCGCAGTTGCAGGCACTCAATAGCCAGGCAAACGGACTGGTTTCGGTGAAGCTGTCCGAGTCCCAGGGCATGGGCAATCTCGTTGCCAAGATCGCCTACCAGCGCGGCACCAACAAGACCGCCTAGACCGGCTCCTCCACCCGCCTGACCCTCCGCAACAACGGTGACAATTCCACCGGCGGCTTCTGCTCGATCCGCTGATAAATCCGCCCATCCTTGCTGCGCACCGCATAGCCGAGCGACACCAGCGCCCGCCGCAGCAGTGCATGGTCGCCAAAGCTGGCCCAGGCCGTCAGCAGCGCCGTCATCTCGGCGTCGGAATAGACCCGGCCCGCCTCCATCCGGCTCCACAGCGCCCAGAGGCACAGCGGCTGCAAACTGTTCTTCGCCGGCCAGCGCATGAGCACTCCGCGTTCATCAAAGTGGCGCGCCACCCGTTCGATCAACTCGGCGTCCGGCCTCGGCGCCACCGGCACCTGCTCGGCAGCATCGCTCTCGGCCCGGAAATGTTGGTAGTTCTTGTAACCGGCAGACTTGCTCAGCAAATTGAGCATTTCTACATGGCCCAGCGGCGCCTCGCGCTGCGCAAGGGCCTCCCGCAAAGCGCGGGCAAAAGTGGAGAGATCGGCGATAGTCAGTGCGTGAATTTCTCGCGACATGTCACATCCTTGTACATGCCTCAACCGCCTGTTCGGCAGTGTCGATGGTCACCGGCTTTCGACGAGGCACGAGGACGTTCCTGTCGGTATTCCTTGGAGCAGGTTTAGCTTCCCTTGCGGGACGGCGACGCCTCGGTGAACTGCAGACCGTCCTCGAAATTACCGCGACGGCCCAATAACTTCAAGCCATCCTGCCCTCCCGGCTTCCACAGACCCGCATTTCCCGCCCATTCACCCCGCTTGACTCCCCTCTCCGCAAGTTGCTAATACGCATTAGCTGCTAATACGTATCAGCACTTCTGGGAGGAAGACTTGGCCGCGGTAAAGCGACTGACACAAAGGGACATTGCCCAACTGGCCGGCGTCAGCCAGGCCACGGTGTCACTAGTGCTCAACGGCACGCCTCTCAGCCGCTCGCGCATCCCGACGGAAACCCGCGAACGCGTCGAAAAGGTCATCCGCGACACCGGCTACGTCGCCGATCCCGTCGCCCGCAAAATGGTGAAAGGCCTCAACCGCATCCTCGGCGTCTTCACCTACGAACCCGCCTTCCCCTCCGGCCAGGCCGACTTCTTCACGCCCTTCCTCTTCGGCATCGAAGAAGCCGCGCAAACCCTTGGCTATGACCTGCTGCTGCTCACCGGCGCCGGCCAGCAGCGCAAGATTTTTGGCGACAATGTCCGCCTCCGCCTCGCCGATGGCTGCGTCATCCTTGGCCGCAAATTCGACAATACCGAGCTGGCTCGGCTTGTCGCCGGCGACTTCCCCTTCGTCGCCGTCGGCCGCCGCGACGACGCTGGTGGCCCCGTCCCCTATGTCGGCGGCGACTACGCTCCTGCCACGTCCGCTCTCGTCGAGCGTGCCAAATCCTTCGGCCATCGCCGCATCGCATATGTCGGCCTCAACGAAGGCGCCGAATCCACCGTCGACCGCTGGTACGGTTTCTCCCGCTCCGTCGGCGAAGCCGAACTCGTCACCTCGATCTTCGAAGTCGGCCGCCCGCCCAACGAAATCCTCGATATCCTCTTCGCGGCCGGCGCCACCTGCGTCTTCGTCACCGAACTGGCCGACGCCATCGCCATCGAACACGCCGCGCGTACCCGCGGCCTCTCCATCCCCGACGATCTCTCCATCGTCGTCCTCGGCAATCACATCCGCGCCGAAGAACCCGGCCGCCGCTTCACCTCATTCGCCATCCCGCGCGAGGCCATGGCCCGCGCCGCCACCGAAATGCTGGTCCGCCGCGTCGAGCACGATGCCCCCGTGGAACAGCTCCTCCTCCATTGCGAGCCACTCGAGGGTGACACCCTCGGCGCTCCCTCCTCCAAAACCAAGAAGACCAAATGACCAAAGAACTTTCCGCTGATCTTCTCGTCGTCGGTGGCGGCCTCGGTGGTGTTGCCGCCGCCCTGGGCGCCCTGCGCTCTGGCCGCACCGTCATTCTCACCGAGGAATTCGATTGGCTCGGCGGCCAACTCACGAGCCAGGCCGTGCCGCCCGATGAGCATTCCTGGGTCGAGCAGTTCGGCATCACCCGCTCCTATCGCCAGCTCCGCACTGGCATCCGCCAATATTATCGCGACCACTATCCGCTGACCGCTGCCAGCCGCGCCTGGGGCGATCTCAATCCCGGCGCCGGCTGGGTCAGCCGCCTCTGCGCCGAGCCGCGCACCGGCCTCGCCGTCATCGAAGCCATGCTTGCCCCCTGGCGCGGCGGCGGCCAGCTCCGCGTCCTAAAACCCTATCTGCCCATCGCCGCCGACGTACAGGGCGACACGGTCCGCGCCATCACTCTGCGCCACCGCGACACCGGCGCAGAAATCACCGTCCTCGCCTCTTACGTCGTCGATGCCACCGAACTCGGCGATCTCCTGCCCCTCACCGGCACCGAATACGCCAAGGGCTTCGAATCCCGGTCCGACACCGGCGAACCCAGCGCGCCCGACACGGCCCAGCCCGACAACGTCCAGGCCGTCTCCGTCTGCTTCGCTATCGACCACGTCGATGGCAACCAGGTCATCGACAAGCCAGCCAATTACGACTTCTGGCGCCAGTACCAGCCCGATTTCTGGGGCGGCCCGCTGCTCGGCTTCAAGGCGCCCCATCCGCGCACCCTCGAAATCACCGAGCGCAGCTTCACCCCGAACCCCGATGATGATCCGTTGCTGGTCGACGCCGATCAGCGCCGCAATCCCGGCGACGGCAACCTCTGGACCTTCCGCCGCATCGCCGCCCGCCGCAATTTCGTGCCCGGCGCCTATGGCTCCGACATCTGCCTCGTGAACTGGCCGATGATCGACTACATGCTGGGCTCCATCATCGACGTGTCCGAGGAAGAAAAGGCCGCGCACCTCAAGTCTGCCGCCGACCTCTCCTATTCTGTCTTTTATTGGCTCCAGACCGAAGCCCCCCGCCTCGATGGCGGCCAGGGTTTTCCGGGCCTGCGCCTCCGCGGCGACATCACCGGCACCGACCATGGCCTCGCCATGGCTCCGTACATCCGCGAAAGCCGCCGCATCCTGCCGATCACCCGCATCGTCGAGCAGGACGTCTCGATGACCATCCACGGCAATACGCTCTCCAAGCAATACCGCGACAGCGTCGGCATCGGCATGTACCGCATCGACCTCCATCCCTCGACGGGTGGCGACAACTATGTCGACGTCGAATCCGCGCCCTTCGAAATCCCGCTCGGCTCGCTCCTGCCGCGCCGTGTGAAAAACCTGCTTGCCGGCGGCAAGAACATGGGCACCACCCACATCACCAATGGCTGCTACCGCCTGCATCCGGTCGAGTGGAACGTCGGCGAAGTCGCCGGGCTCCTTGCCGCCCACTGCCTCAACCACGGGCTCACGCCGCACCAGGTGCAGGCCGACGACGCCCTGCTCACCGATTTCCAGTCACGTCTCTATGCGGAAGGCATCGAAATCCGCTGGCCCGACGTGCGTGGCTACTAACCAACTCATGTCATCCAGGGAGGAAACAATGACAAAGCATCTACTGAAAACCACGGCCGCAACGGCCGGCATCATCCTGGGCCTTGCCGCCGCCGGCACGGCCTGGGCCCAGGACGCAGTCAATCTGCGCATGACCATCTGGAGCGCCAATGAAGCGCATCTGGCCATGTTCAACGAGATCGCCGAGGGCTTCAAAGCCACGCACCCCAACGTCTCGGTGACCTTCGAACCGCTGCCCTTCGACAGCTACACCACGACCCTGACCACCCAGATCGCCGGCGGCAACCCGCCAGACCTGGCCTGGATTCTCGAAACCACCGCCGCCGACTTCGTCAATTCCGGCGCCCTCGCCCCGCTGACCGACGCCTTTGCCGCTACCGAAGGCTACGATCTCGCCGACGTTTCGGAAAAGGCCACCGCCCTCTGGACCAAGGACGGCCAGCTCTACGCCTACCCCTTCTCCACCTCGCCCTTCGCCATTTTTGCCAACAACGACGTGCTGAAGGCCGCAGGCGCCAAAACCCCGGCAGAACTGATCGCCGCCAGCGAATGGACCTGGGACAACGCCTTCGCCTCTGCCGCCACTGTCGGCCAGTCCGGCAAGACCGGCCTCGTCGTCCGCGATTTCAAGTTCCAGACCTGGCAGAACCTCGCCTCCATCTGGAATGGCTGGGGCGCCGCGCCCTGGAGCGCCGATGGCAAGACCTGCACCTTCACCGATCCGGCCATGGTCGACGCGCTGACCGCCATCCACAAGGCCGTCTTCACCGACAAGGCCATGCCTGGCCCGGGCGAAGACATCGACTTCTTCGCTGGCGAAACCGGCATGACCATCACCCAGATCAGCCGCGCCTCGCTACTGCCTAAGGAAAACCCGTTCGATTGGGATCTCGTGCCGCTCCCGGCTGGCCCTGCCGGTGAATATTCCGTCGTCGGCCAGGCCGGTGTCGGCGCCTTCGCCAAGGGTGCCAACAAGGACGTCGCCGTCGAATTCCTCGGCTACATGACCAATGCCGAAAACTCCAAGAAGCTGGCCCAGTTCTTCCCGCCGGCCCGCACGAGCCTCCTCAACGCAGAAACCCTCGCCTCGACCAATCCGCTGCTCTCCGCCGAGCAGATCGAAAACGTCGTGATCGCAGGCATCTCCAACGGCACCGTTCTGCCGGGCCACACCAACTTCGCCCAGATCCAGCAGACCATCCGCGCCGGCCTCGACTCCCTCTGGGTCCCCGAAGCCGACGTCGCCGCCGTGCTCGCAAACGTGTGTTCCAGCGTCAGCCCGCTGCTGGCACGCTAGTTCTGCCAACCACCGCACCCACCCTCCCCCTTGTGGGGAGGGAAGCGAGATAGGACTTAGCTCGCTAAGTCCGTGATCGAGCAGGGTGGGGGTATCTCTCCACACGCTCCGCGCGTGGTCCCCCCACCCTTGATCCCTCCCCATAAGCGGGAGGGAGACGAAGGAACCAAACCTATGAGTGCCTCGGCCTCGCCAAACCCAAAACGCCCCTTCTGGACCATCGCCCGGCGCGACGCGGCGGCAGGCTATATCTTCATCGCGCCCCAGCTCATCGGCATCATCACCTTCGTGCTCGTGCCGCTTGGCCTCGTCTTCTGGTACTCGCTCCACGAGTGGAACGTCCTGGCCGCCAGCTTCAATTTCGTCGGCGCCGCCAATTACCAGATGCTGCTGGCCGACCCGAACCTGCCTTCGGTGCTCCTCGCCTCCGCCATCTTCTCGGCCGGCCTCGTCATCCTCAACATGTCGCTGGCCCTCCTTCTCGCCGTCCTCCTCGACCAGAAGCTCAAAGGCATGGTCGTGTTCCGCACCCTGTTCTTCTCGCCGGTGGTCGTTTCCCTCGTCGCCTGGACCATCGTCTGGAGCTTCCTCCTCCAGAACAATGGCGGCATCAACGGCATGCTGGCCATGATCGGCATCGAAGGCCCCAACTGGCTCCGCACCCCAACCACGGCCATGATCTCCGTCGTCGTCGTGCAGGTCTTCAAGAATGTCGGCCTCAACATGATCCTGTTCCTCGCCGCCCTCCAAGGCGTGCCCAAGGAACTCTACGAGGCCGCGCGGGTCGATGGCGCCAGCGGTTTCAAGCAGTTCCGCCGCATCACCCTGCCAATGATTTCGCCGACGATCCTGCTCACCTCGATCATCACCATCGTCGGCTCGCTGCAGGTCTTCGCCCAGATCGCCGTCCTCACCCAGGGCGGCCCCGGCATGACCACCACGGTTCTGGTCTATTACCTCTACCAGCAGGCCTTCCAGTTCCACTTTTTCGGCTATGGCTCGACCCTGTCGATCCTGCTCTTCGTCATCGTCGCGGTCCTGACATTCGTTCAGTGGCAGCTCCGCAAGCGGATCGTCTTCTATGAAAACTGATCTCAGCCCACGCATGAAGACTGCCCTCTATGGGCTGATGTGCGTCCTGCTCATCCCCTTCGTCTTCCCCACATGGTGGATGGTCACCTCGTCGGTCAAACCGATCAGCGACATCTTCGCCTTCCCGCCCGACCTCTGGCCGCGCCGCTTCGATTTCTCGACCTATGCCCAGGTCTTCGAGCTGCAGCCCTTCGCCCGGCAATACTGGAACTCGGCCTATATCGCCGCCCTCGTCACCGCGGGCACCATGGTCATCTCCTCAATGGCCGGCTACGCCTTCGCGCGGATCAAGTTCCCCTTCAGCAATGCCATCTTCATGGTCGTTCTGCTGGGCCTGCTGATCCCCTCCGAAGTCACCATCGTACCTCTGTTCCAGATCTTTCTCGGCTGGGGCATGATCAACACCCATTGGCCGCTGATCCTCGTGCCCATCTTCGGCGCGCCCTCGGTCTTTGCCACCTTCGTCATGCGCCAATTCTTCATCGCGCTCCCCAACGAGCTTGAGGAAGCCGCGCGCGTCGATGGCCTTGGCCGCTTCAAGATCTTCTGGACCATCGCCCTGCCGCTGGCAAAACCCGCCCTCGGCGCCGTGGCCATCTTCACCTTCCTCCACTCGTGGAACCTCTATCTAGAACCCATCGTATTCCTCTCTTCGACCCAGATGTTCACCCTGCCCCAGGCCCTGACCCAGTTCACCGACGCCTATGGCGGGGCCATGTGGAACATCCAGCTCGCCGCTGCCACCATGACCGCCATCCCCGTCTTGCTGGTCTTCATCGTGGCGCAGAAGCAGTTCGTCGAAGGGCTCGCCCATACCGGGCTGAAAGGCTGACCCCATGGCTCCCGTTACCCTCAAATCCGTCACCAAGAGCTATGGCGCCACGTCCGTGTTGCATGGCATAGACATCGACATTGCCGACGGCGAATTCGTCGTCCTCGTCGGCCCCTCCGGCTGCGGCAAGTCCACTCTGCTGCGCATGATTGCCGGCCTCGAGACCATCACCGGCGGCGCCATCGAAATCGGCGGGCGCGTGGTCAATGACCTCGAGCCCAAAGACCGCGACATCGCCATGGTCTTCCAAAATTACGCGCTCTATCCGCACATGACCGTCGCGACCAATATGGGCTTCTCGCTCGAACACCGCGGCGGCTCGAAAGCAGAGATCGCCGAGCGAGTCCAATGGGCCGCCGGCATTCTCGGCCTCACCCATCTCCTCGATCGCTATCCCCGCCAGCTCTCCGGCGGCCAGCGTCAGCGCGTCGCCATGGGCCGCGCCATCGTGCGCAATCCGCAGGTCTTCCTGTTCGACGAACCCCTGTCCAACCTCGACGCCAAACTCCGCGTCGTCATGCGCGGCGAGATCAAAGGCCTCCACCAGCGCCTCGGCGTGACCACCGTCTACGTCACCCATGACCAGGTCGAAGCCATGACCATGGCCGACCGCATCGTCGTGATGAATGGCGGCAAGGTGGAACAGGTCGGTGCCCCGCTCGATCTCTACGATCGACCCGCCAACCTCTTCGTCGCCGGCTTCATCGGCTCGCCATCGATGAACGTCATCGGCGGCACCATCACCGACAAGGGCTTTGAAGCCGCCGGCATCACCCTACCCCTCCCTGCCTCAGTCACCGCCCGCGGCAAGGCGAGCTACGGCTTCCGCCCCGAACACCTGACCCTCGCCGCCGACGGCCTCCCGGCAAAGGTCTCCCTCATCGAACCCATGGGCTCGGAAACCCAGGTCACCATGACCCTTGGCGAGCACACCATCACCGGGGTTTTCCGCGAGCGCATCGCCGCCCGCTACGGCGAGACCATCCACATCCGCCCCGATCTAACCGCCATCCACCTCTTTGACGCCGCAACGGGCCTCCGCATCGAATGACCTATCCAGCCTCCCGCTTCTACCAGGCCCTCACGTCAGGCGAATATCCCGTCATCGTCTCGCTCGCCCGGCACGATCTCGACCTTGCCAAGGCTGCTCTCGACGGCGGCGCCTTCGCCCTCAAGACACATCTAAACGCCTACCACCGCGCCACCGGCACGACCTTCGGGACCTTCGAGCAAGAACGCCCCTTCTTCGAAGAGCTCGCCAAACTCGGCTGCCCGCTCCTCGTCATGGCCGGTCAGGAAACCGTACCCACGGCATCCGAAATGGACGCCCTCGCCGACCTCGGCTTCGAAGGCTTCAACGTCTATATCGACCACATGCAGCCCCACCTGCTGCAATCGCGCCTCCGCCCCATGCCTGCCCTCTCCTCGACCAGCACGCCCGAAGACGTCGCCGAAATCGCCGCCCTCCCCGGTTGCATCATCGAAGCCTCGATCATGCCCTTCGAGCGCTACCGCACCGCCATGACCCCAGCCGACCTCGACCGCTACCGCTCCATCGCAGCAGCCGTAGACGTCCCGGTCATCGTCCCCAGCCAATTGAGCTTCACACCCGACGATCTCGAGCAACTGCGCCAAGCGGGCATCGCCGCCCCACTCCTCGGCGCAATCGTCACCGGCGACACGCCGACATCGATGCGCGCGGCCGTTGAAGCCGCGGCCAAACATCGTAACTAGCGGGCAACGCAAATTTGGCCTTGCCACTCTTGGTGTGAAACCCTAGGAAATCCGCAGCGCGCCTATAGCTCAATGGTTAGAGCCGACCGCTCATAACGGTCTGGTTGGGGGTTCAAGTCCCTCTGGGCGCACCACTCTCCACATTTCCTCGGATGCAATGCAGTTTTCACGATGCGAATTGCGATTCGATCACAATCCGCCCCTCCTGAAGGGCATGCGTTTTTGATTTTCTGCGAGTGTTTGCGTTTGGTTGAGCTTGGGCGCCCTAACCCGCAATGATGACTTCCACACCACGCTTCTCGAATTGGCGACGATCTTCGTCGGTAATGCCGTCATCGGTTATCAGTGTGTGCACCAATTCCACCCCTCCGAGGGCAGAAAACGACACGCGTCCGATCTTGGTGGAATCAGCCAGCAGATACACATGCGATGCTGCCTTCACCATGGCCCGCTTGACGTAGATATCGCCAATCGCCGGATAGGTCAGGCCCACATCGAACGACACGCCGGCCGTCGCCAGGAACAGCTTCTGCGCATAAATGCCGACAAAGAACTCGACCGACTTTTCTCCGGAGAGGCTTAGTGTCGGCGCCTTGAATTGGCCCGCCGGCATATGCACCGTATTGGTCGGGATGGCACCCAGGATCAGCGCAATGTTCAGCGCATTGGTGATGATGTTAAGATCCTGACGGACCCTGAGGTTTTCGGCGAACTTGGTCGTCGTCGTCCCCGAGTCGATGATCAGCGTGTCGTTATTCGAAACCAGCGCCGCCGCCGCCATGCCAATGGCGTGCTTCTTGTCCATATTCTCCACATGCTGCAGCGTCATCGACTGCACCTGCTGCGGTATGGACTTGAGGTAAGCCCCGCCGTGCTCGCGGGTAATGTTGCCGTCGGCTTCCAGCCGTTCCAGATCCTGCCGGATCGTTGCTTCCGACACGCCGAACGCTGAGGAAAGATCGCGAACCCTCGCGCTTCCTTCTTCCTGCAGCCATTCGAGGATGCGCATACGCCGCGGTTCCGCCAGCAATTGCGGCGCTGCACCTGCTTGTGCTTCGCCGCCGCTTCGCCGTCCGCCCTTTGGTTTCTGCGCCATTTATCCCCGCCCTCTTTATCGTGCTACCATATCGCTTTGTCGCTGCGTGTCTGCAATCTCTCTCGCTTCTCAGGCCCAGAAACAGGTGGAGAAACGACCGCCTGCGCCCGACCTTCCGCACCATTCGAAACACAAAACGCAAAAAATCACAAATTTTCCGTATTGCACGAAAGCAATGCAAGCGGTACTCAACCATACAAGAGCATCCCGCTTCAGCTTTTTCTGGCCGAGGCAATTGCTGACGGAGGTCCCTTTGCCATCACCCGCTGCACCCCTCAAAAACGACCTCGTGGGCGATATCGCCGCGCAGGCTCTGTGGATACGTCGCCGCAGCTTCCAGATGGTCTATGAGGCTCAGCAGGGCCATCCCGGCGGCGATTTCAGCGCCACCGACGTGCTCGCGACCCTCTACTTCGGCGTCATGCGCTACGATCCGAAGAACCCGCGCGATCCCAAGCGCGACCGCTTCGTCATGAGCAAGGGCCACTGCACCGGCGCGTTCTACTCCGTCCTAGCCCGCGCCGGCTATTTCCCGGAAGCGGACCTGTCGACCTACATGGAGCCGTTGTCAAAACTCAACGGCCACCCCAACCGCAACTACCTCCCCGGCGTCGAAACCAATACCGGCCCCCTCGGCCACGGCCTCCCTGTCGCCTTGGGTATCGCCATTGCCGGCCAGATCGACAATGCCGATTTCCGCACCTTCGTGCTCACTGGCGACGGCGAACTGCAGGAAGGCAGCAATTGGGAAGCAGCCCTCACCGGCGGCCACCGCAAGCTCGAAAACCTGACCCTTATCATCGACCGCAACCGTCTACAGCAGGGCGCCCGCACCGAGGAAACCGCCTCGCTTGACCCGCTCGACGACAAGTGGCGCGCCTTCGGCTGGCATGTCGAAGTGGTCGATGGCCACGATCACGCCAAGCTGCTCGAAGTCCTCTCCGCCTCCCCCAAGGGCCGCGGTAAACCCCTCTGCGTCATTGCCAACACATTTAAGGGCAAGGGCGTCAGCTTCATGCACGATAACGTCGCCTGGCACCACGGCGTGCCGACCAAGGAACAATACGAACAAGCCATGCGGGAACTCGTCTGATGAGCGCTGCTGCCCCCTCCAAAGCCGGCCTGTTCGATTGCCGCGACAGCTTTGCCGCCACCATCGAAGCGCTCGCCGAGAGCGACTCGCGCATCGTCACCGTCGTCAGCGATAGCGTCGGCTCGTCCAAGCTTGGCGGCTTCAAGAAGAAATTCCCCGAGCGCATGGTCAATGTCGGCATTGCCGAACAGACCCTCGTCGCCGTCGGCGCCGGCCTCGCCAATGGCGGCAAGGTGCCCTTCGTCTCCGCCGCCTCCTGCTTCATCACTGGCCGCGCGCTCGAACAGGTCAAGGCCGACATCGCCTACTCCAACGTCAACGTAAAGCTGATCGGCCAGTCCTCCGGCGTCGCCTATGGCGAACTCGGCCCGACCCATCACTCGATCGAAGACCTCGCCTGGCTCCGCCTCTTCAACAATCTCAAGCTGATTGTCCCCGCCGACCCCTGGCAGACCGCCGAAGCCATCAAGGCCGCCGCTGCCTATGACGGCCCGGTCTTTGTCCGCGTCAGCCGCATGGCCGTGCCCGCCCTCGAACGCCCCGAAGGCGCCGTCTTCGAAATCGGCAAAGCCGAAACCCTCGTCGAAGGCACGGACGCAACGATCATCGCCAACGGCACCATGGTCCACCGCGCGGTAGCCGCTGCGAAAACCCTCGCCGCCGAAGGTATCTCCGCCCGCGTCGTCAACATGGCCACCGTCAATCCACTCGACGAAGCCGTCATTGCCGCTGCCGCGGAAACCGGCGCCATCGTCACGGTGGAAGAACACTCCGTTCGTGGCGGCCTCGGCGGCGCCGTTGCCGAAGTGGTCATTTCGACCAACCCCGTGCCCATGCGCATTCTCGGCTTCCCCGGCTTCGTGCCCACCGGCTCGGCCGCTTGGCTCTTCGACAACTTTGGGCTCAACGAAACCGGCATTGCCGAGGCCGTACGCCAGACCATCGCGCGCAAAAAATGACCAGCGAGCTGATCCTCGCCATCGACCAGGGCACCACCAACACCAAGGCGCTGTTGGTGGACGCCTCCGGCCGCGTGCTGCATCAGGCCTCCGTGCCCAATATCGTCACCTACCCCCAGCCCGGCTGGGCCGAACAATCGGCCACCGCGCTGGTCGACGGCGTGAAGACGGTGATCGCCGAAGTCGTCGCCAAAGCAGTTGAAGCCAACATCGCCGGCATAGGCATCTCCAACCAGCGCGAGTCCATCCTCGTCTGGGACGCTGCCACGGGCGAGCCCATCGGCCCCGTCGTCATCTGGCAGTGCCGCCGCTCCGCTCCCAAATGCGACGCCCTTCGCGCCGCCGGCCACGCCGAAACCATCGAAGCCAAAACTGGCCTCGCCCTCGACCCCCTCTTCCCGGCCGCAAAGATCGCCTGGCTCCTCGACAACACCCCCGGCGCCCGCGCCCGTGCCGAGGCCGGCGAACTCCGCGTCGGCACCGTCGACTCCTGGCTCCTCTGGAATCTCACGGGCGGCCAAACCCACGCCACCGACCATTCCAACGCCTCCCGCACCCAGCTCTTCAATACCGAGACGCTCACTTGGGACGCCGACCTCTGCGCCCTTTTCGGCGTGCCGCAAAACATGCTGGCCGCGGTCAAATCCTCCGACACCAATTTCGGCCTCACTGCCGAAGGTACCACCGCCCTCCCCGCCGGCACGCCAATCCTTGCCATGATCGGCGACTCCCACGCCGCCCTCTTCGGCCACGGCGTCCGCACCCCCGGCACGGTCAAAGCCACCTACGGCACCGGCACCTCCCTGATGGCCCTGACGCCCAGCCGCGTGCGGTCCACCCACGGCATTTCCAGCACCATCGCGTGGAGCCAAAAGGGTCAGGTACAACACGCCCTCGAAGGCAATATCTCCGTCTCGGGCCAGACCGCCGCCTTCACCGCCGAACTCCTCGGCCTCGCCGACGCCGCCGCGCTCTCGGCCCTCGCCGAAACTGTCCCCGACAGCAACGGCGTCTCTTTTGTCCCCGCCCTTGTCGGCCTCGGCGCCCCCTATTGGCGTGCAGATGCGCGCGGCACCATCACCGGCATGTCCCTCGGCACCAAGCCTGCCCACCTCGCCCGCGCCGCCCTCGAAGCCATCGCCTTCCAGGTCGCCGACGTCTATTCCGCCATGGAAGCCGATATGGGCTCACCCTTGGGCGAACTCCGCGCCGATGGCGGCGCCTCGCGCAATCCTGTCGTGATGCAGTTCCAGTCCGACATCCTCGGCCGCCCCGTCGCCGCCGCCGCTGCGCCCGAAGTCAGCGCCCTCGGCGCCGCCGCCCTTGCCTTTTCATCCATCGGCATTTCCATGCCCGGCGTCCCAGCCGCCGGCCATTTCACGCCCGCCATGGACGCCGACACGAGCAAAAAACATCGCCAGCGCTGGCAGTCCGCCGTCACCCAGACCCTGGCCACCCAAAACCAACAAAATTCCGGAGGAACCCCATGACCACCCCACGTTTCGGTGCCGGCATCTGGCACTTTGCGACCTATCTCGACCGCTACGCCACCGACGGCTACGGCCAGCCGCGCAACATCATCGAAGCCATCGACATCGCCGGTCAGGTGAAAGACCTCTCCGTCGTCGATCTCAACTGGCCCTATTTCGGCGGCGAATTCTCTGACGCCGAGATCAAGACCGCGCTCGACCGCAACAATCTCTCCGTCATCGGCATCACGCCCGAAATCTACACCCGCGAATTCGTCAAGGGCGCCTTCACCAATCCCGACGCCGGCGTCCGCCGCCGCGCCCACGAACTGATCACCGACGCCTGCAACGTCGTCCGCTTCCACAAGGCCGACTACGTCAAGCTCTGGCCCGGTCAGGATGGCTGGGACTACCCCTTCCAGGTCGATTACGGCACCCAGTGGCAGCGCTCGCTCGACGGCGTCGGCCAGCTCGCCTCCGAAAACCCTGACCTGAAATTCGTCATCGAATACAAGCCGCGCGAACCCCGCGTTCGCATGAGCTTCGGTTCGGTCGCCCGCACCATCCTCGGCATCGAAAAGATCGGCCTGCCGAACGTCGGCATCCTCCTCGATTTCGGCCACGCCATCATGGGCGGCGAATCCGCTGCCGATAGCGCCCAGCTCGCCATCGACCACGGCCGCCTCTTCGGCATGGACGTCAACGACAACTACCGCTCCTGGGACGACGACCTCGTCGCCGGCAGCCTCCATCCGCTCGAACTCTTCGAGTTCTTCTACGTCCTCAAGAAGAACAACTGGAACGGCGTCTGGCAGCTCGACCAGTTCCCCTTCCGCGAAGATTCCGTCGCCACCGCCACCCACGCCATCGACTTCCTCAAGGCCGCCGCCAAGGGACTCGACCGCCTCGATTTCGAGGCCCTGCAGGAAGCCCAGAGCCGCCACGACGCCATCGGCGCCATGAAAATCGCCCAAAAAGCCCTCTTCAGCGCCCTGGGAGAGCAGGAATGACCACTCTCCCCCGCGAAAAGCGCGCCCGCCTGATTCTGAACACCGACGCCAAGAACGAGGCCGACGATCAGTTCACCATCGTCCACGCGCTCCTGACCCCGACTTTCGACTTCCACGGCATCATCGCCGCCCATTTTGGCGCGCACCGCTCCAAAACCTCGATGGAAGACAGCCGCGTCGAGATCGACCATCTCCTCAAGCTGATGGACCTCGAAGGCCGCATCCCCGTCGCCAACGGCGCCGCCACGGCCCTCCCCGATGAAAACACGCCGGTCCCCTCGCCGGGCGCCCAGATGATCATCGACGAAGCCATGAAGGACGATGACCGTCCGCTCTATGTCGCCTTCCTCGGCCCGCTGACCGACATGGCCTCGGCCATTCTGATGGAGCCGCGCCTCAACGAGCGCAACGTCATCTGCGTCTGGATCGGCGGCGGCGTCTGGCCCTCGGGCGGCCGCGAATTCAACCTCATGAACGACATCGCTGCCGCCAACGTCGTGATGCGCTCAAAAGTCCAGGTCTGGCAGATCCCGTCCACCGTCTATCGCATGATGTCGGTGAGCTATGCCGAGCTGCAGGAACGCTGCGAAGACAAGGGCGCCATCGGCAAATACCTCGTCGACCAGCTCATCGACTGGAATTTCCGCGTCCACCAGGGCCCGATCGAACACCGTTCGCTCGGCGACACCCCGGCCCTCTCGGTGATCCTCAACCCGATGGGCGGCACCTATGACTGGCGCCCCGCCCCCGAGTTCTCGCCACAGATGCACTACATCCACAATGGCCAGCACCGTCCGATCAAGGTCTACGACACGATCGACATCCGCTACATTCTGGAAGATTTCTACGCCAAGCTCGCCCGCTTCCATCGCGGCGTTCAGGGCCTGGCCAATTTCGGCTAAACCGCAAGCAAGGCCCCCGCACCCGCCGCTTCGCGTCGACCTCTCCCCCAAGGGAGAGGTGTCGCTCCGCGACTGGGGAGCCCTACTTCACCTCTCCCTCTGGGGGAGAGGTCGGATTGCGCAGCAATCCGGGTGGGGGGCCAACACCCCCACCCATCCTCCCCCATCAAGGGGGAGGTGTTGCATC
>NZ_JBEVLL010000047.1:0-9501 GCF_040509215.1 Devosia sp.
ACGGTGTCGCCAGATGCGCTCTTTGACGTGCAGATCAAGCGTATCCACGAATACAAGCGGCAGTTGCTCAACATCATCCATGCCGTGGCGCTCTATGACGAAATTCGCGCCCATCCCGAGCGGGACTGGGTGCCACGCGTCAAGATTTTCGCGGGCAAGGCGGCGCCGAGCTACTGGAACGCCAAGCTGATCATCAAGCTGATCAACGATGTGGCGCGGGTGATCAATCATGATCCGGCGGTGCGGGGCCTGCTCAAGGTTGTGTTCCTGCCCAACTACAATGTCAGTCTTGCCGAAGTGATTGTTCCGGCCGCTGATCTCAGCGAGCAGATTTCGACGGCCGGCATGGAAGCGTCGGGCACGGGCAACATGAAGTTCATGGCCAATGGTGCAATCACCATCGGCACCATGGATGGCGCCAATGTCGAGATGCACAAGGAAGTGGGCGACGACAACATCGTCATCTTCGGTCTGACGACGGAGCAGGTCGAGGACAAGCGCAGCCGCAGCGAAGTGCCGCGGGGAATGATCGACAAGTCGCCCCGCCTGCGCGAGGCACTGGAGGCGATCTCCTCGGGCGTGTTCTCGCCGGACGATCCGAACCGCTATCGCGACCTGACCGGCGGGCTTTACGACCATGACTGGTTCATGGTGGCGCGCGATTTCGATGCCTATTGGGCGGCGCAGGCCAAAGTGGAGAAAATCTGGTCGGACCGGTCGCGCTGGGACGCGATGGCCATCCGCAACACGGCGAATGTCGGCTTCTTTTCGTCCGATCGGACGATCCGGCAATATGCTGCCGACATCTGGAATGTGCAGACCGCATAAGAAAAACAAGAGCGGTCGCGGATCGATTTGTGGTCCGCGACCATTCCGAATTGCGACCACCGACATTGAATCGGTCGGTCATGGGGGGATATGAGGCGTGAGCAGGGAAACTTGGCAGGCCGATAGCCGTGACGTCGAAGAGATTGTGGCAGGTCGCCACAGGGATGCCTTCGGCGTGCTGGGCTTACACGAAGTCGACGGGCAGTGGGTACTGCGTGCCTTCATTCCGCATGCGGAATCGGTCGCGGCCTTTACTCTCGACGGGCAGGAGCTTGGGGACCTCTATCCTCGCCACGCCGGTGGCGTGTTCGAAGGCAAGGTTAAGGTCGACGGGCGCCAGCCGATCCGATTCCGGGCGAAGAATGCCGGCGCGGAGTGGGACGTGTTCGATCCCTATTCCTTCGGGCCGGTGCTCGGGCCGATGGACGACTACTTCATCGGCGAAGGCAGCCATCTCAGGCTGTTCGACAAACTCGGCGCCCATGAAATGGAATTCGAGGGCATCCACGGCACGCATTTTGCGGTCTGGGCGCCCAATGCGCTGCGCGTCTCGGTGGTTGGTGCGTTCAACCAGTGGGATGGTCGTCGCAACCCGATGCGCAATCGCAACGGCATCTGGGAAGTGTTCATCCCGGTGCTCGGCACGGGGACAATCTACAAGTATGAAATCGTAGGGCCGGACGGCAAGGTTCTACCGCTCAAGGCGGACCCGTTTGCGCGGCAGGCTGAAATGCGTCCGCGCACGGCTTCGGTAGTGCCCGATCCGACCCCGTTCACCTGGTCGGACCAGAAATACATGGAAGAGCGCGCGACGCACGATTGGCGGCGCACGCCGATGTCGATCTACGAGGTGCATCTCGGTTCCTGGCGGCGGCGGCCGGATGGCTCGTTCCTGACCTACGACCAACTGGCCGAGCAGCTCGTGCCCTACGCGGCCGACATGGGCTATACCCATCTCGAATTCCTGCCGGTTTCAGAGCATCCGTTCGATCCGAGCTGGGGCTACCAGCCGACCGGGCTTTTCGCGCCAACGGCGCGGCATGGCGACCCCGCTGGCTTTGCGCGGCTGGTGAATGCGGCGCACGAGGCAGGGCTGGGCGTCATCCTTGATTGGGTGCCGGCGCATTTCCCGACCGACGAATTCGGGCTGGCGCGGTTCGACGGCACGGCGCTCTACGAGCATGCCGATCCGCGGCAGGGCTATCACCCCGACTGGAACACGGCGATCTACAATTTTGGGCGCAAGGAGGTTTCCTCCTTCCTGACCAACAGCGCGCTCTACTGGTTCGAGGAGTTCCATATCGATGGCCTGCGCGTCGATGCGGTGGCTTCGATGCTCTATCTCGATTATTCGCGTCAGCCGGGGCAGTGGGTGCCCAACAAGCATGGCGGCAACGAGAACCTTGAGGCGGTAGCCTTCCTGCAGCGGGTCAATGCCGAGGTTTATCGGCAGTTTCCCGGCGCCTTCATGATCGCCGAGGAGTCGACGTCCTGGCCGGGTGTCAGCCATCCAACATACAATGGCGGGCTCGGGTTCGGTTTCAAATGGAACATGGGCTTCATGAACGACACGCTGCGTTTCATGAGCCGCAATCCGATCCATCGGCGCTATCACCACAACGACATGACCTTCGGGCTCATCTATGCGTTCAGCGAGAATTTCGTGCTGCCGCTGAGCCATGACGAAGTGGTGCATGGCAAGGGCTCGCTGCTCGAGAAAATGCCGGGCGATGACTGGCAGCAGTTCGCAAATCTGCGTGCCTATCTCGCCTTCATGTGGGGGCATCCGGGCAAGAAGCTGCTGTTCATGGGTCAGGAATTTGCCCAGCGAGAAGAGTGGTCGGAAAGCCGGGGCCTCGACTGGTGGCTGCTTGATGCTGCGCCGCACGAGGGGATGCGCCGGCTCGTGGCTGATCTCAACGCGGCCTATCGCAGCTTGCCGGCTCTGCACGAACACGACTGCGAGCCCGAGGGTTTCGAATGGCTGATCGGCAATGACCAGACCAATACCGTCTATGCGTGGGTGCGAAAGGCGGGGGATGCCGATCCGGTGATCGTCATCTCCAATTTCACGCCAGTGCCACGCAGCGGGTACAAGGTGCCGGTGCCCCATGCGGGGCGCTGGGTGGAACGGATCAATACGGATGCCGGCTGGTATTCCGGGGGCAATACCGGAAATCAGGGGGCGGTGATCGCCCGTGCCGTCGAGGGGCGGCATATGCCGGCGGAGATGGAACTCTATCTGCCGCCGCTGGCAACGCTGTTCCTGAAATATGAGCCGGAATGATCCGTATTGGGTGAATACGTCCCGCTTCAATGCGGGCAGGTGTGGAGGGAAATGAATGGCTGACTATCGAGTACCGTCTCCATTGGCGCGTGAAGCCATGGCCTATGTGCTTGCCGGGGGGCGCGGCACGCGTTTGATGGAATTGACCGACCGGCGTGCCAAGCCTGCCGTCTACTTTGGGGGCAAGTCGCGCATCATCGACTTCGCGCTGTCCAATGCCATCAATTCGGGTATTCGCCGCATTTCGGTGGCGACGCAGTATCAGGCACACAGCCTGATCCGCCACCTACAGCGCGGCTGGAACTTCCTGCGCACCGAGCGAAACGAAAGCTTTGACGTGCTGCCGGCGAGCCAGCGCGTCAAGGAAGACATGTGGTATGCGGGCACCGCGGATGCCGTCTACCAGAACATGGACATCATTGAGGATTACGGCGCGCGCTACATCGTGCTGCTGGCCGGCGACCACATCTACAAGATGGACTACGAAATCATGCTTCGGCAGCATGTGGACACCGGCGCCGACGTGACGATCGGTTGCCTCGAAGTGCCGCGCATGGAAGCGACCGGCTTTGGCGTGATGCATGTCGACGGGCGCGACCGGGTGGTCGATTTCGTCGAAAAGCCGAAGGACCCGCCGGGGATTCCGGACAAGCCGGACATGGCTCTTGCCTCGATGGGCATCTATGTGTTCGAGACGCGGTTCCTGATGGAACAACTGCGCCGCGACGCGGCGACGGAAGGTTCCAGCCGCGATTTCGGCAAGGACATCATTCCCTATATCGTCAAGAACGGCACCGCCTGGGCGCATCGCTTCCCGCGCTCCTGCGTGCGCTCCAGCAACGAGACGGTTTCCTATTGGCGCGACGTGGGTACGGTCGACGCCTATTGGAAGGCCAATATCGACCTGACCGATATCAACCCGCAGCTTGATCTCTATGATCGCGACTGGCCGATCTGGACCTATGCGGAGATCACTCCTCCGGCCAAGTTCGTGCACGACTTCGATGGACGCCGCGGTTCGGCGGTCAATTCGCTGGTGTCGGGCGACTGCATCATTTCGGGTGGTCATTTGCAGCGTACGCTGCTTTCGACCGGTTCGCGGGTGCACTCCTATTCCGTGCTCGATGAAGCGGTGGTGCTGCCCTATTGCGATATCGGACGCAATGCACGGCTCAAGAAGGTCGTCATAGATCGCGGCGTTTCCATCCCGGAAGGGCTGGTTGTCGGCGAGGATCCGGAATTTGACGACAAGTGGTTCCGGCGGACGGAGGACGGGGTGACCCTCGTTACCCAGGCGATGGTCAATCGGTATCTGGCTGATCGATGATCGAGGTTCTTTCCGTTGCTTCGGAAGTCTATCCGCTGATCAAAACGGGGGGGCTGGCCGACGTGGCCGGCGCCCTGCCGGCCGCGCTCGCGAAGAATGGCGTTTCCATGCGGACGCTAGTGCCGGGCTATCCCGCCGTGATGGCCAAGCTCGGGCAATCGCGCGAGGTCTACTATTTCAGCGATCTCTTCGGCGTAACCGGACGGCTGATTGCCGGCCGTGCCGAGGGGCTCGACCTGATCGTGCTCGACGCACCGGCGCTCTATGATCGGCCGGGCAATCCCTATATGGGGCCCGACGGCTGGGACTGGCCCGACAACTGGAAGCGCTTTGCCGCGCTCTCCTGGGTGGCGGCGGAACTGGGGCTGGGGCTGGTGGAAGGCTACCGGCCACAGGTCATCCATGCCCATGACTGGCAGGCCGGGCTCGTGTCGGCCTATGTGAAATATGGGCCATCGGCGACGCTGAAGACGGTGATAACCGTCCACAACATGGCGTTTCAGGGCACGTTCGGCGCGGACATCTTTGCGCAACTGCGCCTGCCGCCGCACGCCTTTTCGATGGAAGGCGTCGAATATTTCGGCGGCGTCGGCTACCTCAAGGCGGGTGTCGAATGCGCCGATGTGGTGACGACCGTGTCGCCGACCTATTCGGCCGAGATCAGGACCCCGGCCTTCGGCATGGGGCTTGAAGGGCTGCTCAACAATCGCTCCGGCACGGTGTTCGGCGTGCTCAATGGCATCGACATGGATGCCTGGAATCCGGCGACAGATCCGAACCTGACATCGACCTATACGGCCAATTCCCTCGGTAGCCGCGCCAGCAACAAGGCGGCGGTGCAGGAGGCGTTTGCGCTGGAGCCGACCAATGGACCGCTCTTTGCAGTGGTCAGCCGCCTGACCTGGCAGAAGGGCATCGACCTCCTCGTCGAATGCATCGACATGATGGTTGACGCGGGGGCGCAGCTTGCCGTGCTCGGCTCGGGCGAGGCGGAACTGGAAAATGCGGTGCGCAGCGCGGCCATGCGGCATCCGGGCCGGGTCGGCCTTGTAACCGGCTACAATGAACGCCTGAGCCACCTGGTGCAGGGCGGGGCCGACGTGATGATGGTGCCCTCGCGCTTCGAGCCTTGCGGCCTGACGCAGCTCTATGCGCTGCGCTACGGGTGTATTCCCCTCGTCAGTCGGGTGGGTGGGCTCAATGACACGGTGATCGACGCCAATGTTGCCGCATTGCAGGCCGAGGTAGCGACGGGGGTGCAGTTTGCGCCCCCGAGCGAGGAAGCCCTGGCCAATGCCATAAGGCGCACACTCGAACTCTATGCCGACGAAAAAAGCTGGAAGAAGATGCAGAGGCGCGGGATGAAATCGGATGTGAGCTGGGAATCCAGCGCCGCCCGCTATGCCCAAATCTACGCATCGCTGATTGGACTGAAAGCCGATGACGATACAGACCATTAAAACGACGCCTTATGCCGACCAGAAGCCGGGCACTTCGGGCCTCCGGAAGCGCGTGCCGGTTTTTCAGCAAACCAACTATCTCGAGAACTTCGTCCAGTCGATTTTCGATAGCCTCGAAGGGCTCGCCGGCCAGACGCTGGTGATCGGCGGCGACGGGCGCTTCTACAACGACGTTGCCATCCAGAAGGCGATCCGCATCGCTGCAGCCAATGGCTTTGGCAAGGTGCTGGTCGGCCAGGGTGGCCTGCTCTCGACGCCGGCGGCGAGCAATATAATTCGCCATTACAAGGCCTTCGGCGGACTTGTTCTCTCCGCGAGTCACAATCCGGGCGGGCCGGAGGGCGACTTCGGCATCAAGTACAATATCGGCAATGGCGGGCCGGCGCCCGAGAAGATCACCGATGCGGTCTTTGCCCGCACCAAGGTGATCGACAGTTTCAAGACGCTGGATACGCCCGATATCGATCTGGAAAAGATCGGCACGCAGCAGGTCGGCGACATGGTGGTCGAGGTGATCGACCCCGTGAAGGACTACGCGGCGCTGATGCAGACGCTGTTCGACTTCGAGGCCATTCGCGGCCTGTTCAAGTCGGGCTTCACGATGACGTTCGACTCCATGCACGCGATCACCGGGCCCTATGCCAAGGCGATCCTTGAGGGTCTGCTTGGCGCTCCGGCGGGGACGGTGAAGAACGGCGTGCCGTCGCCGACCTTCAATCATGGTCACCCCGATCCGAACCTCGTCTACTGCAAGGACATGTACGACCTGCTGATGACGCCGGAAGGGCCGGATTTCGGCGCGGCTTCGGATGGTGATGGCGACCGCAACCTCATCATCGGCAAGAACCGCTTCGTGACGCCATCGGACTCGCTGGCGCTCTTGGCCGCAAATGCGCATCTGGCGCCGGGCTATAGGGCAGGGATTGCGGGTATTGCCCGCTCCATGCCGACCAGCGCCGCTGCGGACCGCGTGGCGGAAAAGCTCGGCATCGAGATGCACGAGACGCCGACGGGCTGGAAGTTCTTCGGCAATCTCCTCGATGCCGGCCGCGTGACCATCTGCGGCGAAGAGAGCGCTGGCACGGGCTCGGACCATGTGCGCGAGAAGGATGGCCTGTGGGCTGTGCTGCTCTGGCTCAATATCCTTGCCGTGCGCAAGGAAAGCGTCGACGCCATCGTGCGCGAGCACTGGGCGACCTATGGGCGCAATTACTATACGCGCCATGACTATGAGGAAGTCGACAGCGCCATCGCCAATGCGCTGGTCGATGACCTGCGCGGGCGGCTTTCGGCGCTGCCGGGGCAGGTGCTCAATGGGCTGGAAGTCGCCTATGCGGATGACTTCACCTATCACGATCCGGTGGATGGCTCGACGAGTGCAAAACAGGGCATTCGCATCGGTTTCAAGGACGGTTCGCGAATTGTCCTGCGGCTCTCAGGAACTGGTACGGTAGGCGCGACGTTGCGGGTCTACCTCGAACAGTATGAGCCCCCCAATGGAAACCATGATCTCGACGTCCAGCGCGCCCTCGAGCCTCTTGTCGGGATCACCGAAGATCTTGCCGGAATCAAGGCCCGGACAGGGCGTACCGAACCCAGCGTCATTACTTGAGCGCACTCCTGTGACCGGTCCACAACTCGTTCCCGGCGCCGGGAGCATCGAAAAGCTCGGCGCCACGATCACGCCCGATGGCGTGAATTTCGCAGTCTACTCCGAGGCCGCCACGGCCATCTGGGTCTCGCTCTATGACGAGCAGGACCAGGAAATCGAGCGCTTCGAGCTCGATGTTCATGCCGACAATATTCGCGCAGGGTTGATCGCCGGCATCGGGGCTGGCGCTCGTTACGGTCTCAGGGCTGATGGGCGCTATGACCCGGACCAGGGATACTTCTTTGACCCGCACAAGCTGCTGGTCGACCCCTATGCACGCAGGCTCGACCGGGTTTTCGTGCGTTCGCCGCGCCTTCGCCTGCCGCGTGAAGAGGCAGTCGATACGGCGCCGCTGATCCCCAAGGCCATCGTGGTCGGCGACGGCAATGAGAACGCACTGCCGCGCAAGAAGGCGCCGAGTCTCTTCTATGAACTCAATGTGCGCGGGTTCTCGATGCGCCACCCCAGCGTGCAGGGACCGCTGCGTGGCACCATTGCGGCGCTGACGACCAAGTGGGTCATCGATCATTTCAAGCACATGGGCGTCGATACGATCCAGCTCATGCCGACGGCGGCCTGGATCGACGAAGGGCATCTGCCGGCGCTGGGGCTGACCAATGCCTGGGGCTACAATCCGGTGGCCTATTTCGCCATCGATCCGCGGCTGGCGCCGAGGGGCCCGCAGGAATTGCGGGTGATGACTGATCTCTACCGCAAGAACGGCATCTCGGTGATCCTCGACGTGGTCTACAACCACACCGGCGAGAGCGATGCGCAGGGCCCGATGCTGAGCATGATGGGTCTCGATGCGCATACCTATTATCGCTTCGTCGAAGTCGATGGGAAACAGCACCTCGTCAACGATACGGGCACCGGGAATACACTGCGTTGCGATCATCCCGCCGTGCAGCGGCTGGTGATCGAGAGCCTGCGCTATTGGGTCGAGGAAATGGGCGTGTCCGGTTTCCGTTTCGACCTCGCGACCGTCTTGGGTCGCGAACCCGGGTTCAACCCGGAAGCGGAGATGCTCAGGAAGATCAAGGCCGACCCGGTGCTCTCCAAGTGCATTCTGGTGGCCGAGCCTTGGGATCCGGGTCCGGGCGGCTATGCGCTTGGCAAGTTCGGCAAGGAATTCCAGGAGCACAACGACACGTTCCGCGATGAAGTGCGCGCCTTCTGGAAGGGCGAGCCGGCCAAGATCGGGGCGCTGGCCGGCAAGGTGTCGGGTTCGGCCGAAATCTTCAATTTTGCCGGCCGCAAGCCGCACCATGGCGTCAACATGCTGGCGGTACATGACGGCTTCACCCTGCGCGACCTCGTGAGCTATCACGACAAGCACAACGAGGCGAATGGCGAGAACAATCGCGACGGGCACAGCAATAACCAGTCGTGGAATTGTGGCGTCGAGGGCGAAACCGACGATCCGGGAATCAATGTTGCTCGCAAACGCGATGTGCGGGCACTGCTGGCGACGCTGTTCCTGTCGCGTGGTACCCCGCTCATCCAGCAGGGCGACGAGATGTACCGCACCCAGCAGGGCAATAATAACGCCTATGCGCAGGACAACGAGATCACCTGGCTCGACTGGGAGGGCGGCGACGGATCACTGGTGGATTTCGTCGCGTCCATCAATGCCTTCCGCAAGGCGCATCCCGCGATCAGTCACGATCACTTCCTTTCGGGGCAGGACAGAAACGGGTTCCGCGACGTGGCCTGGTTGCATCCGGAAGGGCGCGAGATGAATGAGGGCGACTGGAACGACGGCGGCGCGTCAGTGCTTGGGATGCATCTCAAGTACAAGGACGACGAAGTGCTCGTCTGGTTCAATCGCCGGATCGACCCTGTCGATGCTACTTTGCCTGAGGGCGACTGGGTCGTCGGCATCGACTCCGATCCCGATGCGGCGATCGCTATCGCAGATGGCAGGGTGCAGATCGGTGCCCGATCG
>NZ_JBEVLL010000048.1:0-20242 GCF_040509215.1 Devosia sp.
GCGACCAGTTGCTGTCGGCCTTGGGGTTGATCGTGCCGTTTTCGATGATGAAGCGCACGATGATGTCGCGGTTGGTATCCGGGCCCTTGAAGACGATCACGTCCGAATTGATGTTCGGGAAGGTGCCGCCGCCACCGGCGCGGTAGTTGTTGGTCGCGACCACGAATTTCTGGGCCGGATCGATCGGCTTGCCGTCATAGGCGAGGTCGATGATGCGATTGGCATCGGGGTTCGGCTCTTCCTTGCCATCCGCGGAGTATTTTGAGGGCTGGGTGAGGTCGATCTTGTAGGTAACGCCGTCGATCACGTCGAAATTGTAGGACGGGAAGTCGAGGTTGATGAGTTCGGCGTCTTTGGCGCCTGCCTCGATCTGGTTGAAAATGCCGGCCGAGCGTTCGAGCCAGTTCTTCACATCGGCGCCGGTGATGACAACGGCCTGGATGGTGTTGGGATAGAGATAGAGGTCGGCAACGTTCTTGATCGCCACCGGGCCGACGGGGACGTCGGTGTAGTAGTCGGGGCCGCCGCGGCCACCGGACTTGAAGGGGGCGGCAGCCGAGAGGATCGGCAGGCTCTCGTTTTCCGTGCCCTTCATCATCTGCTGGATGTACCAGGTCTGGGCCTGGCTCACGATCTGGACGGACGGATCGTCAGCGACGAGGGCGAAGTAGGAGTAAAGCGGAGCCGAGGTTTCGCCGACGGCGCGACGGATATAGTCGAGGGTTTCCTCGTGCTCGTCGGTGACTTCGGAGATGATGTCGGCTTCGTCTTCGACGAGGGCATTCACCTTGCCTTCGACGCGCTCGAAGATCGGGCGGGCTTCGGAAGTGTGCGAGGCAATGGTCCACTTGCCGTCGGCATCCTGCTCGAGCAGCAGGTCGATGAGGCCCATATGGCTGCCCCAGAAGCCGGGCATGACGGCGGGCTTGCCGGCAAGAGTGCCAGCTTCGATATCGACGCCTTCGATGCCTTCATAATCCGGACCGGGGAAGACGAGGTGCTGGTGGCCGGTGAGCACCACGTCGATGCCTTCGACGGCAGCGAGCTGCAGCGAGGCGTTTTCGGCGCCGGTCGTCTGGCCGGCAGCAATGCCGGAGTGGGAGAGGGCGATAATGATATCGGCGCCTTCTTCCTTCATCTTGGGCACATAGGCCTGAGCGGTTTCGACGATATCGCGGGTGTTGACCTTGCCGGTCAGGTGCGTCGCATCCCAGGTCATGATCTGGGGCGGCAGGAAGCCGATGAGGCCGACCTTGATGGTCTTGGTGGCGCCGGCGCCGTCAGTCAGTTCCTTTTCGACGATGCGATAGGGCAGGACATAGGTTTCGTCGCTGAGCGCATCGGCCGCGAGCTCGCCGCGCACGAGATTGGCGGAAACGAAGGGGAATTCGGCGCCTTCGAGGGCCTTGTCGAGGAATTCGAGGCCGTAGTTGAATTCGTGATTGCCCAGAGTCGCGGCTTCATAGCCGAGCGTGTTCATGGCGGCGATGATCGGGTGGATATTGCCGTCGAGGCCCTTTTCGTAGGCGATATAGTCGCCCATCGGGTTGCCCTGGATGATGTCGCCATTGTCGAGCAGCATGGAATTGCCGGCTTCGGCGCGAATGCCTTCGATGAGGGTCGCGGTGCGCGCCAGACCCATCGTGTCGTTGGGGGCGTCGGCATAGTAGTCATAGGCGAAGACCGCGACGTGCAGGTCGGTGGTCTCGATGATGCGCAGATGCGCCTGGTTCGCTTGCGCCTGAACGGCGAAGGGGTGCATCGCAGCTATTGCTCCTAAACTAGCGGAGCCGGCGAGAAAGCTACGGCGAGAAATCTTTGGAAGAAAATTCATCGAACGTCTCCAAGTGAAATGCCATGTGCGCCTGGGGCCGAAATTCCCGCGGGGCCGGCTGATCCGGCTTCTCAGGCGCTTCCTCTCCCGGGAAGCGGCCCCGACATGCCCGCGTTCGGTGACGGTGGCATGACGGCGGCGGGGAGACGCTATGTAGTTTTTACCGAATGGTCAATTTATGACAGTTCGATGACGGTGGCCTTTTTGGCGCCGCGTGCAACTTGTTCCAATTGTTGCGGCTTGTTGCTACCACAGACGTGAATATGGAGGGCCGTCATGAAGTGGCGTGGTCGGGAACGCAGCAGCAATATCGAGGATCGTCGCGGAGAGGCGGGCGGTTTTGGCGGGCCTTCGCTAGGACGTAGTGGTGGTATTCGCATCCCCATGGGCGGTGGCTCGCGCGGGGGTATCGGCGGAGTCATCGGCATTATCGTGGTGCTTGGCATCATCTGGATGGTGACGGGGCAGAACCCGCTGGATTCGCTGAATGATGGCTCGGGCACCACGACTTCGAGTGCGTCATCGCAGCAGCTTCCGACCGAAGGCCAGGATGAACTGGTCGATTTCGTCGGCGTGGTGGTCAAGGAAACCGAAGATCTTTGGACCGAGGTTTTCGCCAGCGCGGGCGAAGATTATCCCGAACCGCCTGTGGTGCTCTTCAGCGGCCAGACGAATTCCGGCTGCGGAGTGGCCGATGCGCGAACGGGGCCGTTCTATTGCCCGGTCGATTCCAAGGTTTATATCGACCTGACCTTTTATGACGAACTGCACCGCAAGTTCGGCGCGCCGGGCGATTTTGCGCAGGCCTATGTGCTGGCGCATGAGGTCGGGCACCATGTGCAGAACCTCACCGGCGTGCTGCCCGAATTCAACCGTCGGCGCCAAAGCATGAGCCAGGAACAGGCCAATGCCTATTCGGTGCGGGTCGAATTGCAGGCGGATTGCTATGCAGGCGTTTGGGCCAATTATGCTGGGCAGCAGAACCTGCTCGATTCCGGAGACATCGAAGAGGCTTTGAACGCGGCGGAGCAGATCGGCGACGATACGCTGCAGAAGCGCATGCAGGGCTATGCAGTGCCCAAGACGTTCAACCACGGTACCTCGGCGCAGCGCCAGACCTGGTTTGAGCGCGGCTACCAGTCTGGTGATCCTAACGATTGCGACACGTTCTCCGGGAACATCTGAAGATAGCCAATGCCAGATGGGTAGCGGGGGGCCATAGGGTTCGCTAAACCGGGCGGGTAGTTACTCGTCCGGCCGGCTCATGATCCCGAAGATCCTTCATTTTACTTGGAAATCCGAACAGCTTCCGCGCCAGATGCAGGCCTATTACGACGCCTGGCGCCGGCTGCATCCGGACTGGGATGTTCGACTGTGGACCGACGAGACGATGCGGGCCTTTGTGGCGGAGACCTATCCGGGTTTCATCGCCACATATGACGCCTATCCCAAGATGATCCAGAGAGCGGATTCATTCCGCTATCTGGTGCTTGGGGCTTTGGGCGGCGTCTATGCCGATCTCGATGTCGAACCTTTTCAGTCCATCGAAGGACTGCTGCAGCATGAGTGCTTTCTGGGCATCGAGCCGCTGGAGCACATATTTCCGGATCGCCATCACCAAGGCGTGCCGTTCCTTCTGACCAACGCCTTCATGGGCTCGGTGCCAGGGCACCAGTTGTGGAAGGACATCATTGCACGGATGCCGAGCCTAGTTGGCCTTGAGACTTTTTATGCCACCGGGCCGTCGATGGTTACGGCGGCTGTGCTCCGGCTGCGGAAGAAAGATCGTCCGACCTTGTTGTCGCCGATGGTCTGGTCCCCGTTGCTATCCGATGGGCGCAACACGCGCTCCGATGCAGAAGCCATTGCTTTGCTGGAGCCGGTCGGGACGGTTGTCCCCGCTACGGGCGGCTCGCTTGTTTCGCATGTCTGGATGACGACTTGGGTGCCTTGGCACAAGCGAGCTACTCGATTGGCCCCAATCGTGCAGGTGCCTACGGTCATCAAGTGGGCGTGGAGGCGGCTGGTAAATCCTGCGCTGGCCAAGGTGGTCATTGCCGATCCCCTTCAGCTCTACATCAATCAGGCGATCGTTCTCGAGGAAGACCGGCCGAAGGTGCACATTGCGGTGCGTCTCGGCGACCGGTCGATGTCGCCGGCCCTGTTGCGGGCGCTCATGGCGCTCGATTATCCGCCGGATCGGCTAACCTTTGCGGTTCATGTTTCGACCAGTGCGGACGTGGAAGGGTTGGTGGCGACACTGGCAGGGAGCGGGCTGCGTGCGGATGTGGTTCAGGGCGATTTCGCGTCTCCGGCGGCGAGGGACAATGCCATTCTGGACGGCCTTGCGTCCGATGCTGCTCACGTCTTGCTGGTGGATGGAGATGTGAGTGTCATTCCATCCCAAGCGATCCAGCGCATGTTGGGCGCGGGACTGCCGGTGACATCAGCCAATGTCGTCGATGCGACCGGTTCGCCGGCCGATGACCAGCTCTTCCGCTATGAAAAAGGTGCGCCTTTCAAGGTGCTCTACAAGGACGGCGGGCGGGACGGCGCGGTGCGGCGCGACAAAGGTTTCCGCACGTATCTCGGCTATCAGAAGGCTTTCGCGCTGTTGCCGCTCGACGGGGCGGGGGAGAGTTTTGTTCTCATAGCGCGCGCGGTTGTCGATGCGGGCGTGCGCTTTGCCGAGACGCCCTACAAGTTGCATCTTGGCGCTGAGGCCTTTGGCATCATGGCGCGGGACAAGGGTTTCGAGGTTGGTGGACTGACCGAGCTTGAAGTAGTGCGGCAGACGCCCAGCTCGGCCTAGAGCCCGAAGGCGTGACGGCAGAGCATGGCGGTGGCCCAGCCGGCGGCCAGCATGATCAGGCCGGGATATTTGAGGCTGACGACCAGCGCCACCAGCATGGCGAGCTTGATGTCGAGGCCGCCGTTGAAGAAGGCGGGGGCGCAGAGCGTGGTCAAAACCGCGGCAGGAACTGCGTTGAGCGCGGCTTCGAGGCGCGGCGGAATGCTGCTCATGCGGGTGATGAGCACGTAACCGCCGACGCGCGTCAGATAGGTGGCGGCTGCAGCGGCGATGATCAGCCAGGCCGTGGCGGGATCTAGGGCAAAATTCATGAGTGCCCGGCCTTCGCGGTCTTGGTGCCGGATGCCTGCGGCAGGGGCATCAGCGCGGCGACGAGAACGCCGAAGGCGGCGCCGATACTCACATGCCAGGGCGAGCCCACCAACTGGTAGCCCAGGACGGAGCCGATGAAGCTGGCGATGACGACGGGGTAGAAGTTGGGCTTGCGGCGGAAGCCGACGACGATGCCGAGGAAATAGAGCGGCAGCAACACGTCGATGGCCCAGACGCGGGGGTCGCCGATCATCGAACCGAAGGCGGCGCCGATGATGCTGAAGACCAGCCAGGGCACGTAAATGACCGCGGCGAAGGCGAGATACCATTCGAGCGTGATGGTCTTGCCACTTTCGGCGCGACGCACGGTCTCGGCAAATTGCGGATCGATCAGCACGAAGAAGGCAAGGAGCTTCTGGCCCAACGTGAAATGGGTGAGGTAGCGGGTGAGGGCGGCCGAGTAGAGGACGTGGCGGAAATTGACCGCGAAGATCGAGAGCACGACCAGCCAGGCGGCGACGTGCTGGCCGAAGAGTTCGATGCCGACGAGTTGGCTGGCGCCGGCATAGACGGTGGCGCTCATGAGCGCCACTTCGGGAAGATTGAGGCCGTTGTCGACGGCAACAGCGCCGAACAGCACCGCGAAGGGGGCGGAGGACAGCGCAACGACGGCGCCGCCCCTGAGGCCTTCAACGATCTCGCTGCGGTTCATTTAAGCCGCGGGGGCCTTGTGTTCGGGCCATTCGGCAATGCCCTTTTCCTTGCGCACCAGATTGAGGAAGCGCGTGAAAAGGTAGTGGCTATCCTGCGGGCCGGGGCTGGCCTCGGGGTGGTACTGCACCGAGAAGATCGGCTTGCCATCGACCGCGAGACCGGCATTGGAGCCGTCAAAGAGCGAGATGTGCGTCTGGGTGACGCCGGCCGGCAGGTTTTCGGCGTCCACGGCAAAGCCGTGGTTCATCGAGGTGATTTCAACCTTGCCGGTGGTCAGGTCCTTGACCGGGTGATTGGCGCCGTGGTGCCCCTGATGCATCTTGCTGGTCGTGCCGCCGAGGGCGATGCCGAGCAGCTGGTGGCCAAGGCAGATGCCGAACATGGGCTTGCCTGACTCCATCAGCTTCTGGATGGTCGGGACGGCATACTTGCCGGTCGCGGCCGGATCGCCGGGGCCATTGGAGAGGAAAATGGCGTCGGGATTGTGCGCGAGGACGTCGGCCGCCGAGGCGGTGGCAGGAACGACGGTGACCTTGGCGCCCTGATCGGCGAGGCAACGCAGGATGTTGCGCTTGGCGCCGTAGTCGATGGCGACGACGTGGAAGTCCGGGTTTTCGACCTTGCCGTAGCCCTTGTTCCACTGCCAGCTCGTCTGGTCCCAGTGGTAGGTCTGGGCGGTGGTGACTTCCTTGGCGAGGTCGAGGCCCTCAAGGCCGGGGAAGGCCGTCAGTTCGGCCTTGATCGAGCCGTCGTCGAACTGGCCAGTGGGCTCGTGGGCGATGACGCCATTGGGCATGCCGTTTTCACGGATGAGGGCGGTCAGGGCGCGGGTGTCGATGCCGGCAATGCCGATGATGTTGCGCTTCTTGAGCCAGGCATCGAGCTTTTCGGCAGCGCGATAGTTCGAGGGATTGGTGATGTCGGCCTTGAGCACGACGCCGCGTACACCCGAAAGGGCGGCCATGTTCACCGTTTCAATATCTTCGTCGTTGGTGCCGACATTGCCGATATGGGGGAAGGTGAAGGTGATGATCTGGCCGGCATAGGAGGGGTCGGTGAGGACTTCCTGGTAGCCGGTCATTGCCGTGTTGAAGCAGACTTCGCCGGCCGCGTGGCCGACTGCACCAATGCCATGGCCCTCAAGGCGCGTGCCGTCAGCCAGAATAAGAACTGCGGTCGCGGGGGATTGCTGCCAGCCGGTCACGGTCGGTCTCCATGCTTGGTTCGTCGGGTCGCGCGCCAAGGAAGCGGCGAGAAGCCGCTGCGAGGTTTGCGAGGTATGTCGGTTGAGGCCTCCTCTTAGAAGGCCAAGCCGCGGAGCGCAAGTAGCGCGTCCAGCGTTTCATGCCTATATGGGGACAACAAATTGCATGGCAAGGAGCACATCAAGATGCGCGAAACGATCAGCGAAGGCCTGAAAACTGCCCTCAAGGCCCGCGACCAGCGGAGAACCGCGACTTTGCGCGCCATCAATGCGGCCATCAAGGACCGCGATATCGCCAATCGCGGCGATAGCAAGGGGCCGGCCACGAATGACGAAGTTCTGACCATCATCCAGAAGATGGTGAAGCAGCGCGAAGAGAGCTTTGCGATCTATGCGCAGGCTGGCCGCGCCGACCTCGCGACGGTGGAAAAGGAAGAGATCGATATTCTCAACGAATTCCTGCCCAAGCCGCTGAGCGAAGAAGAGGTTGCCGCTGCTATCGAGGCTGCAATCGTGTCGAGCGGTGCCGAGGGGCCGAAGGACATGGGCAAGGTGATCGGGGTGCTGAAGGCAAGCTATCCGGGCCGTATCGACTTCGGCAAGGTGAGCGGGCAGGTGCGTAACGCGCTGGCAGCCAAGGGCTAAGGATTTTGGCGGGAAGCCTGGGGCTTCCCGCCAATTTCGTCAGGCGAGGCCGGCAAAGGGGTCGCGCCAGGCGTCGATCTGATTGAGGCGCTCGTGCCACGCCCGGATATTGGCATAGGGCTCAAGAGGAATCAGTCCGCGTTCGGCAAATGGCAATGACGAGGCCACGCGGAAATCGGCATAGGTGAGCCTGTCGCCGACCAGCCAATCGCGTCCTGCCAGAGTTGAATCAAGAATCGCGGCGAAGCGCTTGAAGTCGTTGGTGGTCTCTTCGACGACGCCGGGGTCTGGGTCGCCCATGAACGATCGCGCGGTAAAGTTGTGCCAGACCAGCGCTGCGCCAGCATTGGTGAAGTGGTGGGCGCTCCAACTCACCCACATCATCATTTCGACGGCGTGTTCATCGGGCCAGAACGCGCCACCCGCGAGGCGCGACAGGCGCAAGGAAATCGCATCGGCTTCCCAGAGCGGCTTGCCGTCTTCGACCAGCAAAGGCGCAAGTGAATTGGGATTGAGCGGCAGGAATGCCTCGCGATCGGCGCCCATGGGCTCGTAACGGACAAGTTCGACCGGCGATTTCAAATGGCGCGCCACGGCCACGGCCACGCGCGGATTGATGTTGTGGGTATAGTAGAGCGTTCTGTCGGCCATTGCTTTCCTCCTGGCAGAAACCGGAAGCGGTCTCGTTTGGTCGATCGCACATCGACCGGACAGTGGCGCGACGCATGCGCTGAATGCGGTTCGACTATTTTTCCGAGAAATTTTTCGGCGCTAGGCCACCAGCCGCAAGCTGGCGAGCCGGACTTGGTTTCGGCCGCCATTCTTGGCCTGGTAGAGGGCCGCGTCGGCGCGGTTGAGCAGGGCCGAGAAGTCCTCGTCTGTCGCGGGCATGGCAAGGCCGATGCTGACCGTGGCAAAGAGGCCTTTGTCATCGATGGCGAGGGCGAGATCGGCGAACGCCTTGCGGATGCGCTCGGCGATGGTTTTCGCCGTTTCCTGGTCGATATCGGTGAGGACGACGCAGAATTCCTCGCCGCCGATGCGGGAGGCGACGTCACCGCGGCGGATTTCCTGGCGCAGGACATCGGCAAAACGCTGCAGGACACGGTCTCCCTGGGCGTGGCCGAAGCGATCGTTGACCTGCTTGAAATGGTCGAGATCGAACATCAGAACGGCGGTGCTGTTCGGTTGGCTTGACGCACCGAAGCGGTCGAAAAGGGCGCGGCGATTGAGAACGCCAGTCAGGGAATCGGTATTTGCCTCAGTGTGATGGCGGTGGGCGGCGCGGGCATAGTGGAGCGTCAAAGTCAGCGCGCCGATGCCGGTGAGGCCGACCAGCGACATGATCGAATTGAAATCTTCGGCCCAGTTCTTGGGGGGCTCGGTGGTTACCCAGCGGCCTTCGAGCAGGAGAACAGCGCCGCAGGCGAGGAATGACGACGCGGTGATGCAGTAGAGAATCGCATTGGCGTTGAGGGCCACATGCGGGTGATCCTTGCTGCGCCAATGTTCGATGGCGCAGAGCACAAGAATGACGGCAGCGAAAATGTTGAGCAGCGCCGTTCCAAGGCCAGTCAGCCCCATGAGGAAGGGAATGGCGATAGAAATGACGGAAATCGCGCCAACGATGAGCGGCGGGCGATGGCTCGTCGACATGTCCCTGAAGCGGCGCGCGCCCGCATAGATGAAGCTGAAGCCGATGAGGATCAGCGTATAGGGCAGGAAGTGCTGGGCGTAGCCGTAGGCGCCGTTGCGCAGGCCCATGAGCATGACGGCGAAAACCACCATCCCCATGCCGATGGCGCCAAGCACGAGATAGGTCTCGGAGCGGGCATTGAGCCAGCCAATCAAAAGGGCGACCAGCAGCGATGCGCTCGAAAACGCTATGCCAATCAGCAATGTGGCATTGTCGATGACCATTCGAGCACCCGACGCTATGGCCCCTATTAGCGGCCAAAGATACAACGCTCACTTACAGAGAAGCTGCAATTGTATCCATCGGTGATCACATTTTCTGGTGATCTATTCTGCGGCCACGGCAGCGGGGGCCGGAGGTAAGGCGCCGGTGCTGCGATCCCAGAGGCCTGAGCCGATGGCAATGGCAGCGGCGAGAGCCGAGCAGATGCCGCCGATGAGCGGCAGGAAACCGTAGCTGAGACCCGAATCGATCACGTTGGCGCCGAGGATGGCGCCGATCGCGATGCCGATATTAAAGCCGGTGGGGATGAGGGCGGATGCCAGGTTCGGCGCGTCGGCGGCCCAGGCGAGAACGCGCGACTGCACCGGCGAGCCGAAGGCGAAGTTGACGCCGCCCCAGAGGATCGTCGCGACGGCCATGACGATGGGGTAGGGACTGACGAAATAGATGGTGACGAACGTCACTGCCTGCAGGGCCAGGATGGCAACCAGCGAGGGCATGAGTTTCCAGTCGGCGAGACGCCCACCGATAAAGACGCCAATGGTCGAGCCCACGCCATAGAGCAGCAAAACCCAAGGCACGACGCCGGTTTCGATGCCGGTGACGTGGGTCAGAAGCGGGGTGATGTAGGTAAAGAGGCTGTACTGGCCGATCATCACCAGGATGACGATGAAGAGCGAGGCGACGATCTGTTGGCGGCCGAGTACCTTGAACTCGCGCATGAAGCTGCCGGAGGTGGTTTCCGACGCGGCATTGCGGGGCAGGAACACGGCGACAGCCAGTGTCGCGAACAGGCCGATGATGCCCACGGCCCAGAAGGTGGCGCGCCAGCCGAGCATATTGCCAATGGCGGTGCCGCCGGGCACGCCGAGAATGTTGGAGACGGTCAGGCCCGAGAGAATCAGCGCCACGGCAAAGCCGCGCTTGTCGGGCGAGACGATGCTGACGGCCACGATGGCAGCGATGCCGAAATAGGTGCCGTGCACTACTGAAACCAGCACGCGAGCCAGCATCAGCAGTTCGAAATTGGGAGCCAGGGCGCAAAACACCTGGCCGAGAATGAAGACCCCGCCCAGCAGCAAAATCAGCGCCTTGCGGGTCATTTTCTTCGTCGCTACGGCAAGAAGCGGGCCGCCGATGGCGATGCCGATCGCGTAGCCGGAAATCAGATAGCCAGCGACGGGAATGGAGACGTCCAGCCCCGCAGCGACATCGGGCAAAATGCCGGCGATGACGAATTCGGCCGTGCCGAAAGCGAAGGCTGCAAGGAAGAGGGCGATGAGGGGCAGGGACATGTCAGCAACCGCCGTCGCGGCCTCAATTGGAGCCTGCTCATTTCACAGGGGCTCAACTGGCACAATCCATATTTTGCCCCGGCCACTATAGAAAAACTATACCCGCGTATGGCTGGCGCCAATGGATTGGTGGCGCTAGACTTATTGTGCTGGAAGGGCCTCTTCGGCCCGATGGAGGGCACAAGAATGACGGTTTCATCCCAGACGAAGCGGCGCTTTGCGGCGGCGACAGCCTTGCGCGGACTGTTGATGCTGCTGGCGGGTCTCTATGCGATCATTTTCCCTGGCGACGCACTCACGGTGCTGGTGCTGTTCGGCGGCATCCTGCTGATCATTGACGGTGCCCTGGGTCTCTGGAGCCTGACCTTTGGGGGCGGCAAGAGCGGCAATTACTGGTTCGACATCATCGCCAATGCAGCGTCGCTGATCCTGGGCATACTGTTCTTCATCCAGCCGTTCATCGCGACAATTTTTACCGCGACCTTCTTCGGCACCATCGTCGGCCTCGCCGCGCTCTTCGTGGGCGTAATGCAGATCGTCGTGGTGGTGCGGGAGCGGGAGAGCTATGCGCGCATTTGGCCGGTGGTCTTGTCGGGCGTGTCCTATGCGCTGCTCGGGCTGGTGTTCCTGTTCTTCCCGGTGCTGACGGCCGCGGTAGGCATGGTCATCGGCGGCATCCTGCTGGTGTTCTTTGCCATCGGCCTTTTCGGCTGGGCCTGGCGGCTCTATCAGGCCAGCAAGGCCTGAAACTTACCTGTAGGTGACGGTGACGCCGGCGACGCTGGCGTCATCGCGCAAGGCGGTGATCCCGGTCGGTCGTGTGATTTCGATGGAATCGGCCGCCAACCACCTGGCGGAAAGATCGGCGTCGGCACCTATCGAGAAGAAGCTCGCAGCATCGAATGGAACCTCTTCTCCCGGCGGCACTAGGGCGGCCTGGGTGTTGGGTTCGTGGTTGCCGCAATCGCGCGAAAAAACCACCAGATCGAACTGCTGGTCGGGCGAGGTCAGGCGTTCCTGCTCATCGATGGTGCAGGCTGGCACGAGGTCGCCGACGATCCAGAGCGTGGCGCCGATGGCAATTGCGGGGAGAAGGGTGAAAGCAAGCAGCACCGGGACTGGCATCTTGGCGCGGGGCATGGCTGTGGAAAAGCTCCTGGCTGATGACTTCGGCTCAGGGAGTGCTTAGGTAGCACCTATGCGCTTTTCCGATCAGTTCCTGGAAGAAATCCGTCAGCGCCTGCCGATTACGCAGGTTGTGGGCGAACATGTGCTTTGGGACAAGCGGAAATCGCAACCGGGCAAGGGTGATATGTGGGCCTGCTGCCCCTTCCACGCCGAAAAGAGCCCGAGCTTTCATGCCGATGACCGTCGCGGCATCTACCATTGCTTCGGCTGCGGGGCGAGCGGCGACCACTTTCGGTTTTTGACCGAGAAGGCCGGGATGAGCTTTCCCGAAGCGGTGGAGAAGCTGGCTGGTATGGCCGGTGTGCCGATGCCGGCGCGGGATGAGCGTACGGAGCAGCGCGAGGCGGCGCAGAAGGGCCTCGTCGAGGTCATGGAACTGGCCGCGAAATATTACGAGGCGGCGCTTTCGCACAATATTGGGGCTCGGGCCCGAGGTTATCTCTTCGATCGCGGCGTGTCGGCAACAAGCCAGACCCGATTCCGCGTTGGGTTTTCGCCCGATAGCCGCAATGGGTTGAAGGAGCATCTCGCGGCCAACGGGGTTTCGGCGCAGGCCATGCTCGATGCCGGGCTTGTGACGAGCCGCGATGACGATCCGCTGACCTATGACCGGTTCCGCAATCGCGTCATGTTTCCAATCACCGATTTCCGTGGGCGGATCATTGCTTTTGGCGGCCGAGCGCTGAGCGCCGACGTGCCGGCCAAGTATCTCAATTCGCCCGAGACCAGTCTCTTTTCCAAACGCCAGACGCTCTACAATGGGCAATCGGCCCGGGCGGCGGCGCGGGACGGGGCCACGGTCATCGTGGTGGAGGGCTATCTCGACGTGATCGCCGCGGTGGCGGCGGGCTTTGAGGGCACGGTGGCGCCGCTGGGTACGGCGCTGACCGAAGAGCACCTGCAACTGCTCTGGCGCATGGCCGAGGTGCCCGTGCTCTGTTTTGACGGCGACAAGGCCGGTCTCAAGGCGGCGGAGCGGGCCATGGACCTGGTGATGCCGCACTTGAAGCCCGGCCAGACCGTGAAGATCGCGACGCTGCCGGAAGGGCAGGACCCGGACGACCTGATCAAGGCGCAGGGGCGGCAGGCTTTTGCCGACGTGATCGACAAGGCGCGGAGCCTGTCGGACATGCTGTGGAGCCTCGAGACCGGCGGGCTAGTGCCTGAGGCGCCTGAAGAGCGGGCGGCTTTGCAGGCGCGTCTTCGCGAGCGAGCCAATTCCATCCAGGATCAAACGGTCCGCTTTCACTATCAGCAGGCGTTTGATGAAAAGCTGAAGGCTTTCTTCGCGCCGATCCGGCAGGGCAGGGATAACCAGCGCGGTGGTGGGCGGCCTGGCTATGGCAAAAGTGGCGCCTATGGTTTCCCATCGCGCGGTACGCCGCGTTCGGTCGTTTCAGATACCCTGCGCAATTCTCGTCTGGTGCGGGGTGGGCCTGGTATAGAGACGACGCCTCGCGAGGCGACGATCATCCAGACGCTCGTGAACCATCCCGCCCTCGTCGAGGACAAGTTCGAAGTTCTGGCGGCGCTCGACTGCGAAACGCCGACGGCGCAGAAGGTTTTGAGCGACATCCTGGCGCTCGCTGTACGGCACCATGATATTTCGGCGCCCGATATGCAGGCGGCCCTGGGGGCGCGGGGTCATGGACCGATTCTTGATCGGATGGCGGAAACTTTGGTGCGCCAGGGCGTTTGGCAAGTGGGGTCCGATACCGCACTGACCGATGCCGAAACCGGATTAAGTCATGCGCTGGCCTTGCATAACAAGAAAGTTCAGCTAAATAGGGAACTGAAGGCAGCCGAAGCGGCGCTGGGCGAAGACCCGAGCGATGAAACCTTTGAAAGGCTGCGAGACATCAAGAACCAGATTACCACTGTCGATGGCACTGAGGCATTGATCGAAGGATTTGGTTCGCTATCGGGACGCGCGACTCGCAGTTTTTAGAGGACTTCTCTAAAGACCGGCGAAGACGCGCGATTTTGCATATGGCGAAGTTCGTCATTGCGTCCCGGAGCGGGCCATTGTGAACTGGGCGTGTTAACGCCTTGGTTACCAAACCTTTACCTTGTCTTGAGCCGACACCACCTATGACAAGTCCGGCGCCCGATGCCCACGGGTCCCGAGGAGTAGCATATGGCCACCAAGGCAGCGAACAAAGCCAGCAAGGAAACCGAGAAGCCCGAATCCGGGGCTCCGGAGGCCTCCAATGACAGTCCCCTGATCGACCAGAACGATGCTGCGGTCAAGAAGCTGATCAAGGTCGCCAAGAAACGCGGCTATGTTACCTATGAAGAGCTGAACGCTGTTCTGCCTGCGGACGAAACAAGTTCCGAGCAGATCGAAGATTTCATGTCCATGTTCTCGGAAATGGGCATCAACGTCGTCGACGAAGACGAGGTCGAAGAGACCGAAGTCGAGAAGGACGAAGACGAAACCGGCAATGAAGTTGCGCCCTCGAGCGGCACGGCTCTTGCCAATACTTCAAATACAAAATCGGGCTCTGACCGTACCGATGACCCGGTGCGCATGTATCTGCGCGAAATGGGCTCGGTTGAACTGCTCAGCCGCGAAGGCGAAATCGCCATCGCCAAGCGCATCGAGGCCGGTCGCGAGACCATGATCGAAGGCCTTTGTGAATCGCCGCTGACGTTCCAGGCCATCATCATCTGGCGCGACCAGCTCGCCGAAGGCGAAATTCTGCTGCGCGACATCATTGATCTCGAAGCGACCTATGCTGGCCCTGATGCCAAGCAGGCTGCCCCGGAAATTCCGGTGGCGCCGGCGCGTCATGAGCCCGAGGTGGTCAAGGCCGCTGCAAAGCCGGCGCCGCGCCGCTCGACGTCGTCTGACAGTGACGATGACTATGTGCCCGAAGAGCCGCAGGCACCGCAGGACCCGGTCGAGGACGACGACGACGAATTCGACAACGCTCTGTCGCTTTCGGCCATGGAAGCCGAACTGAAGCCGCAAGTCGTCGAGACCTTCAACCGCATCGCCGAGGCCTATGGTCAGATGCGCGCGATGCAGGATCGTCATGCCGTCGATCGCACGGCGACCGTTTCGGACGCTGAATCCAAGAAGCTTGGTTCGCTGCGCGCTGACGTGATCACCGACGTGAAGTCGCTGTCGCTGAACACCAGTCGTATCGAAAGCCTTGTCGAGCAGCTCTACGACATCAATAAGCGCCTCGTGCGTCTTGAAGGTCGTCTGCTGCGCCTGGCCGAGAGCTATGGCGTCAAGCGCGAAGTGTTCCTGCAGAACTACTATGGCCGCGAGCTGGACCCGACCTGGGAAACCGGACTTGAAGGTTTTGACGGCAAGGGCTGGGGCGAATTCGCCCGCCGCGAAGCTGATACCGTGCACGATATCCGTCACGAGATCGCTACGCTTGCCACCGAAACCGGCCTCGATATCGCTGAGTACCGTCGCATCGTTCACAAGGTGCAGAAGGGCGAGCGCGAAGCTGCAATCGCCAAGAAGGAAATGGTTGAGGCCAACCTTCGCCTCGTGATCTCGATCGCCAAGAAATACACGAACCGCGGCCTGCAATTCCTTGATCTTATTCAGGAAGGCAATATCGGCCTGATGAAGGCCGTCGATAAGTTCGAGTATCGCCGCGGTTACAAGTTCTCGACCTATGCGACCTGGTGGATCCGTCAGGCGATCACCCGCTCGATCGCCGATCAGGCGCGCACCATCCGTATTCCGGTGCACATGATCGAGACGATCAACAAGATCGTCCGTACGTCGCGCCAGATGCTGCACGAAATCGGCCGTGAGCCGACGCCGGAAGAGCTCAGCGAAAAGCTTCAGATGCCGCTCGACAAGGTCCGCAAGGTCCTCAAGATCGCCAAGGAGCCGATTTCGCTCGAGACGCCAATCGGCGACGAAGAAGATTCGAACCTCGGCGATTTCATCCAGGACGTGAATGCGATTCAGCCGATCGATGCGGCGATCCAGTCCAACCTGCGTGAAACGACCACTCGGGTTCTGGCCTCGCTTACACCGCGTGAAGAGCGTGTGCTGCGCATGCGTTTTGGTATCGGCATGAACACCGACCATACGCTCGAAGAAGTCGGCCAGCAGTTTTCGGTTACCCGCGAACGTATTCGTCAGATCGAAGCCAAGGCGCTGCGCAAGCTCAAGCATCCGAGCCGCAGCCGGAAGCTCCGGAGCTTCCTCGACAACTAGGAGCGGCCCCATGGCTGCTCTCCGCCTCAAGGTCACGGCGATCCGCGCCAGCGTTCCGTTCAAGCTGGCGGTGACGTTTTCCGACGGCACGCATGGCGCCTTCAACGCGGCGTCCATGCTGGCCGAACGCGGAGAAGGGACCGAACCGCTGCGCGACCGGGCTTTCTTCGCCAAGGTTGGTCTCGCCAACGGCACGCCGACCTGGCCGAACCATTTTGACATCTCCCCGCAATGGCTGCAGGAGGAGATGGAGCGGCGGGGCGAGCTTGTGCGCCCAAGGCCGCTGCGACGCATCTGAGGGAGTAGCCTATGTCGTTCTGGAAGAAGCTTTTTGGTGGTGGCAGCGCTGAGGACAGTGCACCGGCCGGCGACAAGTCGCTCGGCGAAGAGAGCTACAAGGGCTTTCTGATCAAGGCCATCGAGATGCGTGCGGGCAGCGAATACCAGTTGGCCGGCACTATCGAGAAGGACGTGGGCGGCGAGCTCAAGACCTACAAGTTCATCCGCGCCGATCGCATGGGCTCCAAGGACGACCTCGTGGCGCTCGCGCTGAGCAAGGGGCGCCAGATTATCGATGAGCAGGGCGAAGGCATCTTCCGCTAAGCCAGGTTCGAAATGTTGCTAGACCGCGGGCCAATCGGCTCGCGGTCGTGTTTTTGAAGGATTGCCATCATGGCCAAGAAGCCCACAGCCCGCAGTGAATTCGTGATGTTCGATATCGTCTATGAAGACGGCTCGCAGCGTTCCAACCGCAAGGTGGATGCCAACCTGCTTGGCGGCCTTGATGGCGACGAGCCGGCTCGTGCGGCTATCGAAGAGCAGGACCGCGCGATCTCGGAAAAGTCCGGTCAGCCGCCGCTGGCGATCAAGTCGATCAAGCGTTCGGGCAAGTAAGACGATGAACTCGGAGACCCTGCAGCTTGGCAAGGATGTCGGCGTGCCGCAGCGTCCCGAGGATGCCGTGCTCGACCCTGTGCCCAATCCGCATCCGGACGTGAACTATGTGGCGCGCTATGTCGCGCCCGAATTCACCTCGCTGTGCCCAGTGACCGGCCAGCCCGACTTTGCCCATCTGGTGATCGACTATGTGCCGGATCAGTTTCTGGTCGAGTCCAAGTCGCTCAAGCTGTACCTTACCTCGTTCCGCAATCATGGCGCGTTTCACGAAGGCTGCACCATCGACATTGCCAAGCGCATTGTCGAGACGATCAAGCCGCGCTGGCTGCGGATCGGCGGCTATTGGTATCCGCGCGGGGGTATTCCGATCGATGTGTTCTGGCAGACGGGCGTGCTGGCCGAGGGCACATGGGTGCCGGACCAGGGCGTGCCGCCTTATCGCGGTCGCGGTTAGCTAAAGAAAAAGGCCCATCCTCGGATGGGCCTTTTTGCTTTCTCAGGCGCCGAGGGCCTTGTCGATGGCTGGCTTCACCACCGTACCGTAAAGCTCGATGGCTTTCATGACCTTGGCGTGGGGCAGGGTGCCTACGCTGAGCTGCAGGCCAAAGCGGTCGTGCTTGAACCATTCATGCTGCAGCAGGATCTTGTCGATCACTTCCTGCGGGGAGCCCATGTAATAGGCGCCCTCCGGAGTGGTGCTGGCTTCGAACTGGGCGCGAGTGCCCGGTGGCCAGCCGCGCTCGGCGCCGATGCGGCTCATGGTGGCGTTGTGGGCCGGGAAGGCGACGTCGCGGGCGTCCTGGCTGTCTTCGGCGATGAAGCCGTGGCCGGAAATGCCAACTTTGAGCAGCGAACTATCATGCCCGGCCTGGGTACCGGTCTGGCGATAGAGGTCGACCAGCGGCATGAACTGGCGCGGGCGACCGCCAATGATGGCAATCATCAGGGGAAGGCCATAGTAGGCAGCGCGGGCGACCGAGTTGGGCGTGCCACCGACGGCGATCCAGAGCGGCAGGGGTTTCTGGACCGGCTCGGGATAGACGGCAATGCCGGGAATGGGGTTGGTGTGCTTGCTGCCGGCCCAGTTGACCTTGCCGCCCTTGCGCAGCTCGAGCAGCATTTCGAGCTTTTCTTCGAAGAGATCGTCGTAGTCGTCGAGGTCGAGCCCGAAGAGTGGGAAGCTCTCGATGAAGGAGCCTCGGCCGGCCATGATCTCGGCGCGGCCATTGCTGATGAGGTCGAGGGTCGAGAACTGCTGATAAACGCGGACCGGGTCTTCGGAGGAGAGGACGGTCACCGCGGTCGAGAGGCGGATTGACTTGGTGCGCGCAGCGGCGGCAGCAAGGATGGTTACCGGGGACGAGGCGACGTAGTCCGGGCGGTGATGCTCGCCGAGGCCGTAAAAGGCGAGGCCAAGCTGGTCGGCCAGCTCGATTTCTTCGATCAGGTCACGCAGGCGCTCGGCCGGCGACTGCAGATGCCCGCCGTTGAGCGGGTCGGGGGTATTTTCAGCAAAGGAATAAAGTCCGAGTTCCATGGCGTTCTCCTTGCGCGAAGAGATGGCGGCCGACGCTGCCAGTCGCAAGAACGCACATGGGTGATACCGCGCGCTTGCGCACGCGGTATCATATCAACAATCAGACATTGCTGCCCGAGGGCGTGTAGGCCCATGGCTGCGGCGGCGTTGGCGCAGGCAGCGGTGCCTTTTCGCCGGCGGCCTTGTGGATTTCGGTGATGAGCGCGGGGTCAAGGCGTAACTTGGCGGCCAGCGCTTCGAGATAGGCCTGCTCGGCTGGGGTATCGGCGGTGATGGCGACGAGGGAAGCGGCGTAGATCTCGGCCGCATGCTCGGGCGTATCGGCGCGGGAGACGACGGCATTGATGTCGAGGGGCGTCGAGAGCTCGTCAAACACCCATGCCTTCTCCTCGGCGGAAAGCGGCATGGTCTTGAGGCGCTCGAAGATGGCGTCCTTTTCCTCGGCGTCGATACGGCCATCGGCCTTGGCAGCGGTGATCATGGCGCGGACGAGGGACTTGCCCAGATCCTCCTGCGCCGCTTCATTACCGGCGGGCGGAATGAACGCGTCTTCGCGCGGGGCAGCGGGTTGCGCCGCGCCGGTCTGTTTTTCCTGATAGGATTGCCACGCCTTGTAGGCGAGACCGCCAACGGCAGCGACGGCGCCGAGCTTGGCGGCATTGCCCAATAGCTTGGTCGGCTTGCCACCCGAAAGCAGCAGGCCGGCGGCAAGGCCAGCAGCACCGGTCATTGCCGTCCGCTGGGTATTCGGATCGGTCTGAATGGCCTTGATGATCTGGTCAATATTGAACATGGACGCTCCCTTTCTGGATTCCCTTGGAGATGGGTATTGGACACATCGACCGCAAGCCTTCTGCGGGACGCGGACATGCGACAAAACGGCAAGAAAAAGCCCCGGTTGCTAAGAACCGGGGCCCGGGAAGCCTCGATGGGAGGGATCGAGGCTCTAGGGATTGGAGATGTTAAGCGCCGGGAGTGGCGGCCGGTTCAGCGGCGGGAGCCGGGGTGGCTTCCGGAGTTGCTGCCGGGGCATCAGCCGGAGCCGGAGCGGCTTCCGGGGTAGCAGCAGGGGCTGCATCAGTTGCCGGAGCCGGGGCTTCGGTCATGGGGGCCACTTCAGGGGTGGCGGCCGGAGCTTCGGTCATCGGGGCCGGAGCCGTTGCGGGGGATTCCACGGCCGGGACGCCGTTGACGTCAACCGAGGTGGACGGGCCCGAATTGGCCGAGAACACCAGGTAGCCGATGGCCAGCAGAGCGAGGGCGACGATAATGCCCACGAACCAGCCGGTTCCGTTGCTTTCACGGGTATAGACCGTGCGGTTGCCGTCGTTGGTATAGATAGTATCACGTTCTGGGGTAGCCATTGGATGCTCCTTAGCAAGTGAATTCTGGCTAAAGAACGCACCCTCTTCAGAGTCGGTTCCCTATTTCGTGATCACAAGGGCCAATTCAATTGTGGCACGAAAAAGATCCATTGGTATCAATTGGATATACTGGTCCCTCAGAGGTCCGGAGCTTTGTCCTTGTCACCCTTTTTCGAAATTTTGTCGATCAGGGCGAGGAAAAGAGCCGACAAAATGAAGGTCACATGCAGGATCGTGTACCAAAGAATGTGGTCATTGGTGTACTGCGGGACGTTCAGGAAAATCTGTAGCAGGTGGATCGAGGAGATGGCGACGATGGTCGATGCC
>NZ_JBEVLL010000049.1:0-5602 GCF_040509215.1 Devosia sp.
AGCGGGCGCGCAACCAGGTGGGAAACCTTGCCCACGGGTTGAAGACGCCGATTGCGGTTCTCCGCAACGAGGCCGCGACCAAGAAGGGCGCGCTGGCCGACGTCGTGCAGATGGAGACCGAGAAGATGAGCAACATGGTCTCGACCTATCTCGAACGGGCGCGGCTCGCCGCTCGTACCTCGATCGTCGGCAAGAAAGCCGACTCGACCATGATCATGCTGCGGCTGACGCGCGTGATGCGGAAAATCCATCCGGATGTGACCATCGCCTTCCAGCGGCCCGACGCCTCGCTCCCCTGGTTTCGCGGCGACGAGGCCGATCTTGAGGAAATGGCGGGGAACCTCCTCGACAACGCCTGCAAGTGGTCAAAGGGCCAGGTTGGCGTGCGGCTGGCGAGCGAGCGCAATGCCAAGGGCACGCAATTGTTGATTCGGATCGACGATAACGGGCCCGGACTTTCCGAGGATGACGCGCGCAAAGTGTTGCGCCGCGGTGTCAGGCTCGATGAGAAAACGCCGGGATCCGGACTTGGGCTGGATATCGTCAAGGAACTGGTTGATGTCTACGGCGGAAGCCTCGAGCTCAAGCGTTCCGCGCTTGGCGGGCTTTTGGTCGAACTCCGCCTGCCCACGGCACGGCTTGGCGGTTTGGTTCGATCCCCTGCGGCCTGACGCACTTTCGCCGCATTGGCTCAACAAGTACCGACCATACGCTGAAAAGGTCCATATCGATGAATCGCTTCGCCCTGTTTGCCATGCCAGTTCTTGCTCTGGTTCTCGCCGGTTGTTCTACCGCTGGCACGAGCCAGGTGGCCCAGGCGCCGATTGTCTCCGCTCCGGTCGTTGCTCAGCCACTCGTGACGAGCTCCGCCCAGAACGTGCAGCAGGCGCGTCTGACGACCAATATCTCGAGCGGCTTCGTTGATCCGGCGGCGCTGGCGGCGATGACGGCCAAGGATTCGAACGAAGCCAATAGCGCCCAGTTCTATGCCCTGCAGTTCGGCCGTCCGGGTGCTCCGCGCCAGTGGGCCGGCGACAAGGGTACGACCGGCTCGGTTTCCGTGGGTCCCTATGTCCGCGTCAACAATCTCGATTGCCGCGACTTCACCCACACGGTCAAGGTCAATGGCCAGGACTACGTGAAGAAGGGTACCGCCTGCCGCGAGCAGACCGGCAACTGGAACGTGGTGCAGGGCGCCGCCTAAGGCCAGGCAACATTCAGCCGAGCTGAATGTTGATCTGTCCGAGATAAGTCCATACTCGGCAGTTAAGGATTGTTTACCTGCGAGCTATAGGCTCGCAGGGAACACCCCTCTGACCGATAGTATTGATGACACAGCTTGCCAACCGTGCGGACGTGAGTGCGTCGGCCCCCACAAACTCCGGGGCCGCAGCCACCAGAGCTTCAGGGCCGTTCTGCGGCCTCATCGATGCCGTTCTCGTGCAGGAACCGGTTATCGAGAATTTTCCCGGATCGGTGAACGCCGACGCCGCCCAGGCCATATGGGTCTGGGTGACGCGTGATCTCTGCAGCGACATTTTTGCGCCCGAAAAGCTGAGCAACGGCACGCTGATCGCTGCCGATGTGGAAGCTGCCATGCCCGAGATCCTCGGTCGCATGAAGGCTGGGCTCGCCCAGGGTCAGGCCGATGCCGAAGGCGCCCGCCGTCTTTCCGCGCAGCTCGGCCGCGAAGACACACGCCACCATTTGCCAACGGTAATGCTGGCTTTGCGCAACCGGGCGCTGCTGGGCAAGGCCCAGGCGTTCGGCAAGGCAACCAACACGATTTCCGACGAGACTGCGCTCGGCACGGCCATGCAGGCCATGCCGCTGCAGGACCCGGCTCTGGCTGCGCTGGTTTTCCAGGCGGCCATGGGGCAGGTGGCGCAGCCGACCAAGCTCATCCTCGCCGCAATCAAGGTTTCGGGCGCCGCCACCGAAGTATCGGTGCGCCGAGCCGGCCTCGGGCCGCTGATCGATGCCTGCGTGTCGCATGCGCAGAACCAGTTGCGGTTTTTCCAGGCGATCGGGCCCTTTGCCGATGTGGACCTGATTTGCCGGGCGCTCGAACGCTTCCACAAGCTGGTGCGTGCCCTGACCGGCTATCTCGAATTCTCCCGCAGCAGCCAGGCGACGGCCGTGCTCTCTGCGATCACCAAGCATGTCTCGGACCGCATCGAGCCACGGCTGAAGGAAGTCGTGACCGATCTCAACCAGGCCATGCGCCGTCGCGAGAACTCCGACCGGCTCGACACCGACAAGTTGCTGGCGGCAGTGGGCGGGATCTATCTCCTCGCCACGGTCCGCGATTGCCGCGATTCCCTAGCGCTCAACACGGTCTATGAACAGGCCTGGCACCAGTCGGGGCAGGCGCTCGAAATTCACATCCAGCGCAATATGGATCTCTTCAAGGAGAATCCGGACGATGCCAATACCATCGCCCGCCTTGATGCCGTGATCCAGATGGCGCAGGTACGCTTCTCGCCCGAATATGCAGAGACGCTGAAGCGCGCCCGCCTGGCGGCCGAGCGGCGAAGCTAGACTTCGACTTCGGCCGGGATCGCCTGGCCAAGATCGCGCACCACGACATTACGAACCGCCGCGGCGACAAGCGCCTCGGTCTTGCCATCGCGGGTGCGCAGCACGATGCCGATGGCGCGGCGCGGATCGAGCATGTCTTCCCCTTCGAAAATCAGGGCGCCGCTACCCAACTGACGCGATGGATCGTGGCGGAGCAGTGCCACTTTGGCATCGGGGCCGAAGCGATCGGCGAGATAGGGCGGGATTCCGGTTTCGTCTTGCGTGGCTCTTTCGCCTGGCGGCTCGGCACGTGTCAGCGGCACGAGCGCAACGCGCTCCTGCGCCACCACTCCGGCCGATTCCGGCGGGATGAGGCCGATGCCGACACCCGCACAAATGGCGCCGATCGAGAGCGGTTGTGGTGCTTCCGACAGCACGCGCACCGGCCCTGTCTGGGCACCTTGGAAAATCTGCGTCCATCGGCGACGCGGCGGCGGGGCCGGGCGCAGCATGAGAGTGTTGTCGGCGTCGAGATAAGTGGGCACGACCGCATCCGCGTTATCAGCCACATGCATTTGCCGGTCGGGCGTCTCGTAAAATGCGTCGATGACGGGGTCGTCGACGCCAAGGCCGGGGCGGCCCAGCAGGCGATCGACCGCATGGATGCCGCTGGTGACGCAGCCGCGTCGGGTGAAATGTCCCGCAGCGGACCCGGCCAATACAAGGCCGGCGACTTCGCCGATGGGTTCGAGGCGCTCTCTTCGAATGTTCCAGCGGCTTTCGCCGCCAGCCAGATGCCAAAGCGTGAGATCAGGCTGCCACCCGCCGCAGAGGACCAGCCGATCGACGGAGACGGGTTCGCCATGCGGGAGTTCGACCGATAGACGGCCACCCGCGCCGGGAGTGACCCCGAGCGGAACAGTGCCGGGAAACTGCCTGAAACCGTAGGCTTTGCAGAATTCGATATAGCGCGAATTGGCATGGTCGCGCCCATCGAGGATGCGATCAAGATTGATGCCGCTTTCGGCGAGCAATGTGGCGAGGCGATAGGCGGGATTGCCGGAGGTGGCAAGAAGCCATGAGTGCCCCGGCCAGATGCCGTAGCGATAGGCGAGTTCGAACGCATCTTGCGCGCCGACTGTTCCAGGCAGGCGATTGCCCGGTAGCACGGGAAGGCGTTCGAATGCGCCGGTGGCCAGAATGATATGGCGCGCCGGCAGGTCGATGACCCGGCTTTCGACCCGCTCTCCGCCCACATCGAGCTGATGCGCGCGCACAATGCCTTCGCCGATGGCGAAGACCTCGGCATGGGTGAGAACCGTGATCGTGGGATTGGCGACGATTTCGGTCGCAAGCGCGGTGACATTTTCCGTGGGCGTGCTTTCGCCATCCTGCGTGCCGAAAAGGCCGGAATGACCGCCAAGGTGCGGGCTTGCTTCGAGAAGTGTCACCTTGAGGCCTGCATGGGCGCCCGCCAGCGCTGCGGCCATGCCGGCAACGCCGCCACCCACGATGATGAGGTCGGTCGGTTCTGACGCTTCGCCGCGAATGGAGCGCCAGGGGCGCACGAGACTATTGGGCGTGTCGAGGGCGAGGCCAAGCGTGCGGCCCGGCTGGAAGAGACGCGCGAAAAGCCCCGGCGAAGGGCCCTCGGCTATGATGCGATAGTCGGCACCGTCGCGAGCGGGCGTGCGCTCCATGGGCAGGGCGTTTTCGGGAGCGTTGGGTTTTGCAGAATAGGCGATGGCAGGAGCGGCGCCGGCGCGAAGGCCGAGCGGCTGGCCGGCATGGGTGCCGATCGTATCGACGCCGGCAGCAAGCAGCGCACTCAGGACAGTGTCACCCTGGAAGCCGGGCGTGACGCGGCCGTTGATGGTGAACCTGATGGGGCGGTTCCGGTCGATATGCGCGCCGGCGAGGCCCTTGCCAGTGGTGGCGGGCAGGCGGTTGGTCTGTGGCCTCATGCCGCCTGCTCTTCGATGCGAAAATTGAACTCGGCAACGGAGCGGCCAAGACCACGCTTGTCGGCTCGACGCGCCTCACACCATTCGGTCTCGTCGGCACCGGCCTCACCCGCCAGCCAACGCGCCAGAACCGGCGCCATGAACGCTCCGGTCGGGCCCAGACCGGTGAGAATGAGCGGCCCATCTCCTGCGACCGGGCCGAGCAGTGGCGCGCCATCGCCTGGAGACAGGATTTCGTATCCGACCTGACCGACCTGCTGCAATTGCCCGGTCTCGGCGAGGAGTGTTGCCAGGTGACTGGAGAATCCGCTGAGATTGCCCGGACCCATGGCGGCCATGCCGCCCTCTTCGTGCTGGACGAGAACGGCACCGCTATCGAGCTGGACCATGATCGGGCCGGCCAGATGGCGGCTCGATGCGGTCAGGATGGTGGCGTGAGGCCGGCGCAGCAGTTGGGCTGGCCATTGCCAGCCCGGAAGGCAGCGGAAAATCGCGTCATCGTCGACCAGCACCGCATGTCGGGCGACGAGCGTCTCGTCCCCGGCCTTGATTGCCGTGGCGCCGCCGGGCGCCATCGTTGTGGTATCTGGTGGCAGGCGACGAATGCCAAGTTCACCGAGCCATGTCTCAAGCGCGGGTTCGAAACCCGGCCGATGAACGGTCACGGCATCGCTGACGCGCAGCCCAGCGCGGTCGGCGCCGATCTTGGCCGGCGGCACGGTTTCAAGGATCATGCCATGGGCCCGGGCCATGTGGGCGAAATGTCCGAGAACCTCGCGGGCGGCCGGCCCATCGGCAAAGAATATGGGATCGACGCGGCGCAGGGCCTGGCGCCCGCCGATCTTGGTGATGAGCTTGGACGTATCGGGCAGACAATCCCTCAACAGCGCCCAGGTTTCGGGGCGCGTGATCGGGGCGACGGACATGTCGAGGGCCCGAGGCAGGCGGTAGCGCGCCTGCGCATCACCCACCATGACCACCTTGCGCTGGTGCCGGCTCGCCAATAGCCCCGCGACGAGACCTGCCAGCGGGCTCGATCCGAAGATGGCAAAATCCAGCTCGGCTTCGCTCATGCCTTCAAATCCCTGCGACCAGCCGCCGCTGTGGCAATGCGTCCA
>NZ_JBEVLL010000050.1:0-23592 GCF_040509215.1 Devosia sp.
CTCCTCGAAGTCGGCCTGGGTGACCATGCGGCGGTTCTTCCGCCCGGCCATCAGGGCGGCCTCGTTGACCAGGTTGGCCAGGTCGGCGCCCGAGAAGCCCGGGGTCCCGCGCGCGATCGTCTTCACTTCGACGTCGGCGGCCAGGGGCAGGTTGTTCTTGTGGACGCGCAGGTTGCGTTCGCGGCCGTTGATGTCCGGGTTCGGCACGACGACCTGGCGGTCGAAGCGGCCCGGGCGAAGCAGCGCGGGGTCCAGAACGTCCGGCCGGTTGGTCGCCGCGATGATGATGACGCCTTCGTTCGATTCGAAGCCGTCCATCTCGACGAGCATCTGGTTCAGCGTCTGCTCGCGCTCATCATTGCCGCCGCCGAGGCCGGCGCCGCGATGGCGGCCGACCGCGTCGATTTCATCGATGAAGATGATGCACGGGGCATTCTTCTTGGCCTGTTCGAACATGTCGCGGACGCGGCTGGCGCCGACACCGACGAACATTTCCACGAAGTCAGAACCAGAAATGGTGAAGAACGGGACATTGGCTTCGCCGGCAACCGAGCGGGCAAGCAGCGTCTTACCGGTACCCGGAGGACCGACAAGCAGCACGCCGCGCGGAATACGGCCACCGAGGCGCTGGAACTTGCCGGGATCGCGCAGGAACTCGACGATTTCTTCCAAGTCCTGCTTGGCTTCATCGACGCCGGCGACGTCTTCAAACGTCACCTTGCCCTGGGTTTCCGTAAGGAGCTTGGCGCGAGACTTGCCAAAGCCCATGGCGCCGCCACGGCCACCACCCTGCATCTGGCGTATGAAGAAGAACCAGACGCCAATGATGACGATGAAGGGGAGCCAGGACGAGAGCAGGATCGACCAGAACGGGCTCGATTCAGGGGCGCGAGCGGTGATCGACACGTCCTGCGCTTCAAGGCGCGAAATCATGTCGGCACCATCGGGCACGATGGTTTCAAAGCGCGTACCGTCGTTGAGGACGCCGGAAACGACATCATTGGTGATGGTAACGCTGGAAACGCGACCCGCGTCGACGTCGGTCACGAACTGGCTATAGCTCTTTTCGCCCACCGACATGGTGCGCGTAGATGACTGGAAGACCTGGAACAGGCCCATCAGCATAAAGAGAATGACTAGCCAGATGGCAAAGTTGCGGAAATTTCCGTTCATCAATCCTGTCCCGGAGGAAGCCAGCGCGCGACGCGGCAGCATTAGGCCGAATGTAAGACCGTCATTGGGGCGTTACAAGGGCAACACCTGCGGCGTCCCGGCCTTTACGTCCAGTCATTTTGTCGCGACGGGGTTAACGGTATGTGCCCTGAGGCGGTTCCGGCGGGGATAACTATTCGGGCATAGCATTTTGCTCCCGCCGACGATGTGCCGCGGGAGTGTTTTGGGTGGACGGACCCCGGAGCGGCATTCGCCTCGAAGTATTTTGTAGATGAAGCGAAAGCCGCTCCGGAGTGCCCTCTTTTCGGGCGGGAACTAAGGCGCCTATTGATCGCTCGTCGCAAGGGACCAGCCCCGAACGCGCACTGGAGACGATCCAGCGCGGCGGGCCCCCTCGCTACTGTCGTCTGCAGACCGTCCATGCGAGGTTGGATGGGTAAAGTAGCACTGTCCGTGAGAGCGGGGATAAGATGGATATCTGCCAAGGACGTCACCCTCGGGCTTGACCCGAGGGCTCTGCGCTTTCTGCGTCATCGCCAAGTAAAGTGTCCTCGGGTCAAGCCCGAGGATGACGTCCGGGTGTATCAGATGGATTGCCGGAGCGAGCTCAGCTGGAGGGCCAAAGCCCTACTCCACCAGCACCTTTACCTTTACCCGATCATCAAACGACCACCCGCCAAGGGACAGCACGGCGCCACTACCGTCGCGGACGATCGGTGCGGTGCGGATGGCTTCGGCTGGCGTCGTCACCTTGAAACCCAACACTTCTTCGAGCCTGTGGCGGGGAAAGAAATCGGTGGCCGAGGCGACAAACCCGGTTTCCCCCGAGACATTGGTGATCTCGAAGCGTTCGTCCCAGACCAGCACGCCCTCGGCCGGCAGGCCCTGATCCTCGGGCAGCGCCCTGCCCGGCTCCCGGGCGATGGTGACAAAACCGTCCTTGATGCGAATGACGGTGCCGAGCAACGTCGTGCCACGCGGCAAGGTATTGGTGGTGATCTGCTCAAAGAGCCGTTCCACCTGCCCCAATGCGCGTGGCTTCTGCCTTCCGCCGACGATGGCGAGGAGGCGGCTCAGCACGCGGCGACCGGTTGCGGGCCCCAATTGCTCGAGCGCGACCAGCGGCAGGGACGCAGCGCCAAAACCATCAACCTCAACCAGTTCGGCAAAGGCCGCATCGGCAAGCTGGGTCAGCGCCTGATCGGCTTCGGCCATGCGGGCGGCAAAGCGCGACAGGGCAGCGCCATCGAGCCCCTCCTGCGCCAGCGACGGCAGCAGGCGGCGCCAACGCACGCGCTCATACGTATCGTCATTGTTGGACGGATCGTGCGCAGGCAGTAGCCCCGCCTCTTCAACGACGCTACCAAGCGTCGCCGGTTCGACATCGAGCAGCGGCCGGAAAACCCGCACGCCTTCGACCTCGGAAAACGGCACCATGCCCTTGAGCCCATCAAGGCCACTGCCATGGGCAAGGCGCATCAAAATGGTTTCGGCCTGATCGGCCCGATGGTGGGCAGTAAGGAGCACCGTTGCGCCATCCTCGGCCATCGCCCCGCCAATCAACTGGTAGCGCGCCTGTCGCGCCGCTTCCTGCAGGCCGGTTTGGGGATGGCCCTCGCTCCATTTGAGCGGTCGGAACTCCAGGCCAAGCTTGGCCGCCTCTGCTGCCACCATGGCGACCTCGTCGGCGGCCTCGGGACGAAGGCCGTGGTCGAGACTGTAGACGACGATCCGGGGGGGCGTTTCCACACCCAAGGCCCAGCGATGAGCGAGGAGCATGAGAGCCAGGCTGTCGGGGCCGCCCGAAACGGCGAGGCCAATTGTGGCCTCGCCGGAAATGGGCGCAAACAGACTTGCCAGCGTGGCCGTATCGGCGAGATCCGGGGTCAGGCTGGCGGGCATTCGGCCTTGGCTTTCTCCTCGGCAAGCCGCGCGACGAAAGCCGGAGGTAGGGTCGTATAGCGCTTGCCGACCTCGCTGAAGGTGCGGCAGGCCGTTTCGCGCTCGCCGGCCCCGGAAAGGGCCATGCCCAGTTTCAACAGCAGGTCCGGAGAGCGCGGGCTGTCCGGGTGCTTCTGGAACGTGTCGAGCAACACTTCTGCCGCCTGATCATAGGAACCTTGGGTAAGGAGCGCATCGCCAAGGAAATTGGCGGCTTCCGGAACCTGCGGATTGTCGGGATAGAGCGACACGAACTGGTCGAACTGATCCGCGGCAAAGGCATAGTCGCCCGAAGCATAGGCTTCGTACCCGGCGGCGAATTGCGCATCGGCATCGGCGTCACCCGTCGAGACCGTGGCTGGATTGTAGCTGAGATCAAGCGGCTGGCCGGTGGTGAGATCGATGCCGCCAGTTTGGCCGGTACCCACAAGCGGATCGGCCGAATTGCCGATCTGATCCATGGGAAGGGCCGACTGATCGTCGAACGTCGGATCGAATTCCACCTCGCCCGGCAGCGGCTTTACGCCCTGTTCGGGGATCTGGGTCAGCGGCACGGCATCTTCGCCGGTCGGGGCCTGAACTTGGGTCTGCGGCGACGCCTCGGGCGGCGTCACGCCACCAGGTTGGGTCGCCGCCTCAGTTTTTCCCCCAGCACCGCCTTCCAGCTGCTGGAAGCGGAATTCGCTGTCTTCCTGCATGCGGTTGACGATTTCCTGCATCTGGGTGAGCTGGAACGTGAGGCCCTCGATCTGGCCATTGAGCGAGCGGATCTGCTCTTCGAGCTGTTGCATGCGCACCAGCATCTGCGCTTGGTCAGCCTGAGCAACCAGCATGCGTTCGGGCTGGGTATTGGTGAAGGAGAGACCGCCCAGTTCGGCTGGCGGCAGAGTCTGCGCATTGACGGCTGGCAGGAGCCCCAGGCCTATGGCGATGGCGCACAAACCGGCGCGCGCCTTTCTGTTGAACGTTCCGAGCTTCACGCCGTATTCTCCGTTGGATCCATCGCAAACAAGATGGGTATCTTTGGCCTCCTGATAAAGGCCAATTTTGGTCAAAACAAAACACCCGGCCCACTTTCGTGGCACCGGGCGTTCCTTGCCTCCAGTTCTTGCGACTGGAATTAGATTCTACTGGACCACCGTGACCGCGCGGCGGTTCTGGCTCCAGCAGGAAATGTCGTTACAGATGGCGACTGGACGCTCCTTGCCGAAAGACTGGCTGGTGATGCGCTGGCCATTGACGCCCTTGGAAACAAGATAGTTCACGACCACCGAAGAGCGGCGGGCGCCAAGAGCGATATTGTATTCGCGGGTGCCGCGTTCGTCGGCATGGCCTTCGATCAGCACGCGATAGTTCTGGTACTGGTTGAGCCAGGCAGCCTGCTTGTCGAGGGTAGCCATGGCTTCCGAGGTCAGCGAGCTCGAATCAGTGGTGAAGAACACGCGATCGCCGACGGTGACGATGAATTCCTGCTGGCTGCCCGGAGCACCACCGCCTGGGCCGAGATTGCCGGCGCCGGTCAGGCCGACGGCGTCATTGGAACTGCGCGAACAGGCAGCGACGACGACAACGAAGAACAGCATCGCGGCAGCGCGCAACGCGGTCGAAAATGGTGCGGGAATGGCCACGGGGTAGCTCCAAAAAAGGCAACAATCTTAAGTGCAGCATTTACCGCGCTTAATCTTAAAAGCTGGTTCGCTGGGATGGTTAATGTTTGCCTATTCAGGCGCGAATGTGGCGGGAATCCGGGCTTTTTCGTGGCGTTGCACAAGAGCAACAGGGCCGATGCTCGATCACGTTAAGGTTAAGCGGCACGGATTTTAGAGACGAAAAAGGGGGCCGGAGCCCCCTTTTTGGCTTAGCCGCGAAGGCCCGACCACGAGGGGTCGGAAGCGTAGCTTTCGGTTGCGACCGTGAGGGGATTACGACCCCAGATATCAACGCTCATCAGGCGCGGACCGTCATTGCCGCCCGGATCCTGGAAGAACATGATGACCCGGCCATTGGGCGCCCAGGTGGGGCCTTCGGCGTGATAGCTCGAATAGAGAAGACGCTCGCCCGAACCATCGGGCGCCATGATGCCGATATGGAACTGGCCGCCGGACTGGCGGGTAAAGGCGATGAGATCACCCTTGGGTGACCAGACCGGGGTCGAATAGCTGCCCTGGCCAAAGCTGATGCGCTGGGCGTTGCCCCCGCTTGCGCCCATCATGTAGATCTGGGGCGAGCCGCCGCGGTCGCTTTCAAAGACGATGCGGCCGCCATCGGGAGAATAGGATGGGCCGGTATCGATGGCCGCGCCCGAGGTGAGCTGCACCGGCTGGCCGCCATTGGTCGCCACGGAATAGATATTGGTCGCGCCACCCTGCTCCACGGAGAAGGCGACGGTGCCGCCATCGGGCGAAAAGCGCGGGGCGAAAGTCATGGCGCCCACATTGGCGAGGCGCTGCTGCTGGCCCGAAGAAAGCTGCAGCAGATACACCTGCGGATTGCCATCGGCAAAGTTCATATAGGTCACGAGGTCGCCATTGGGCGAAAAGCGCGGCGTCAGCGCCATCGTGGAGCCGTCAGTCAGGTACTGCACATTGGCGCCGTCCTGATCCATGATGGCAAGGCGACGGGTGCGGTTGGCCTTGGGGCCGCTTTCGGCGGTGTAGATGACGCGGGTATCAAAATAGCCTGTGCCGCCGGCAAGCTGTTCGTAAATGGCGTCGGAAACGATGTGGCCGATGCGGCGCGCCGAATTGGGATCGGTATTGTAGCTCTTGCCCACGACCTGCGCCGCCTGCTGGGTATCCCAGACGCGGACGGAGGACGTAATCTGCCCGCCGCGCTCGACCGAACCCATGACCAGCGCATCGACATTGGCCGTGCGCCAGACGTTGAAGTCGGGCGTGCCGTTGACATCGCCCACCTGCACCGGCAGCGAGGCCGGGTCGAGCGGCAGGAAGAGACCAGAGCGGCGCAGGTTGTTGCGCACGATATCGGCGATCTCGCGCCCGAAGGTCGGATCGGACGAGGCGAAATCCGGGATGGCGATCGGGAGGGGCTGGAAATTGGCCCCTTCCACCACGATGCGCAGCTGCGCCATGGCCATGGAGGAGGTTGCCAGCAGGGCGCCACCGGCCAGGCCAAGCTTGAGCGCAGAGCGACGGTTGAGAAGCGTCATGAGTTGGTTGTCTCCAATTTCGCCGTTTGGCCGGTTTTTGGCCAGCAACAGGGCAAATTCAAGGTCACGGCTGCAGTTCGATCTCGAGCGTCTTCCATTGCTCGTAGGTCTCTGCAGAAAAGGAATAGGGCGCGCATCGTTCCAGTGCCCGAATGGCACCGGTGGCTATGCGACGTCCAGTTTGGGATTTGTCGGCGTCGATGATCTCGGTTGTCAGCACCGCCCCGGTCGGGTCGAGCTCCACACGGATTTTAGCGCTGAGGCCCGAGGCGGCATCTTCGGGTGTCAGCGCCCAGCACGATTTTACCTGCTGAACGAAACCCTCGATCTCGGCCTGGTTGATGTCCTGCGACAGAGCCGGGCCAGTGACGAGCAGTGCGGCGATCAAGGGGGCTGCGAGAGCGCGCGAGACCATCATGGGCGCAGCTCCACTTCGATCGAGCGCCACTCATTGAATGAGTCTGCCGACAGCATCGTATAGGGGCCGCACTGCACCACGGCGCGCTGCGCGGCACGAGCGATAGCCTGGCCCGCCGGGGTCTGGTCGGCCGAAACGATCTGCGGCGTGCCGTTGACGCTGCCGTCCTGGTTCATCGAAACGCGCAGGGTCACGTTCATGCCCGAGTTGAAATCGCTCGGCAGCAGGTTCCAGCAGTTCTTGATACGGCCGACGAGCCCATCGATGGCCGACTGGCTGAGGCGGGCCGACGTTCCAGTGGTGTCGCCCAGTGTCGGCGAACCGCCCTGCCCGGTCGTGCCGCCGGTTGTCGGGGCATTGTTGATGATCGAGGCGATGTCATCGGCCAGATCAGCGTCGAGCTGGGTCGGCCCCGGCTGGGTGGGACGCGGCGTTGGCGTCTGCGACTGGTTCTGGGCGGCAGCAGCCGCGGCCTGACGCTGGCGCTCTTCTTCTTCGCGCTTCTTGCGCTCGGCCTCGGCGGCCGCGAACTGCTGGCGCAACTGCGCCAGATTGCTCGGGCGGGCAGCCGGCGTCGGCGCCGCAACGGCTGGCGTCGGCGGTTCGGGTGTCGGTGTTGGAGTCGGCGTCGGCTGCGGGGTGGGTTCCGGCGTGGGCGTCGGTTCCGGAGCCGGTTCGGGCTCTGGAGTTGGTTCAGGCGTCGGAGCAGGCTGCGGCCGCGTTTGTGGCGTCGGCGGTGTCGGCGTTGGTGTCGGTGCCGGCTCTGGAGTGGGTTCGGGTGCAGGAGCGGGCTCGGGCGCCGGCTCTGGTTCCGGAGCAGGCTCGGGTTCTGGCGTTGGTTCAGGCACCGGCTCTGGCTGCGGCGCAGGTTCTGGCGCCGGCGCTGTCTCGGTCACCGGTTGCGGCGTCGGCACATCGGCCGGCGACGGGGTCGGCTGGTCTTCCTCGGTATTGCCGGTGGGCTGGGCCAGCTCGGCCGGCTGATCGCTTTCAACGATGGACGGCGTATCGGTCTCGACGACTGTGCTGTCGAGCTGGCCGGCGCGGATATTGGAGTATTCCTCGATTGGCACGAGATCGACCGAAATGGACGCGGTGACAGGCGTCAGCGGCTCGGTCGATCCCAGATTGATCAGACCAAGCACGATCAGCAACACATGCGCTGAAACTGATACGGCGACGCCTGTACGCATGCCGACGGCCTATTCCCTGCGCTCGGTAACGAGCCCGATCTTGGAATAGCCGGCAGCCGAGAGCAGGCCCATGACGCGCATCACACTGCCATAATTGGCCGTGGTATCGCCGCGGAGGAAAATACGGTCTTCCGGCGTTGCGAGGCCCGCAACCGTCGTCACCAGATTGGCCTCGTCGACCGGGGTCTCGTCGACGTAAATGGCGCCTTCCGGCGTCACCGCAACGGTAATGGGCTGGGTCTGGCTGGGCATATCGGCAGCGGCCGATTGCGGCAGGTCGACCGGCACGCCGGCCGTCATCATTGGCGCCGCGACCATGAAGATGATCAGCAGCACCAGCATCACGTCCACCATGGGCGTGATGTTGATTTCGCTCATGACCGCTTTCCTGCGGCCGCGACGACGGCGTCCGCCGCCGCCTCCACCGCCTGCTACACCCATGCCCATATCAGCGGCTCCGCGCTTCGAGCTGGCGGCTGAGAATGGTCGAGAATTCGTCGGCAAAGCCTTCGAGGCGCCCGATCATCTTGGCCGAGTCTGCCGAAAGCTTGTTGTAGGCGATAACGGCTGGGATAGCGGCGACAAGGCCGATGGCGGTCGCGAACAGCGCTTCGGCGATCGGGCCGGCAACGACCGCGAGATTGGTCGAAGACGAAGCCGCGATATTGGTGAAGGCGTTCATGATGCCCCAGACCGTACCGAAAAGGCCGATGAATGGACCAGCCGAACCGACCGTGGCGAGGAAGCCCAGGCGCTTTTCGAGGAACTCGCTTTCGCGCGAAATGGCGACATCGAGCACCTTGTCGAGGCGCTGCTGCATGCCGACAAAGCTCGCCGCGTTCTGCTCGTGGCTGCGCTTCCACTCCTTCATGGCAGCGACGAAGACGGCGCCCATGCCACCGGAGGCCTTTTCCGACTGCTGCTTGTAAAGCTCTTCAAGCGACTGGCCGGACCAGAAGGTCTTTTCGAAATTGTTCATCTCTGCGCCAACGCGGCGATAGGCGATGGTCTTGTCCACAATGATGGCCCAGCACCAGACGGAGGCACCAAGCAGGCCCAGCATCACCGACTTAACGACGATGTCGGCCGCCCAGAACAGTCCCCAAATGGACAGGTCGGCATGTGGAGCGGCCGCTCCCACTGCATCCATGACTTCCATGAAGTGATCCTTTCGACCCGGCCCAAGCGCCCGGCCCCATGCTTTGTGCGATGGGGGCGGAATCTGTCAAAATTAAGAGAAATGCCCTGCAAACCGGGCCTCTCGGCCTAGCTCTTAGCGCAATCGTTCCTTTGACTCGATTATGGTGACCAAGTGGTTAAGAAAGCGATTCCCGTGAAGGAAGTGTCAGCTTTCGCTTGTGAGCCGTGCCCTGAGCGCGGCCGGCAGACGCACCGGCCCGCCTGTGGTCTTGATGGCAACGACCAGTACGCGGGCCGTTGTCAGCACACTCTGGTCACGCAGAAGTGTCTGCTCAAGCACCAGTCGAACGGCGCTTGCTTCAATCACTTTCGTCTCGACCGTCAACAGATCGTCGATCCGCGCGGCTCCGACAAAGTCGATCTCCATCTTGCGAACGGCAAAGGCAATACCCTGCTCGATCAGTTCGAAATGGTGAATGCCGAGATCACGCAGAAATTCGGTGCGGCCCCGCTCGAAGAATTTGAGATAGGCCGCGTGATAGACATAGCCGGAGAAATCGGTGTCTTCGTAATAGATGCGGACCGGAAAACTATGCGTGCTCATGCGCCGCGCTCGTCATGGACCACATGGGCGTGCGCCTCCGGCAGATCGCGCAGGAATTCCGGCAGCCAGCGCGGCAGGAGATTGAATTTTTCCAAGGCGTCGCCGGCCAGCGGCACCCAATGGAATTGCAGATCGTGCCCCTCGTCCTGCCGCTCGAGCCAGGGCGAATTGCCGTTCGGCCCTTGCCCGGTCAGCGTAACGGCGTAGAAAAAGCCCAGTTCGTGAAAATCCTCGCCTTCGCGGCGATAAAAACTTTCCGAAGTGGCGATCATCGGGCCGATTTCGGCCGGCAGAGCAATCTCTTCGGCGATTTCACGCGTCAGGCTCAGACGGCTATCTTCGCCCAGTTCGACCCGGCCGCCGGGGAGCATCGCATAGTCGTCATCGTCCTCACGGCAAATGAGAACATGGCCATCGGCGATGATGATTCCCGCGACGCGAAAATTGAAACGGCCTTCCTTCATGGGAAAGCTCAGGACATGGCGAGCGGTCACGCTTGACCTCCAAGCTCGATAAGGACGATTTCGGGCGCAGCATCGAAACGCAGCGGCAGGCCGGAATGGCCGAGACCTGCGCCAACGATGAGATGGCGATTGCTTTCAACGATATGGCCATGAAGATAACGCTGGCCATAGCGCGACGGTACGACCGGGGCAAAGCCGAAGAACCGGATCTGGCCGCGATGCACATGGCCGGAGAGGGTCAGCGCCACGCGGTCGGGAACCTCGGGGAAAATATCGGGCTCGTGGGCCATGAGGATGACCGGAGCATCATCCGTTATCCTGGCGAGGGTGGCATCGAGATCGAACAGCGAGGAGCCATCTTCGAACTCAGTGCACTGGTCACCGAGCCCAGCCAGCCAGAACGTTTTGCCGTTCCAAATCAATGGGATGGCATCGTTGATATGGACGGGAATGCCCACTTTCTCCAGAGCGATCTTTGCGGGGGGATTAGGAAGGAACCGGTGTCGCCTGGCGATGAGCCTGGGGTAGTCGTGATTGCCGAGAACGGCATGGACGCCGAGCGGGGCTTGCAGACGCGAGAGCGCACGGGCCCAGTCGTCGGGACGAACGGGCCGGCTGAAGCGCGGGCCATCCTCGAAATCGCCGACCAGCAGAATGATGTCGGGCTTTAGTGCATTGGTTTTTTCGACAATCGCTTCAATGGCTTGGGGGCCAAGCCAGGGTTCGGAGAAGTGAAAGTCGCTGAGCATGGCGACGCGCAGTTTCAGGTCCCGCGGCCAATCGGGCGGCTTGGGCGCGTAGCGGCGCACGACGATATCGGCGGGCTCGATCCAGCTATGGGCGCCAAAAAGGCTGAGGAGGCGCTGAAGGATTGGCGCCATGCTCAGTCCTCGTCCCCTGCTTCCTCGAAGAGGCTGGCCTGCATGCCGACAAAACCCTGTGGCACGGATTTTCCCAGGTGCTGGAAGGCGATAGCGGTGAGCATGCGCCCGCGCGGCGTGCGCTGGATAAAGCCTTGCTGCAGGAGATAGGGCTCGACGATCTCTTCGATGGCGTCGCGCGGTTCGCTGAGCGCCGCGGCAATCGTCTCGATGCCGACCGGGCCACCATTGTAGAAATCGGCGATGGTCGTGAGGTAGCGCCGATCCAGTTGATCGAGCCCGCGCGCGTCAACATCGAGCCGCAAGAGTGCCTTATCGGCTAGCACACTGTTCACTTCTGACACGCCATCGACGAGGGCAAAGTCAATTACGCGGCGAAGCAGGCGACCGGCGATGCGCGGCGTGCCACGCGAGCGTCGCGCGATCTCCAAAGCACCATCGGGGGACATGGGTGTGCCCATCAGGCGGGCACCGCGGGTAACGATCTGCACCAGTTCCTGCGGCGTGTAAAAATTGAGGCGGACGGGAATGCCGAAACGGTCGCGCAGCGGCGTCGTGAGGAGACCGGCGCGGGTGGTGGCGCCGACCAGCGTGAATTTTGCCAGGTCGATGCGGACCGAGCGGGCGGCCGGACCTTCGCCGATGATCAGGTCGAGCTGGAAATCTTCCATCGCCGGATAGAGGACTTCTTCGATCGCGGGATTGAGGCGATGGATTTCGTCGATGAAGAGCACATCGCGCTCTTCGAGATTGGTCAGGAGCGCGGCAAGATCGCCCGCCTTGGCGATGACCGGACCGGACGTGGCGCGAAAGCCGACGCCGAGCTCCTTGGCGATGATCTGAGCGAGCGTCGTCTTGCCGAGGCCCGGCGGGCCGACGAAGAGCACGTGATCGAGCGCGCCGCCGCGCTTCTTGGCAGCCTCGATGAAGACTTCGAGATTGGCCCGCGCATCGGCCTGGCCGACGAAATCGGAAAAGCCGGACGGACGCAGCGAAACGTCGAGATTGTCGTCGCGGCCAGCGGCGGGAGAGGTGAAGTCGGTCACTGGCTCAATTCCCTAAGCCCAAGGCGAATGAGCTTCTCGGTTGCCGTATCCTCGCCCTCCTTGGCAACCACGCGCGCCAGCGCCGCAGAGGCTTGGGCGCTGGAATAGCCAAGATTGGTGAGGGCGGAGACAGCGTCGGCGACATTGCTTCTCGCGACGCCTTCGCCCAAGGCGGTCTGCAGGCCCAGCGTGCCGGCGTCGATGCCGCCAATGGCCGGGACCTTGCCCTTGAGTTCGGTGACGATGCGCACGGCGAGTTTGGGGCCGACGCCATTGGCACGGCCGACCATGGCCTTGTCCTGTAGCGCAATGGCGCTCGAGAGTTCAGACGGCGACAGGACGGAAAGAATGGCGAGCGCTACACGAGCACCGACCCCCTGCACCGTCGTCAGCAGCAGGAACCAGGATTTCTCCGCGTCAGTCGCAAAGCCGAAGAGACGAATGAGGTCTTCGCGGAGGATTGTCTCGATAAAGACGACGGTGCTCTCGCCAACACGCGGCAAGGATTGCAGCGTGCGGGTGGAACAATGCACCTCGTAGCAGACGCCACCGCAGTCGATGAGGACCCAGTCGTCACCAAAACTGTCCACCAGGCCCTTGAGCTTGCCGATCATAAAAGCGCTCCCATGCGACGTGCGGAAACCCGATGGTGGGCGTGGCAGATGGCAACAGCAAGGGCGTCCGCAGCGTCGGCGCCTTTGAAATTGGCTGTCGGCAGCAAAGTCCGCACCATCAGTTCGACCTGCTTCTTTTCCGCGTGGCCCGTACCGACCACGGATTTCTTGACCAGATTGGTGGCATATTCGGCCACATAGAGACCGTGCTGAGCCGGCGTGACAAGGGCGACGCCGCGCGCCTGCCCCAGGATCAACGCCGACCGGGCGCCGGCATTAACGAAGGTTTCTTCGACCGCGGCTTCCTCGGGCTGGTGCTGGGCCAGCACCTCCTTGAGGCCGGCTGCCAGCATGGCGAGGCGATCGGCCAGCATGCCATCGATCGGCGGGGTCACCGTACCGGCCGCCACAAAGCTCAGGCGATTGTCGAGCGCATCGACAATGCCCCAGCCGCAACGGCGCAGCCCCGGGTCGATGCCGATGATTCGAACGGTCTTGCTCATGGCGATCCTTCTAGCAGTTTCAACGAACCTACCAAGGCCCTAGTGAACAAAACAGAAACTTAGAAACACCAAGAAGCGGTGATAGCTCAAAATTTACTCATTGGAGAAACGGGGAATTCAGAAAGGCGGCTCTAGGGTCTTTTGGGACGCAGGGACATTGATTCACGATGACGGGGCTAGCAACGGCGCTACCGAAGCAGGCGTGGCTTTGGATTTTCCGCAAAACACTGATGATGATGGGCATTTCGGTCGTCGTCTCGGTGGTCGCGACGATTCTGCTGATGGCCAGCTTTTCTCGCGGCGTCGATATGGCCGGCCTCGCTGTCGCTATCGTCATGCCGATCATTCTCGGCGGGCCGATGATTTTCACCTTCTCCATTGGCACCGAGCGCATGCGCCACGCCAATATGCAATTGGCACTGCTGGCGACGCTCGACGGACTGACTGGCGTACTGAACCGCCGGGCCTTTGCAGCCACGGTCGAGAAACTGTGCAGCACACCGCACCGCCGTGGCGTGCTGCTGGTGATCGATGCCGACCACTTCAAATCCGTCAACGACCGCTTCGGGCACGACCAGGGCGACGAGGCCCTGCGCAATATTGCCCAGGCGCTCAGCGCAGGCGTTTCCAAGTCGAGCCTTGTCGGACGACTCGGTGGCGAAGAGTTCGGCATCTATCTGCCGGATATGGATCTGGCCGGGGCGGAGAACGTGGCGGACGAAGTGCGCCGATCCATTGCGGCGATCCACTTCTTCCCCGAGGGCATTTCCTGCCCGCTATCGGTCAGCATCGGCGGAGCGTCCCACGAAAAGCCGGTAGCGTTCAGGGCCATCTATCGCGAGGCAGACCAGCGCCTCTATAGCGCCAAGCAAAGGGGACGCGACTGCGTTGCCCTACCGCAGGCGGCCTGAGGGTCGCCTTTCTCGTCTTTATTCCCATCGCCATTCCGGGACCAAGGGGGTTGCCAGCATGATGTCACCGCGCGCGGTCAATGGTTTGCAAAGCTGGTCCAGCGTCGCCCGCTGGACCCTCTTTGGCCCTTTGGCCTGCGTCGTCATCGCGCTGGTTTACAATGCCCTGGTCTTTGCCGATCTGGGCCCGGAAGCGCTGCAGCGGGCCATGCTCTCGGCAATGGTGCTGCCGCTCCTCCTGGCCGTGCCGCTGTTCTTCTTCCTTTCGATGCGCATGCGCTCGCTTGCCATCATGAACCGGCGGCTCGGCCTTGTGGCGCGCACCGACAGCCTGACCGCCTGCCTTAATCGCGGGGCCTTTACCGCCAAGGTGGAAACCCATCTCACCAGTAGCGTCGGCCCACAGACCGGCGCGCTGCTGATTATCGACGCTGACAATTTCAAGGCGATCAATGATCTGCATGGCCACGACGCGGGCGACGAGGCCCTCACGATATTGGCGCGATCCATCCGCTCGGCACTGCGCGCCGGCGATCTCATCGGCCGCATGGGCGGCGAAGAATTCGGCGTCTTCCTGCCAGGGGTCGATCAGACCCATGCCGAGCAGATGGCCGAACGCGTGCGGCGGGCGGTGCAATTGGCCCAGTTTTCGCCACGCGGCCAGGCCTATTCGCTGACCGTCAGCATCGGTGGCGCCGTCTTTGAGGGCATGACCAATTTCACCGAGCTTTTCCATATTGCCGACCAGCGGCTCTATGGCGCCAAGCATTCGGGTCGCAACCAGGCCGCAATCGTGCACACGGTCGATCAGCCGCCGGTCGATATCAGAAAATCGGCATGAAAAAGGGCGGCATTGCCGCCCACAATCTCTACCCGCTTGTCGTCATTGCCGGGCTTGTCCCGGCAATCCAGTTTTGTGGAACATGGACCACCGGGACAAGCCCGGTGGTGACGATGGAAGGAATGCTTAGCCTGCGATCTTGGCAGCGTCTTCTTCGCTGATGTCGAAGTTGGAATAGACGTTCTGCACGTCGTCATCTTCTTCGAGTGTGGCGATCAGCTTCATCAGCGTTGCGCCCTTTTCAGCGTCGATCGGCGTCTCGTTCTGCGGCTTCCAAATGGCCTTTACGGCTTCCGCTTCGCCCAGCACCTTTTCAAGCGCGGCCGAGACTTCGGCCATGGCTTCGAACGAGGTGTAGATATAGTGGCCTTCTTCATCGCTCTCGACATCGTCAGCGCCGGCCTCGATGGCGGCTTCCATGACCTTGTCGTCCGAGCCGGCCGAAAGCGGATAGGTGATTTCGCCGACGCGATCGAACATGAAGCCGACCGAACCGGTTTCACCCAAGGCGCCACCGTTCTTGGAGAAGTAGGAGCGCACGTTGGAAGCAGTGCGGTTGCGATTGTCAGTCAGCGCCTCGACGATGACGGCAACGCCACCGGGGCCGTAGCCTTCGTAGCGGATTTCGTCATAGTTTTCGCCATCGCTGCCCATCGCCTTCTTGATGGCGCGGTCGATATTGTCCTTGGGCATGGACTGCGAGCGGGCATTGGTGACCGCCAGGCGCAGACGGGCGTTGAAGGCCGGATCGGGCATGCCCATCTTGGCGGCCACTGTGATTTCGCGGGCGAGCTTGGAAAACACCTTCGAGCGCACCGCGTCGCTCTTGCCCTTGCGGTGCATGATGTTCTTGGCGTGTGAATGGCCTGCCATTCGCGCACTCCGATGTGAATTTCGTTATGGGTGCTGCCTTATAGGCAAGCGCGAGCCAGTTGTGAAGCTGGGGGCGTCTCGGCCTCAGTCGGTCGGTTTATTCTTTTCGCCACGCAAGGTGACCGCGCTGCTGCCGCGATTGATCGCGTCAGCCATGGCCTCAAGCTCGGTCGTCGTGAACGGTCCGGTGACAAGAATCCAGTCCGAGTGAATGGGCGACATGAGCCGTGGTGACGTCACGACATCGCCGGCCACAAGGATATCGATCACTTCGCCCACATGCTCGACCGTAAAGTCACCAAAGGCCTTTGCACCGTCCGGCGACAGACTGATCTTGAGCGCCGGCTGTCCGGTCGCGTCGTCGAAACTGACTGAAGCGGAGCGCACATCGAGCGCCATGCTATGTTGTGCCAAAACAGAAGCGGCCATTGCCGCGGAAATCAGAACCGCTGCAAAAAACTGTCTTATGTCGAAATCTCCTCAGCCAAAAATCGGTTCGGCCTGGGCCAGCGTGCCTCCGAGCCGCACCGGCAGGACTTTTCGGGCAAGGCCGGTCTTGGGATCGGTTTCGACGGCGACGCCGCAGAGCGTGGCCTCGCCTTCCGCCGGCGTAAACCTGCCATTGGGAATGCCGGTCAGAAACCGGTTCAGCGGCTCATCGGCATCGACGCCGATGATGGAGTCAAAATCTCCGCACATGCCCGCATCGGCCATGAGCGCCGTGCCACCCCTTAGGATACGGTGATCCGAGGTCGGGATATGGGTATGGGTGCCGACGACCAGCGTCGCCTTGCCATCGAGAAAAAAGCCCATGCCCTGGATTTCCGAGGTCGCCTCGGTGTGGAAATCGACGATGATGGCATCGACCACTTCGCCGAGCGGCGCCGAGGCGACGGCAGCTTCGACGGCGCGGAACGGATCGTCCATCGGCTGCATGAAGACGCGGCCCAGCGCGTTGACCACCAGCACCCGATGACCGTTGCGACCCTCGACCATCATAGCGCCGCGGCCGGGCGCGCCGGGGGCGAAATTGATCGGGCGGATCAGGGTGTTTTCGCGTTCGATGTAAGAGAGCGCCTCGCGCTGGTCGAAGGCGTGATCGCCGAGCGTGACGATATCGGCGCCTGCATCGCGCAGGGCACGAAAGTGGGATTCGGTCAGGCCGCGGCCATGGCTGGCATTTTCGCCATTGATGACGACGAAATCAAAACCGTAGGTCGCGATGATGCCGGGCAGGCGTTCGCTGACGGCATCGCGGCCGGACTTGCCGACCACGTCACCCAGAAAGAGAAATTTCATAAGGAAGCCTCGAAGAATTCGACACCGTCTTCAGTGACGACCGCATCGAGCGGAACATCGTGATTTTCGCGTGGAATATGATCGAAGGCCTGCGCCGAGAAGGCGAGGCCAACCAGCATCGGCCTTTTACGCATCGAAGCGAGGGTGCGATCATAATAGCCCCCGCCATAGCCGAGCCTTGTGCCGGTTTTGTCAAAGCCGAGGAGCGGCATCAGAATGAGATCGGGTTCGGAACGGGGCGCCAGATCAGACGGCGCGAGCGTACCGAAACCGGCTTCATAGAGCGGGGCGTCGCTGCCCCAGATGCGGAATTCGAGCGGCTCCTCGGGGCCGGACACGACCGGGAGAATGACGGTCTGCCCGCCATCCATCAGCCGGACCAGGATCGGCTGACAATCCGCCTCGTCGCGAATGCGCCAATATCCGGCAATGGCGTCTTCGGGGCCAAAGGCCACCTTGTCGAAGAAGTGGAAGGAGATGGCATTGGAGGCTTCGGTGCGGAACTGCGGAGAAAGAGCCTCGCGGCGCGCCCGGGCGGCTTTGCGCAGCAGGGCCTTTTCGGCCTCTATTCCGTCTACCACCATGCGCGCCAATCTCGGGAAACAGTAGGAATAAGGTGCCGCCCTGGCCGTGGGACGAGCGATCCCGGGAACCTACTTACGTAGGTGGGCGCCGTATGTCCAAGCCCACGGGCCTGGTCAGGGACAGCTCCCTTAGGATCGATTAAGGCCCCGGGGATATGTGTGTCCACACGCGCCGGGCAGCCAGCAAGATATAGGCGCTTCCCCTGCCCTACGCAAATGCCAACCCACAAGATTGTGCTCTGGCCAATGCGCTTTTATGACGCCGCGGCGAGGCTCTGGGCAATCACCGCCTCGAGCCGGTCAAAACCGTGGCCGGTGCCGATTTCCCGCGCACCCGCTCCATCGCTGCCATCGAGCAGCAGCAGGTGCTCGTCATAGCGCATCAGGCTGCCGCGATTGTGCGGCCGAAAGAGGAGCGTCACCAGCGAAGCGGAGAGCGGCTTTCCATCGAGCCGCATGGCATAGCTGTAGACCACGCGATCGGGCGCCGCGATGTCGAGATAGGCGATGTCCACCTCGTGCTCGACCCCGGCGGGATCGGCGAGACGGCTGAAGTCGTGGCCACCGACGCGAAAATCGTGGCGGATCTCGCGCTCGGTCCAATCGGGGTGGCAGCCGGCCCAGAGATTTTTCAGCTTCGGATCGGACCAGAAGCGGAAAGCGTGGGCGGGTGAGCCGGGCAGCACGCGGTCGAGCGTGAAGCGCGAATGGGCGGGATCACTCGCCATCGGACAGATCCTCGGGATTGGCCGCCATGGCGGCGGCGAGACGGTCAAAGCCGGTTTCGAGATGGCGCTGATGCGCATCGAGCCAGGTGCGCAGGGTATTGAGCCCATCCTCGCGGACCGAGAAGGTGCGCACCCTGCCCTCCTTGACCGAGGAGATGATGCCGCCATTCTCCAGCACCTTGAGGTGTTTTAGCGTCGAAGGCAGGCCGAGGTCGAAGGGCGCGGCCAGTTCCTTCATCGAGGCGGGGCCACCCTCAACGAGGCGCGAGACCATGGCCCGCCGATAGGGGTCGGCGAGCGCCTGGAAGACGGTATCAAGTTCGACTGGCATCAGGCCCCCGGCAGGAAGCGCGCCGGCATGGCGTCGCGATAGGGAAACATTGTAAAATATGGCTGCGCCTGAGCAAGCACGGACGCAACCGACGGACGAGCCAGGAGGCGCTCGAAATAAGCGCTGAGCGCCGTGGCGGAAGCGGGGAACGGCTCGACGATCCCGGCAAAGAAGAGGGCTGGAAAGGCCGCGCAATCGACAATGGAAAAGTCTGTGCCAACGGCCCAGACCCGGTCGGCCATGCGCTCTTCGATCATCCCATAGGCGGTCCGCAGGTTTTCGCGCGCTTCGGCGACGCCATGCGGATCATTGGCGCCGGGCGGACGAATGCGGTCGATGACGATCTTTTGCATGGGTTGCTGCACATAGAGATCGAAGAACCGATCCCAGAGCCGCGCTTCGAGGCGGATTTCTCCCGCGCTTGGCCAGAGCCGGGCCACGCTTGCGTGACGCTCAGCGAGATATTCGAGAATGACGGTGGTTTCGGGCACATGCCGGCCGCTCGCTTCGTCGTGGAGCAGCGGGATCTTGCCGACCGGCCACTGGTCGGACACCTGCTTGGCCGACACAGGATCGGCGAAATCGACGGTCACGGCGCGATAGGGAAGCTGCGCTTCTTCAAGCGCGATCATCACCTTGTGGCAGAAGGAGGCCAGCGGGTGGAGATAGAGCGTCAGGGACATAAAAAAGACCGCCAGACAGTTTCGCTAAAGAGAAACTATCTGACGGCCCAATATGAAACAAGAGAAAGTTTCCGAAATCGGAAACTTTACTTCTTGAGGGCCTGCACGCCCGGCAGGGGCTTGCCTTCCATCCATTCAAGGAAAGCGCCGCCGGCGGTCGACACGTAAGTCAGGGCATCCTTGACGCCGGCATGGGCGAGCGCGCTGACCGTGTCGCCGCCACCGGCAACCGAGATCAGGTGCCCGTCATGGGTGCGCTTGGCGACGTGCTTGGCGATCGCCACGGTGCCCGCATCGAACGGTTCCATTTCGAAGGCGCCGACCGGGCCATTCCAGATGATGGTATGCGCATCATCGATCGCGGCATTGATGCGCTCGATCGAGGACGGGCCGATATCGAGGATCATGCCATCGGGATCGACGGCATCGACGCCATAAAGGCGGGTCGGCGAATTGGCCTTGAAGTGCCAAGAGACGACCGCATCGACCGGCAGGATGATGGCGCAATTGGCCTTGTCGGCCTTGTCCATGATGCGGCGGGCAGTATCTGCAAGATCCTTCTCGCAGAGCGACTTGCCGACGCCATGGCCCTGGGCGAAGAGGAAGGTATTGGCCATGCCACCGCCGATGACGAGGCCATCGACCTTGGTGACGAGATTTTCGAGAAGGTCGATCTTGGACGACACCTTGGCGCCGCCGACAATGGCGACGACCGGCTTCTTGGGTTTGCCGAGACCCTTTTCCAGCGCTTCCAATTCGCCCTGCATGGCAAGGCCGGCAGCGGCGGGAAGGAGATGGGCCAGAGCTTCGGTCGAAGCGTGGGCACGGTGGGCGGCAGAGAAGGCGTCGTTGACATAGACATCGCCAAGGCTCGCCATGCGCTTGGCAAGCTCGACATCATTGGCTTCTTCGCCCGGATGGAAACGGGTGTTTTCGAGGACGAGGACCGAGCCGGCAGGGGCCTCATCGATCGCTGCCTTGGCGGCCGACACATCGACCCAATCGGTGGCGACAAAGCCAACGGGATGGCCGGTTACGTCGGCAACGGCCGAGCAAACCTGCTCGAGCGAGAATTCCGGATCGACCTTGCCTTTCGGCCGGCCGAAGTGGGACAGCAGTACGGCCTTGCCGTCATGCTTGACGATTTCGCGGATGGTGGGGAGCAGGCGCTCGATGCGCGTTGCGTCACTCACCTTGCCATCCGCCACGGGAACATTGAGGTCGGCCCGGAGAAGCACGACCTTGTTCTTGAGGTCGAGTTCGTCGAGGGTCTTGAAAGTAGCGGTCATGGCCAGGCTCCGATAGGCAACCAAACTTGGCCTTGGCCTATCAGGTGTGGACGGATCGGAAAAGCGCCGTGACGAAGATTCTCGTCAGCTCCCAATGAGAACCGAGCGCATCTGGTGACCGAAAAGGAAAACCACCGGGCTCAGGGCCGTCCAGGCGGCGAGACGCACGAGATCATCGACCATGACATGGCGGGCAAAGCCGAGGCTTGCCCAGGGCGCGGAGCCGACCAACCCCAGGATACGCCGATGGCGCCTGAAGAGATGGGCCAGCATCACGACGGCGGGCAAGGCCAGCAGCATCAGACTGTCCAAAAGCCCGGCCACGAGCCAGACCAATGGCAGGGCCGAGTGAAAGCGACGGGTGAGATGGAACATGATTCCGCTCCGGGCCTTGCTGACAAAGACAAAATAGGCCGATTTGGTGACAAGGCGTTGACGGGACTTGACCCGTCCCCTGGGGCCGCCCTGATGAGTGAGCGGGTCAACTCTGGAGGTGATTCCCCTTGACCCATTCGGACCTTGTTCTCACGCCGGCCGAAGCCGCCCGCGCACTCGGCATTTCGGCCAAGGCGCTGCGACTCTACGAACAGCGTGGCCTCATTGCGCCTATCCGTAACGGATTGGGCTGGCGCCATTATGGCGCGGACCAGATTGCCCGTATCAGGGAGATCGTGGCCCTGCGCACTTTGGGTTTGAGCCTCGCCCAGATCGCCGCCGTGCTCTCGGGCGAGCGCGACGGGCTCGCAACGGCCCTGTCGGAACACCAGACGCGCCTTGAGAGCAACCTCTCGGGCGTGCTTGATGCCATCGAGCAAGTGCGACTCTGGCGCAACGATCTGAGCCAGGGTCGGGCGCCTGACCTTGCCGATCTGGCACGGGGTGCCCCTGCCGTTTCGCTGGCCCTGCCCTGGCCCTGGAATGGGGAGCAGTTCGAGTTGCGACGGCTCGCGCCGGTCACCTATCTGGTCGGCCCTCTGGGCAGCGGAAAGACGCGGCTAGCCATGGCTTTGGCCGAGGCGCTGGGCGGACGCTTTGTGGCGCTCGACCGGCCAGAGCCGCAGGCTTTGCCTGATGCCGTTGTCCATGAACTCGAATGGCTGCTCGAAGATGGGGCGACGGACGGCCCTGCCCTGCGCGCGGTTTTGGCCGGCATGGTTTCAGGCGGGGACGGTCCGGCGGTGATCGACCTCGTCGAGGACGGGTTGGACGAAGCAACGCAACTGGCGCTGGGCGGCTGGCTGCGGCGGCGGAGCGAGGGCGATGCCCCGCTCGTCGTCATGACCCGATCAAGCGCCGTGCTCGATCTTGATGCGGTGAGCGCCGGGCACGCAATCCTCTATTGCCCGGCCAATCACAGCTTTCCCTTTGAGGTTTTGGCTGTGGCGGGCTCGCCGGGCTACGAAAGCGTCGCCAATTGCCTCGGCACGCCGGAGGCGAGGGCGCGGACGACGGGGATGGTGGCGCGGATGTCGCCCTGAGATCGTCACCCTCGGGCCTGACCCGAGGGCTCTGCACTTGCCGCGGCATTGCCAAGTGAAGTCTCCTCGGGTCAAGCCCGAGGATGACGGCCGATGGGTGCCGCCTTACTCCCGCGCGAACAGTCCCGGATAGTCCGTCACCAACCCATCCCCATCCACCGCCAGCACCGCTTCAAAATCATCCGACTGAAACCGAAAGTGCCCTTCATCGAGCCTGGTATACACCTGCTCGGCACGCCGCGTTTCCATGGTGGTCGCGTCGATCCAGACCATGGCGAACTTTTGCGGCTTTCCGTCCTGCCAGTCGCTACGCCAGATCGGCAGGGAATTGGTCATCGGTGTGGGCCAGATATCGACATCGACACAGCCCTTGAGGCCCGAAATCGGCTCGGCGCGGTCGTCGGACCAGCCGCCCTGCCCGTCGCAGAACAGCTCCAGCGCCTTGCCGTCGGCCCGCTCGATCTTGAGGGTGCGCGTACAGCCGTTTTCATCAAGCTTGATGCGGTAGAACAGCCCAAAATCCTCGCCGATGATGGCGCCGCGGATGCGCGTGTCGCGGCCATTGGCTATGACATGGCAATGCTCCAGGGTCCTGAGGTCAAGACCACGCCACCGATAGGACTGATTGAGGGACACGACGCTTCTCCGACACGCATCGCATTTGCAGCAAATGCGCGGAAGGAAAGCAAGGGGAGGTGCTGCCGATGAGACCTAAACCCTCATCCATCGTCATTGCCGGGCTCGTCCCGGCAATCCATCTCGGTAGGAACGACCGCGGTAGGCAGCTCACATCGGCGGCGTGACGCCGTCGCGGATGGCGTGGAAGGTGGGGAGCACGGCCTCGAGCCCATCCGCATCCGTGACGCAGGAGATCGCCGTGCGCCCCTTGGCGGTTTCGACCATGGAGAGCACGAGGCGCACATGCTCGGCGTTCTTCTGCTTGGGCATGCCGATGAATTCGTGGCCCTTGTAGCCGTCGAGTTCGAACGGGGCGTCAGACACGAAATCGAAAATGGACGACATGCCGTCCTTGGCCATGGCGATCCAGCCGGGCGAGCCGATCTGTTCGTTGATCTTTTCCATGCTCAGCCCCGCATTGGCCGGCACGTCCTGGAAGCTGACCTGGCAGAGATATTTTTCGCCCTCGAGGGGCGCCGGATCGCCCGAGACGGTTTTGACGCCGAACGTCACATTATAGGGCGGCGGCGAGGTCGAGGCTTCGACGACGAATGTATCGGGCAGGTTCACCCCAAGGCCGGTTGTCGCATCTTCGGCGGCGAAGGCTGGCACGGCAAGAACGGCCGCGGCAAGGACCAGGGCGGATGGGAAACGCATGGCAAAGCTCGATCGTGGATGGTTTTCCCACGTTATGCCAAGAGCATGGCAAGATGACGATTGGCCAAATGGTCACAAGAAAAAGGGGCGCCCT
>NZ_JBEVLL010000051.1:0-16684 GCF_040509215.1 Devosia sp.
TCAAGAAGCGCATGGAGCGCCTGCAAAAAGGTGTCCGCATGGGAGACAAGCTCGCCAAGGCCGAGCACGCCCTCTGCGAGAAACTCATCCCACACCTCGACCAGGGCCGTCCGGCTTTGACCGCCGAGCTTACCGATGATGAAGCCGAACTCCTCAAGACGCTCTTCCTCCTCTCCGCCAAGCCCACCATCTTCGCCTGCAACGTCGGGGAGAACGAGCTCGCCGATCCCGAGAATGCCCTCGTCCAGGCCGTCCGCGCCTACGCCGCCTCGCACATGGGCAGCGAAGCCGTCGTGATCAGCGCCCAGATCGAAAGCGAACTCGCCGAACTTCCTCCCGAGGAAGCGCTGGAGTTCCTCTCCGGCCTCGGCGTCACGGACAGCGGCGTAAGCCAGCTCATCCGCGCCGTCTACCACCTCCTCGGTCTGCGCACCTATCTGACCACAGGTGAAAAAGAGACCCGCGCCTGGACCATTCGCATCGGCGACAAGGCCCCGGCGGCGGCTGGCGTCATCCATACCGATTTCGAGCGCGGGTTCATTCGCGCGCAGACGATTGGCTACGATGATTTCATCACGCTCGGCGGCGAAGTTCCGGCCAAGGAAGCGGGCAAGGCTCGCGATGAAGGCAAGGAATATGTCGTCAAAGACGGCGACGTGATGCTGTTCAAGTTTAATACCTGATGATCCGGCTGGTCGCATTCGATCCGGATGCGGCCAGCTTTTCCGCTTTGCTCGCCGAGAGCCAAAGCGAAGGGCATCGCATGCTTTTGCGACTTGCCGAGAACTGGGCCGATGGGTCCAATCGTTTTATCCGTCCCGGTGAAATCATGCTCGGCGCCTGGTCAGGCGACGTGCTCGTCGGCGTCTGCGGACGGAATGTCGAGCCTTATGATCCCTATCCGCGGGCCGGCCGGGTGCGGCATCTCTATGTGGCGCAGAGTGCGCGGCGGGACGGGGTGGGGCGGGCCTTGATCGGGGCGATCTGCGCGGGTTCGGCCGGGCACTTTGACTATCTCAACACCAATGCGCCCGAGACGGCTTTTGCCTTCTACGAGCGCATGGGGTTTGTTCGCCTTGTAAGCGGGGGGTACGCGACCCACCGGCTATTGCTGGCTTAGTGCGGGCCCATTGCTGGCTGGTTTGTGCCGCAGGGGCCGCCGTCCATGTTGATGGCGATGTCCTGCTTATCGCCTTCAAAGCTGAGGGCTTCGTACCAGTGGCTGATTTCCTTGGTGCTGGCCGGGATGTAGTGGAAAATCAGCGAGCGGCGGAAGCGGTCGGCGCTGGTATTCGGCGTTGAGCCGTGAATGACGCTGCCGTTGAAGAAGAGGACGTCGCCGGCTTTGAGCTGCATCATTTGCGGTTCGAGGCCCGGGGGCGGTTCGACGTGCTCGGTGGTGAAAAACAGGGCGGGGTCGGCCTGTTCGGGGCAGGCGATGTCGAGCATGGCGGTCTGGGGGACGCACATCATGCCGCCATTGCCGGCGTCGGCGTCGTCGACCGCGATCCAGGCGGCCATGCAGGTGCCGGGTTTGACGCGCAGATAGAAATTGTCCTGGTGCAGGTCCTGGCCTCGGGCGCCGGGCGGTTTGAAATAGAACATGGACTGGCAGGCGAACGGTTCTTCGCCGAAGAGATCGGCGAGGATGGGGCGCAGGCGCGGATCGAGCATGTAGCGCATGGCGAGCTGGCCGACGTCTTTGTCGGGGTGCTTGTGCGGGTGCATCATGCGGGGGTAGCGGCTCAGCGGGTCATTTGGAGTATTGCCGCGCGGGGTGTCGGAGAGGCCGGGGACGGGGCCGTTGGCGGCCTGGTCCATGAAAGTCTCGCGGATATCGGCGATTTCTTCGGGTGAGATCAGGCCGCGGATGGCGAGGAAGCCGTCGCGCTCGAACTGGGCCGCCTGGGCCTGGTTGAGAAAAGCATATGTCATTTCGTCCTCCCCTTTACACTGATGGTATGAGGGTGGGGCGTGGATGGCCATGGAACATGCTGCCAATGACATATAATATCCTGCTATGAGCGAGATTGCGGAAAACCCATATCAGGCGACAAGACGGCTCCTTACGGGTCACTTTCATGAGACATCGGGCTATCGCGCGGTGCGGCGGCGCGGGGTGGGCGATTGGCTGCTGGTGCATACGACAGGTGGGCGGGGCCGGTTTGGGCATGCGGGCGGGGAGTTGATCGTCGAGCCGGGCGATTGGGTTTTACTGCGGCCGGGGACGCTGCATGACTATGGGGTCGAGGCGACGCTGGAGCGGTGGGAGCTGGTCTGGGCGCATTTTCAGCCGCGGACGGATTGGGCGGATTGGTTGGACTGGCCGGCAGAGGCCGAGGGTCTGATGCGGCTGCGGATCGAGGGGGAGGAACTGACGGAGCGGTTTCTGGCGGTCCATCAGCTTTGCGTCGGACAGGAAATGCGCAGCGAGGCGCGGGCTTTCCACGCGCTTGAGGGGCTGTTGCTGGGGCTCGATGAGCATAATCGGCAGCGTGAGGCGCGGCCGGGGGACGAGCGCATTCGCCGCGCGCTGGCGTTCGTCGGCGATCGGCTGGGGGAGAAGCTGCTGGTGGAGGATGTGGCAGAGGCCGTCGGGCTTTCGCCCTCGCGGCTTGCGCATTTGTTCAGGCAGGAAACGGGCGAGACGCTGCAGGGCTATATCGAGGCGCGGCGCATGCGGCTGGCAGTGGATCTGTTGCGGCAGACCAGTTTCCCGATCAAGCAGATCGCGGCCAGCGCCGGCTTTGAGAGCCCATTCTATTTTTCGCAGCGCTTTCGCCGCTTTGCAGGATTGTCGCCGCAGCAGTTCCGGCAGCGGCAGGACAGGGGCTAGGCGTTCTCGACGGGGCGAACCTCGGCGAGACGCTTTTCGGCGTAGTCATCCTTCCAGCAAACGGCGGCTTCCCAGGCGGCAGCGGCCTGTTCGGCGGCGTCGCGGGCGCTGCCTTCAAGGCCGGCGGCGTTGTGGGGCAGGACGAGGTCTAGTTCAGGAACATCGACATGGGCTTCATCCCAGTCGATCAGGGCGACCTGGTCGGCAGTCATGATGATATTGCCCGTATTGCCAGGATTGCCGTGGACGGCGCAGGTCGGGTGGCCGACCAGGCGGGCCCAGGCGGCGCGGCAACGGGTGACGCTTTCTGGCGGCATGGCGTTGAGGTCGATGCGGGTGCCGGTCTCGGCGTGGAGAAGGTCGGTCGAGGACTTCCAGCCGGGGCGCTGGGGCCAATCGCGGGTGAGGCGATGGAGTTCGCGCAGTGTTTCGGCGACGCGGCGCCAGTCGGCGGCCGATCGGGGCGGGCCGCCTTCGATATATGGCATGACGACGAGACCGCTAACGAAGAGGTGGCCGTCCAGGGTTGGAACAGGGACGGGGACGGTCAGGCCGCTTCGGTCGAGATGCTGGAGGAGGCCGGCTTCCCAGGCGAGGTCGGCGTCGCTTCTCTTGCCGAGGCGGGCGACGGCGCGGCGGCCGTTGATGCGGACGCTCCATACATCGTTGGAGGTGCCACCGGTCAGCGGTTCGATGCGGGTGGCGTCCTCGCCCCAGGCAGAAAGTGCGTCCCAGCTCATTGATCTATCCAATCGTATCCTTGCGCATCTGGCTCGGGGTCATGCCGTAGGCCTTGCGGAAATGCTCGTAAAACTGGGTCTGGCTGACGAAGCCGGATTGGAAGGCGACATTGGCGATGGAGAGGCTGCCATCGAACAGAAGACTGCGGGCGCGGATGAGGCGCATGCGGGTGACGAACTTCTGCACCGAGATGTGCATCACCTTGGTGAAGAGGTTGGTCGCGTAGTTGGGGTGGAGGCCGACGACCCTGGCGATGTCTTCGGCCGAGAGGGGATCGGTGATGTTTTCGACGATGTGGCGGATCATGCGGACGACGTAGCGCACCGGGGTCGCGGTGCGGGTGCGGGTGCCGGATTTTTCGAGCCAGGCGGGGAGGAGCGTGTCCCAGCCGGCGATGGCGGCGCGGCGGAACATGGTGGCGATTTCGGCGCGGACGAGGTCGGTGCGCAGGGAATTGCCGCTTCGATAGTCGCCGTGCCAGCGCTCCAGGGTTTCGAGGCCGATGCAGTCGGGGGTGAGCTGGATGACGCCGCCGCCCATCAGGGTTTCGGTGAGGCGACCGAGCTGGGGCATTTCGAGGAAGGCGTCCATGGGCAGGTAGATATTGAGCTGCCGGCCTTCGCCGATGTCGCGCAGGTCGACGGTCTGATGCGGGATACCGGCCCAGAAGGCGACGAGTCGATTGGCCTCGACGGTGACCGGGCCGCCGTCGAAAACGTAGTCCATGTGGCCCCCGGTCAACCAGTTGAACTCGATGTGGCCGTGGCTGTGGGGGGCTGGCATGATCTGGGGCGGGAAGGCGCGGATGCCGAAGCGGCCGAAGGCCTTGCCGGACGCGTAGAAGCTGCGGTCCGGGCGCGGGGTAGGGCGCGGCGCCTTTTCGCGTATCCGCGAGGCTGGAATGGGCTCGGCAACAGTCATACTTATCAGCGTACTTCTTAGAAAACCGGAATTAGTCTCTATCATTCCGGATTGTTTCGCCCGATGCAAGTCGTAGGCTCTCAATCATGCACGGGGCCCAGAGTCAGTGGGAGTGACTGGCTCGACGCAAGAACGCGTCCCGTTGCGAAGGGAGGTTCTATTGAGAAAGCCTATCTATGCCCTTGGCGGGGCAGGTCTTCTGCTGTCCGTATCCATGCTTGCAATTCCCGCGCAGGAACTTACCGGCGAACTGCCGGATCCGCCGGCGTTTGCTGCCCAAAGCGAGCCTAATTTCGTTTCGATCGGCGACATCCTCGAATACAAGGCGCTGCCCGAATATCATGAGCCCGCCTGGGTCACCTCGAAATATGTCGACGCCGGCACGCTGCCGCCAGTCGCCGAGCGCCTGCCCAAGGAACCGCTGGTCTACAAGATCGGGAATATGCCCGACGGCGTCGGCGTATACGGCGACACCATGCGCCACGTTATCGGTGGCCGGCCGGAAGGCTGGAACTATATCGGCGGCCAGAGCCAGGGCTGGGGCGGCATCGACATCGGGCTTTCCGAATGTCTGACGCGCACCGGTCCGCTGTTCGAGATCAAGGCCGACGAGCTTGAGCCCATGCCGAACCTGGCCAAGAGCTGGGAATGGTCCGAGGACGGCAAGACGCTGACCATGCACCTGATCGAAGGCGCAAAGTGGTCTGACGGCGACGCTTTCGACGCCGAAGACGTGATGTTCTACTGGGAAGACAATATCCTCGACACCAATGTCTCCCCGCTCAATGGCGGCACGCCGGAGACCTTCGGCGTCGGCACGACGCTCGAAGCGCTTGATCCGTACACGATCAAGTGGACCTTCAAGGAAGCCTTCCCGACCCAGTACCTCTATGCCATGGCCTATGGCACGTTCTGCCCCGGCCCGAGCCATATCCTCAAGCCGCAGCACCCCAAGTACAACCCGGCCAATACCTACGAGCAGTACAAGAACGCCTTCCCGCCCGAATATATGAACATTCCGGTGATGGGCGCGTGGGTGCCGGTCGAATACCGTCCTGACGACATCATCGTCATGCGTCGCAACCCCTACTACTGGAAGGTCGACGAGAACGGCAACCAGTTGCCCTACCTCAACGAGATGCACTATCGCCTCTCGACCTGGGCTGACCGCGACGTTCAGGCCGTTGCCGGTTCGGGCGACTTCTCGAACCTCGAACAGGCCGAAAGCTATGTCGAAGCACTGCGTCGCTCGGCTGAAGACAGCGCCCCGGCCCGTCTGCAGTTCGGCGCCCGTACCATCGGCTATGCGCTGCGCATGAACCTCTCGGCCAATGGCTGGGGTGAACCCGACGAACGCGCCCAGGCTATCCGCGAACTCAATCGCAATCTTGATTTCCGCAAGGCCATCTCGATCGCCGTTGATCGTCAGCGCCTCGGTGAATCGCTGGTTCGTGGTCCGTTTACCGCCATCTATCCGGGCGGCCTCTATGCCGGCACGACCTATTACGACAAGGCGTCGACCGTCTACTATCCGTTCAACCTGGAAGCCGCCAATGCGCTGCTCGATGGCCTGAACCTGGTCGATACCGACGGCAATGGCATCCGTAACTTCCCCGAAGGCACCGCTGGCGGCGCCGATGTGGAAATCACGCTGCTCGCCAATACCGACTACGGCACCGATACCAACCTTGCCGAAGGCGTCATTGCCCAGCTCGAACCGCTTGGCATCCGCGTGATCGCCAACTTCCAGTCGGGTACGGCTCGTGACGACATGGCCCAGGCTGGCCAGTTCGATTGGCACGTTGAACGCCAGGGCGCCGAAATGGTGTCGGTGGTGCAGGGTACCGCTGGCCTCGCGCCGACTGGTCCGCGCACTCATCCGTTCCACCGCGCCGGTACCGATGGCACGGTTGACCTGCTGCCCTTCGAGCAGGAACTGGTCGATACGGTGAATGCCTTTATCGCCACCAGCGACAATGCCGAGCGCGCCGAACTGATGAAGCAGTACCAGCACATCTTCACCGAGAACGTCTACTCGGTGGGTCTCACCCAGTATCCGGGTGCGCTGATCGTCAACAAGCGCTTCGCCAATATCCCGGCCGGTGCTCCGATCTTCATGTTCAACTGGGCTGAAGACAACATCATCCGCGAGCGCGTCTTCGTACCCGAAGACAAGCAGGGTGACTTCGAGCTGCATCCGGAAACGCTGCCTGGCGCTCCGGGCGGTGCTGGCCCGGTCTGATCCAAACTCGGGGTGGCGGCGAGATCGCCACCCCTCACCCCACCTCTTTCCGCACGAGGCGAGGGGACCCATTCAGTGACCTTGGCATGATCGCGTTACGTCCGCGATCTGTCCCCTCGAACCCTCCGGGGCGAGGGTTGGGGGAAGGGGCCTTGCCCCTAGCCAGTGAGGCCGTTTATGCTTCGATTTCTCGTCATACGCATTCTGGGCGCGATACCGCTGCTGTTTCTGCTCAGCGTCGTGACCTTTGCCATCATCCAGGCGCCGCCCGGCGACTATGGTGACACGATCCGTTCCATGCTGATGAACCAGGGCGGCGTGCCCGCGGCCCAGGCCGAGGCGCAGGCCGAGATCTACCGCGCGGCCAACGGCCTCAACGATCCGATGATCGTGCAATATTTCCGCTGGATCACCGGCATTGTGACCCGGTTCGATTTCGGCCACTCGTTTTTCTACAACAAGCCCGTGGGGCAGGTGGTGATGGAGCGCCTGCCGGCGACCATCGTGCTGGCTCTGGTTTGCCACGTGCTGGCTTCGGTGCTGGGCATCGGTCTCGGCATCGTTGCGGCGACCCGTCAGTATTCCTGGGCCGATACGCTGCTGGGCATCGTCTCCTTCCTCGGCATGACGGTGCCGCGCTTCCTGCTGGCGATCATCATTCTCTATGTCCTGGTGTTCAGAATGAATGTCAGCGAGGTGGGCATGTTCTTCTCGGCCAAGTATGGCGGGGCGCCATGGAGCTGGGACAAGTTCGTCAACCTCGTGCAGCACGTATGGCCTGTGGTGTTCATCGCCACCTTCGGCGGGCTCGCCTACAATATGCGCGTGATGCGGGCGAACCTGCTCGATGTTCTCAATAGCCAATATGTCGAGACGGCGCGGGCCAAGGGCCTGCCGGAAAGCGCCGTGATCATGAAGCATGCCGTGCCCAATGCGCTGCATCCGCTGGTGGCCTATCAGGGCGTGGTATTGCCTTACATGCTGACCGGCGAAATCGAGGTCGCGATCGTGTTTGGCCTTGCGACCGTCGGACCGGCGATTGTTGGCTCCATGGGGGTAGGCGACGTCTATGTGACCGCCACCTTCATGCTGGTGCTCGCGACGACGCTGATCATCGGCAATATCATCGCTGACCTGTTGCTGGTCGCACTCGATCCACGCATTCGCCTGGGAGGTAAGGCCGAATGACCAAGGTCGATACACATTCGTCCATTCCGTTGCCAACCGATGTTGCGGGCGGTCCCGCGCCGACACCGGCCGAAGAGGCTGATGTTGCGCCCGTCGTCTCGCGCTATGGCTCGGGCAATGAAACCTATGCCGCGCTGGTCTGGCGCCGGTTCAAGCGCTCGATCATGGGTGTGATCGGGCTGGTGCTGGTGGCGCTGCTGATCTTTGTCTCCATCTTCGCGGACTTCTTCGCGCCGATGGACCCCAAAGCCACCAACCTGCCGTTTGCGCCGCCGGATGTCGTGTCCTTCACCAATCCCGAGGGGAATTTCAGCCTTATTCCTCATGTCTATCCGATTGGCGACACGGGTGAATTCGATCCGGTGACGTTCCAGCCGCTGACGGGGCCGGTGCTCGATAATCCGACGCCGACGGGCTTTTTCGTTCAGGGCTATCCGTACAAGATCCTGTGGGTGATACCGTCCAATATCCACTTCTTCGGCTCGACCGATGGGCGGCCGATCCAGTTGCTGGGAACGGACAAATTCGGACGGGATATTCTCTCCCGTGGCATTGTGGGTTCGCGGATTTCGCTGACCATTGCTCTCGTGGTGGTGGCGCTGACGACGGTGGTCGGGACGCTGGTCGGTATCACCTCGGGCTATATCGGCGGGAGGCTCGATGCCTGGGTGCAGCGGTTTGTCGAGTTCGTCCTGGCGTTCCCGCAATTGCCGCTCTACCTGGCGTTGACCTCACTCATTCCGGTGACGGCGCCGTCCAATGTGTTCCTGACATTCGTGATTTTCGTCATGGCGGTGTTGGGATGGGCGCAGCTCAGTCGAGAGGTGCGGTCGAAGACCCTCTCGCTGGCCCGGATTGATTATGTGCGCGCGGCGATTGCCGTGGGCTCGTCGGATGGGCGCATTATCACGCGTCATATCCTGCCCAACGTGTTGAGCCACATTATCGTGTCGATCACGCTGGCTATTCCGAGCGTGGTGCTGCTTGAGAGCTTCCTCGGCTTCCTCGGCTTTGCCGTGAAGCCGCCGCTGATCTCCTGGGGCCTGATGTTGCAGGATACCGGCACGTTCTCGGTGATCGGGTCCTATCCGTGGATTCTCTCGCCGGTGATCTTCGTGCTCATCACCGTCTTTGCCTTCAACGCGCTGGGTGACGGCCTGCGCGATGCCATCGACCCTTATTGAGGACGCGAAAATGACAACAGATAATTTTGCGCCCGCCGAAAGGCTTGATCTGGGAGCGCATGGACGCGAACTGATCCTCGATGCACGCAATGTCGCCGTCGACTTCAAGGTCGAGGGCGGGGTGGTGCAGGCGGTCAAGGACGTGTCGTTTCAGCTCCACAAGGGCGAGACGATTGCGCTGGTGGGGGAGAGCGGCTCGGGCAAGTCGGTGACGGCACGCACGCTGATGAAGCTGCTCACCAAGCGCGCTACCATCGGCAAGAACACGCGCATCACGCTTTCGGGCAAGAATGTCGTGACGATGGGCGATCGCGACATGCGCAAGCTGCGCGGCAATGACATTGCCATGATCTTTCAGGAGCCGATGAGCTCGCTGAACCCGGTCTATACGATCGGCAAGCAGATCACCGAGATCATCCACCTGCACAATCGCGTCTCGCGACAGGAAGCGATGAACCGTGCGGAAAAGCTGCTGGAAGAGGTGCAGATCCCCGAACCGCGCGCGCGGCTGAACAATTATCCGCATCAGCTTTCGGGCGGGCAGCGTCAGCGCGTGATGATTGCCATGGCGCTGGCCAATCGGCCGGATGTGCTGATCGCCGACGAACCGACGACGGCGCTCGACGTGACCGTGCAGGCGCAGATCCTTAATCTCATCAAGGATCTCAAGGACAAGTATGGCATGGCGGTGATCCTGATCACCCATGACCTGACCGTGGTGCGGCAATTCTCCGACTATGTCTATGTGATGCAGAACGGGGCTGTGCAGGAGCACAACCAGACCGAGGCGCTGTTTGCCAATCCGCAGCACGCCTATACCAAGCATCTGCTGGCATCCGAACCCAAGGGCACGGCGCTTCCGCTCGGCGATGGCGTGCACGAGACGGTGCTCGAGGGCAAGGAGGTGAAGGTCACCTATACGCTCAAGCGCGGTGGCATGTTCAATCCGGATTTCTTCGAACTCAAGGCCGTGGACAATCTCGACATCAAGCTGATGCGGCATGAGACGCTGGGCATCGTGGGCGAGAGCGGGTCGGGCAAGACCACGTTCGGGCAGGCGCTGATCCGGCTTATCGGCAATCAGGGCGGGCAGATTTTCTTTGATGGCGAGCCGATCCACGACAAGGATCGCAAAGCCATGCGGCCGCTGCGCTCTCGAATGCAGATCGTGTTCCAAGACCCGTTTGCGAGCCTTAATCCGCGCATGTCGATCGGCCAGATCATCGAGGAAGGGCTGATCGTCAACGGGCTTGGCGCCAATCGCAACGAGCGGCTGGAGCGGGTGCGGCAGGCGCTGCGCGATGCGGGCATGCCGGACACCATTCTCAACCGTTTCCCGCATGAATTCTCGGGCGGGCAGCGCCAGCGTATCGCCATTGCCCGGGCCATTGCGCTTGAGCCCGAATTCATCCTGCTCGACGAGCCGACCTCGGCGCTCGATCTTTCGGTGCAGGCCCAGATCATCGACCTGCTGCGCAAGCTGCAGAACGAAAAGGGCCTCTCCTATCTCTTCATTTCGCATGACCTCAAGGTCGTGCGGGCCCTTTGCCATCGGGTGATGGTGATGCAACACGGGAAAATCGTGGAGCAGGGGCCCGTCAACGAAGTTCTCACCAATCCCCAAACCGAATATACGGCTCGGCTTGTCCGCGCCGCATTCGAAATCGCTGCCTGACGACTGGAGTCTTTCTCAAAATGGCGAACCCCAAAATTACGTTTATCGGCGCCGGCTCATCGGTGTTCATGAAGAATATCGTTGGCGATATTCTGCAGCGCCCGGCGCTGGCTGGTGCGCAGATCCGCCTGATGGACATCAATCCGACGCGGCTTGAAGAGAGCGCCATCATTGCCAAGAAGCTGGTGGCGACGCTGGGCGTGCCGGCGACTGTTGAGACGTTCTCAAACCAGCGCCAGGCGCTGGACGGCACCAATTTCGTCGTCGTCTGCTTCCAGATCGGCGGCTATGAGCCTTCCACCGTCGTCGATTTCGACGTGCCCAAGAAGTACAACCTGCGCCAGACGATTGCCGATACGCTGGGCGTTGGCGGCATCATGCGCGGGCTGCGGACTGTGCCGCACCTGTGGAGCATCTGCGAGGATATGCTGCAGGTGGCGCCGGACGCGATCATGCTGCAATACGTCAATCCGATGGCGATAAACACCTGGGCGATCTCGGAAAAATATCCGACGATCAAGCAGGTTGGTCTCTGCCACTCGGTGCAGGGTACGGCCATGGAGCTGGCACACGACCTCGACATTCCCTACGAGGAAATCCGCTATCGCTCGGCCGGCATCAACCACATGGCCTTCTATCTCAAGTTCGAGCACCGCCAGGCCGACGGGACCTACAAGGACCTCTATCCGGAGCTGCACCGCGCCTATCGCGAAGGCCGTGCGCCCAAGCCGGGTTGGAACCCGCGCTGCCCGAACAAGGTGCGCTACGAGATGATGACGCGCCTTGGGTATTTCGTGACCGAGAGTTCCGAGCACTTTGCCGAATATACACCCTACTTCATCAAAGAAGGGCGCGAGGACATCATCGAGAAATTCGGCATTCCGCTCGATGAATACCCCAAGCGCTGCGTCGAGCAGATTGCCAAGTGGAAGCAGACTTCGGAGGACTATCGCAAGGCTGATCGGATCGAGGTCAAGCAGTCCAAGGAATATGCTTCGTCGATCGTCAACTCGGTTTGGACCGGCGAGCCTTCGGTGATCTACGGCAACCTGCGCAACAATGGCGTCATCACCTCGCTGCCGTACAATGCGGCGGTGGAAGTGCCGTGCCTCGTGGACGACAATGGGCTGCAGCCGACCTATATCGGCGAACTGCCGCCGCAACTCACGGCGCTGATCCGCACCAATATCAATGTGCAGGAACTGACGGTTCGCGCGCTGATCGAGGAAAATCGCGAGCATATCTATCACGCAGCGATGATGGACCCGCATACGGCCGCGGAACTGGATCTGGATCAGATCTGGAACCTGGTGGACGATCTGCTCGAAGCCCACGGCACGATGTTGCCGGAATGGGCACGCGGACCGCGGAAGCAGCGCGTGGCGTAAGGGTTCAGCTACGCGAGATTGGGCCTCGGTGTGGAAGCACCGGGGCCTTTTGTTTTGGGGGAGTGGCCTCTGTCGCGGCGTCATTCCCGCGCAAGCGGGAATCCCTCCTTGGCGCGGGAAACAGAGATCCTCGCTTTCGAGGGGATGACGTTGTGGTTGGGGTAGGGCGTAGGTGGACTTTAGCGGCTGTGCTTGCCGTCACCCCCTCCCAGCCTCCCCCATCAAGGGGGAGGTGTTGCATCGAGTTTGGGACTGGATGCGGCCCAAACCACCAGCCCGGCACCTCCCTTGATGGGGGCTGGGAGGGGCGGCCACGATGCAGGATAAGGACCGCTACTCGCCCTTGCCAAAAAGCTTGTTGAGCATGTCGGCCATGGGGCCGGATTTTGGCACTTCGGCCTGGGGCTTGCTGGTGCGGGCTTGGCGGATGTGGCTTTGGGATTTTGGGGCTGCCTTGGGCTCTTCGTTGCCCTTGGCCGCCAGTGCCAGCTTGTTCATGAAGCCGGCGTCGTCGCCGGCCAGCAGCATGACGGCGTGGCGGCCGATGTCGTCGAGGAGGGGATCGAGCCAGGTCTTGTCGGCCTTGGCGAAGTCGCCGAGGACGTGGTGGGTGACGAATTCCTTGCCGGGATGGCCGATGCCGAGGCGGACGCGCTTGTAGTCGAGGCCGATCTGCGGGTCGATGGAGCGCAGGCCATTGTGGCCGCCATTGCCGCCGCCGATTTTGACGCGGACTTTTCCGGGGGCGAGGTCGAGTTCGTCGTAGAAGACGATGATGTCTGCCGGGGCAATTTTGTAGAAGCTCGCGACCTTTTGCACAGAGTCGCCGGACTTGTTCATGAAGGTTTGGGGCTTTAGGAGCAGCACGCGCTCGTTGCCGATGGTGCCTTCAGCGAGGAGGCCGGAATTTTTGGACTTCCAGCCGGAAATGCCATTGGCGCGCGCGATCGCGTCTACGGCCATGAAGCCGATATTGTGGCGATTGCCTTCATATTGGCCGCCCGGATTGCCCAGGCCGACAAGCAGTTTCATGGCGCGCTCTCAAACAGGGGTTCCCGCTTTGGCGGGAATGACACGGTGGAGTTACAAAAGAAAGGGGCGACCCGAAGGCCGCCCCCAAAGGTTTCAAGCTTGGGCCGATTACTCGGCAGTAGCTTCGCCTTCTGCGGCGTCAGCGCCACCGCTGGACTTCAGAGCCGACGGAGCAACGATCGTGGCGATCGTCACGTCTTCTTCGTGGCTGTGGTCAGCGGAGCCCTTGGGGAGCTTGATGTTCGAGATGTGGACGGTATCACCGATATCGAGGCCGGTCAGATCGACGGTCACGAATTCCGGGATGCTGTCTGCAGAAACGGTCAGATCGAGCGTGTGGTGCACGATGTTGAGCGTACCGCCACGCTTCAGGCCAGGGCTGGCTTCTTCGTTTTCGAAGTGAACCGGAACCTGAACGTTGATCTTGGCGCCCTTGGCGACGCGCAGGAAGTCGATGTGGATCGGCTGATCCATGACGACGTCGAGCTGGTAGTCGCGCGGGATGACCTTGTGGATCGTGCCATCGACGTCGAGGTCGAGCATGTGGGACTTGAAGCCACCGGCGTAGATGAACTTCAGCGCGTCCTTGTAGGCCACGGAAACGGTGACGGGGGGCTTCTTGTCACCATAGATAACTGCGGGAACGAGTCCCTGACGACGAGCTTCGCGAGCGGCCCCCTTGCCCACTCCGTTGCGCGCCTGTGCCTTGAGCACTTTGGTCTCAGCCATGGAAAGTATCCATTTGGTTGGTGTATGCGTCATCACAACAGCATACGCGCCCGTCCTCCAGGGGTGACGAGCGCTTCATGCGCCGGGCTATAGAGGAAAGGGGGGATGGGGGCAAGGGATTCTGCGGGTTTGGGGCAGGATTTGTGGGTGCCGACACCCCCGGCCATGGTCCCTCGTGAACCACCGGCCGTCATCCTCGGGCTTGACCCGAGGACACTTCACTTTCCCATGTCCTCGTAAGTACAGAGCCCTCGGGTCAAGCCCGAGGGTGACGATCTGGGGTGTGGGGAACACGCGGCTCACAAGCCGGGACTTACCCCACTACCAATTCCGCCCTTCTCGCCTCCAGCCAATCGCGAATGGCCGGGTCGGTCGACAGACCCATGGCCAGTGTTAGCGCCTCATGCGCAGCTTCCCGGTTACCGGTTTCAGCGAGCAGACGGCCGCGGACGGCCCAGTATGGTTGGTAATCGGCCATCCGTTTGTCGTCAGCTAGGGGCGCGATGCTCGCGAGAGCCTCGGAGGGGCCTTCGGTTTCGGCTAGGGCTGCGGCACGGTTGAGGAGGACGACGGGCGAGCCGGTCATGGCGTGGAGGATGTCGTAGAGTTTTACCACGATCGGCCAATTGTCGGCGCCGGTGAGGCGCCGGACGATGTGGGCGGACTGGATGGCGGCTTCGAGCTGGCAGCGGCCGGTCGGGCCAGCGCTGCTGGCGGCGCGGAGGAGAGTTTCGGCGGCGTCGATGGCTTCCATGTCCCAGAGGGTGGTGTCCTGCTCGTCGAGCGGCACATAGGCGCCGCTGGGGCTGCGGCGCGCGGCGCGGCGGGCGTGGGAATAGAGCATGAGGGCCAGCATGCCTTTGGCTTCGGGCGATGTTGGCAGGAGCGCGACGACGAGGCGGCCAAGCCAGATGGCTTCTTCGGCCAGTTGGCCGCCGGCATCGCCGACGAGGTCGTTCCAGCCTTTCGCATAGGCGGCGTAGATGGCTTCGAGAACGGCGTCGAGGCGGTCGGGCAGGTCGGCTGTGTCGGGGATTTCGAAGGCGATACCGAGTTCGGCGATGCGCGATTTGGCGCGGACGAGGCGCTGACCCATGGTGGCGGCGGGGATGAGGAAGGCGGCGCCGATATCGGCGGCGGTGAGACCCAGAATGGTCTGGAGGATGAGCGGGCTGCGCAGGGCCGGGTCGATGTCGTGATGGGCGCAGGCAAACATCAAAGCAAGGCGGCGATCGGGGATGGCTTCCGGGGTCATGGCGAGGTCATCCAGTTCTTCGCGCATCAGGGTGAGATGCATTTCGCCTGATTTGCTGGTGCCGACGCGGCGATAGGCATCGGTCTGGCGGCGGCGAGCGACGGTGAGCAGCCAGGCGTCCGGGTTGGCCGGAACGCCTTGTTCCGGCCATGAGGTAAGGGCGCTGGCAAAGGCTTCTGCCAGCGCGTCTTCGGCCCCCGCGACATCGCGGGTGCGGGCGGCGAGGAAGGCCAGGAGCCGCCCGTAGCTTTCACGGGCGGCTCGTTCGGCGGCTCGCCTTGCGGCGTCGCTCACCAGTCCTTGCCCGGCTGGACGATGGGGCGGATTTCGATGGTGCCGTATTTGCTGGCCGGGCAAAGCTCGGCCCATTTGACGGCTTCGTCAAAATCCTTGGCTTCGATGAAGAAATAGCCGCCGAGCTGTTCCTTGGCGTCGGAATAGGGGCCATCGACGACGCGGGTTTCGCCATCGCGAGTGCGGACGGTTTTTCCCTGAGTGGGGGACTGCATGCGTTCGCCCGGCGCGGCGCCCTCGGCCTTGGCGAGAGCCTCGTTGAAGGCACCCCAGGCGGCGTAGAGCGCCTGCTGGCCGGCGGGGTCGCCCATGTTGGTTTCGTCGTGGTGGATCAGCATCATGTAGCGCATGGGTTACGCCTCCTTGGCGGAACTGGTGTGGACGATAGGACGAATTTCGATGGGTCCCCATTGGGCTGCGGGACAGCGGGCGGCCCATTTGACGGCCGCGTCCATGTCTTCGCATTCGATGACGAATAGCCCGCCGAATTGCTCGCGCGCTTCGGCATAGGGGCCTTCTTCCACCTTCAGCGTGCCGCCCTGGTTGACGAAGGCGCCGTCGATGTTCTGCACCTCACCGCCGTTCATACGGAGCGTGCGGGCGTCTTTGGTCATGCCCAAAGCCGAGGTGGAGACGAAGGCGCCGGCTTTTTCGAGGGCCTGCTGATAGGCGTACATGCCCTCCATCGCCTTGGCCATTTGCTCGGGCGGGATGGCGGCGCCGGCATTTTCATCGGCGTAGAGCATCAGGAGGAAACGCATCGCACTCGTCCTTTCACGGTTGGCCGCTGCTTTTTGTAGTGCGGCACAACAATGTCGGGGAGGGGAAGCGGTTTTCGACAGGTGGGGGAATTTTTGTTGAGAGGCGCTGTTCGCCGCTCTCTGTTCGTCATCCTCGGGCTTGACCCGAGGACACTATACTAAGCCGTCGCGAAGCAAGTGCAGGGCCCTCGGGTCAAGCCCGAGGGTGACGGTCTGTGGTAGCTTAGTCGAACAAGCTAGAAACGCTCTGTTCGCTGGCGGTGCGGGCGATGGCTTCGCCGATGAGGGCGGCAATGCTGATGCGACGGATATTGGCGGCGCCCTTGGTGGCGGGGGTCTCTTCGATGGAGTCCGTCACAACCAGTTCCTTGAGCTTGCTGCCGGCGATGCGCTCGGCGGCGCCTTCGGAGAGGACGCCGTGGGTGATGTAGGCGGAAA
>NZ_JBEVLL010000052.1:0-6755 GCF_040509215.1 Devosia sp.
CGGGCCGATGGGCATGCGGCGGTCGAAGCGACCGAGGCGGTGCTCGCGCAGAATGATGCCATCTGGGTCGACGCTCTCGGTCATGTCGGCACAGCAGCATGAAGCGGGGTGCGGCGCCACCGATGTGTGGCAGGCGCAATCGAAATTCCTAGTTTGCTGCCGTACTGCTCAACAGACGATGGACCGCGCTTGGTCTCAGATGGTGGCAGAGGGAACACAGAAGGAGAATGCCGATGTCCGTGGCCATGCAGGACCCGCTCACCAGCCTCAAGAGTGATTTCGACCGGGATGGCTTTATCGCCATCAAGCCGCTTTTCGATGCGGGGAAGATGGTGGAGATCAATCGCGAATTCGACCGCTACGTCGAAAGCTGCGTGCCTGAGATGAAGGACACGGAAGTGTTCTACGAAGAGAAGGGCGCCAAGGGCACGCTCAAGCAGATGCAGAACATGCAGCACTATGATGCGTATTTTCGCGATCTGCTCGAGACCGACACGATCCGCGAACTGGCCGAGAGCATGCTGGGCGAAAAGGCGCGGGCGGTAAACCTTGAATATTTCAACAAGCCTGCCGGCATCGGCAAGCCTACACCGCCGCATCAGGACGGGTATTATTTCCATTTCAATCCGCCGGCGGCCGTTACCGGATGGCTGGCGCTGGAGCGGGTCGATCCGGAAAATGGCTGCATCCACTATGTGCGTGGGTCGCATAAAAACGAGGGCTATCGGCCGCATGGGCGATCGGAAATCCTTGGTTTTTCGCAGGGGATTACCGATTTCGGCACTGCGGACGACAAGGCCAATACGGTGGCTTTTCCGGGCGATGCGGGCACCTTCCTGATGCACCATTCCAAGACCATTCACTGGGCCGAGCCGAACACCTCGCCGACGCGGGCGCGGCGGGCGCTGGGCTTTGTCTATTTTGGGGAAAGCGCCAAGGTGGATGAGGAAGCAAGGGCGGCCTATCAGGCCAAGTTGCAGGCCGATCTCCGGGCCGCAGGCAAGATCTGAATGGCGTTGGCGGAGCCCCGGAGGGCTCCGCCGCAAACCTCTTCGATCTTGCGGCGGTCTTGGCATGTTCAGCTCAATGAAATCACCTTGCCCTGAAGCTTGGTGAAGGGCAGGCGGCGCAGGTCGCTGGTGCAGAGGCCGGGGCTGTCGACATAAAAACTGGCGCGCTGGATCGAGTCATAGGCAGCGCGATGGGAGACGGCGGCCTTGATGACGACATAGGTGGCGTCTTCGGGCCGCAGTCCCTGCGAATGGTATTGGCCGAGATCCATGGGCGCGGTCTTGCGCTCGGAGAGCAGGATTTTGGCCTGGTCGTTGGCGACCACGGCGCAGCGGCCCATGCGGATGGTCGTGCCGCCCATGGAGGCGAGGTGTGATTTGGGGTTTTCGAGCTGGAAGACGCCGTCGCTGAGGTGTTCGACGATGCCGGTGAAGGGGATCGGGGTGCCGTGGTGGGGGTCGGTTTTGCCGCCGATCAGCAGAGACACTTCTGCGCCCGCTCCGGCGGCGAAGCATTTGGCCACGGCTTCGCGGTCGGCTAGGGCGGCGAGGATGTTTTGGCGGCCGGTTTCGAGGAGAGGGGCGAGGAGACCGGTCGCATCACCCGGCGTGCCGCCGCCTATGTTGTCGGCGGGTTCGATGAGGAGGATCGGGCCAGTGCCTGGCGGCAAGGCGTCGGCTTTGGCGAGGGCGGTGGCGAGATCGTCTTCGTGCGGGTAGCCGGCTTCGATATTGGCTTCTAGGACGCTGACCAGGATGTCGAGGTGTTTTTCGGCGGTAGCCGCCGGTCCCTTGGTGATGAGATTGAGGCTGAAGCCGCAATCGGGAATGTCGGAGTACGCGTAGCCGGCCATGACGTTGATGGTGAGGATATCAGGATCGCTGGCCTCGATGGCGCGGGCGGCGGCGAGGACGCTCTTCATCGGGTCATTGGCTGAGCCGACGCCGACGGGCGAGATGACGTATTTGGTCGAACGGTGCAAAGCCCTGATATTGGGCTCGCGGAAAGCGCGGTCCAGCAGTTCGGCAGCGGCCACGGCGGATTCATAGGCGTCGGTGTGCGGGTTCTCGCGATAGGCGCGGAGCACGGTCGAGTTTTCGACCATGACCTCAGAAATGTTGCCGTGGAGGTCGAGGACAGCACCGACCGGCAGGTCGCCGCGACCGGCGGCTTTCAGGCGGTCGCGAATGGTCTTGATGACGAGGCCCTCAACGTCGTCGGAGCCCTCGCTGACCATGGCGCCGTGGAGGACGAGGAAAATGCCGTCGATCTCGTTGATGTGGCGGTCGAGACCGGCGAGGAAGTGCTCGAAAAAGAGCCCGACCACGTCGTCGGTCACCTTGCCGGCCGGTTGGGCCGCCATCTGAATGGTGGGGAGGATGCGCCAGCCGGCCTTTTCGGCATAGTCGATGAAGCCGGCGCTCGGTGAGCCATTGCCGCGGTTCTGGTCCAACGCTGCCTGGCCGATACGGATGCCGCCGTCCTCGAACTGGGTCATGCCGGTCTTGTCGGCGAGGAAGGTGTGGGTCTCGTGATAGAGGCCGCCGAAAAGCACGGTCTTGGACATAGGCGGGCCTCAGAAAAAGGTCAGAACGCCGTCGATGACGGTGTAGTCGTCGTCGACGATGGGCAGGAACCGCCATTTGTCGAAGGCAGTGCAGGGGTGGGAGACGCCGGAGGCGACGAGGTCGCCCACCTGCCAATCGGTGTCTGGGCCGAGGCGGACATAGGCGTGCTGATCGTTGGTAGCAAAGATCGTGGCTTCGCCGACGGGCAGGAAGCCGGTGCCGGGGCGGTAGCGCTTGAAAGGGACGGGCAGGCCTGAATCGTAGGGCACGTCGCGCTTGCCCATGGAGAGGAAGGCGAGACCGGGCTCTGGCATGGACTGGACATAGGCCCAGGCTTCAAGCCCGGGCTGCAGATCGGATTTCCAAGAACGGCGCGGATCGGCCTTGGCCTCGTCCTGCGCCTTTTTGTAGGCGCCGGAGTCGTTGGTGACGTAGCAGCCCGAGCGCAGCAGCACGCGGACGGGCAGGGGCAGGTCGAGCGTCGCGAAACGGTCGGCGACGATGTCGAAATAGGAGGAGCCGCCGCCCGAGAGAATGAATTCGTCGAGGCCAGCATAGAGGCTTTTGGGCAGGGCGCGGGCGATGTCGACGATGCTCTGGGCGAAAGGCTCGACGAGCATAGGGTCTTTGTCGATGCCGGGGACGACACCTTCGAAGGTGGCGATGCCGGCAAAGCGCACGAGGTTCTGGTCGCTGTGCGCCAGCTTGTCGGCGAGTGCTAGCGCTTCGGCCTCGGTGCGAAGGCCGGTGCGGCCGCCTTTGGCGCCGATTTCGAGCAGTGCCTTTATCGGTCGGGTTGGCGCGAGATCACGCAGATGCGTGAGCATGTTGTCGAGTTGGGCGGCGGAATCGAGGAAGCAGGAGAATTCGAATTCCGGATCGGCATCGATGAGTGCGGCGATGCCGGCGAGGTGCGCCTTGCCGATGAGTTGGTTGGCGAGAAGGACGCGCTTGACGCCGTAGTGGTGCATGACCTGCACCTGATTGACGGTGGCGGCCGTCATGCCCCAGGCGCCGCCAGCCAATTGTTCGGCGAAGATTTGCGGGCTCATGGTTGTCTTGCCATGGGGCGCCAGGGACAGGTTGTGGCTTGTCAGGTATTGCCCGAAGACACTGGCATTGTGGTCGAGCGCGCTGCGTTTGAGCAGCATCAGCGGCATGGGCAGGTCTTCGCGGAGGACGTTCCAGCCTTTGCCGGCAATGTCCTTCAGCGCGAAGGGTTCGGCCGTCGCCGGGATGCCCTTGGTGCGGCCGTCGAGCAGGGTGTTCTGCAGCGCGTCGAGATGCATCTTTCCGTCCTAGATCGCGTCGAATGCGGAAAGGACGTCATCGGCATAGGTGGCGAGGGCCACCACGTCGGCGCCAACGCTGAGCAGATTGTAGCCCATCGAGACATAGTCCTTCACATTGACCTTGCCGGCGACGGTGGCGGCGATCTTGCCATGCTTGCGGGCGACTTCGGCGACGCGTTCGCGCACCTTGATGATTTCGGGCGCCTGAATCTGGCCGGGAATGCCGAGGCGAACGGAATAGTCGCCGGGGCCGAAGAAGAGGGCATCGACGCCGTCGATTTCGGCGATGGCTTCGATCTCGTCGAGCGCTTCGGGGTCTTCGATCTGGTGGCAGACGAAGCGTTCCTTGTTGGCGGTTTCGAGATAGTCGAGAAAGCCGACGCGGGTGAACATGCCGTCATTATTGCCACCATCGACGGCGCGGCGGCCGAGCGGGGCGAACTTGGTCATGTCGCGAACGGCGCGAGCGTCGGCTGCGCCCATGACATGCGGGACGATGAGGCCGGTGGCATCGGCCTCAAGCGGGCGGATATAGTCGGAATAGCTGCCGCGGGCGACGCGGACGAGGCTGTCGACGTCGTAGATTTTTGCAGCACGGATCTGGTTCTCGATGGCTTCGAGGCTGGCCGAAGTATGCTCCTGGCAGAGCCAGAGGGCGTCGGGTTGGGCCTGAGCAAAAATCTCGGCGACCTTGGCGTCGAAGGTGTTGAGCTTTAGCACTTTGGCGACGCCGCCGGCGGCGATAGTGCGCAGGACGCGGCTCTTGCGCATGCGGTGCTGGGTGGCGGGGGTGGCGGAATAGAGCTGCTTTTCGGTCATGGCTGTTACTTTGCGGTGTAGCCGCCATCGACCGGGATATTGGTGCCGGTGATGTAGGCGGAGGCATCGGAAGCGAGGAAGACGATGACGCCCATGAGATCGGTCTCATTGGCCATGCGGCCGAGCTGGGTGCGATCGGAATAGTTCTGCACGAAGGGCGCGGGCTGGTTGGAGAAGAGCCCGCCGGGCGAGAGGCAGTTCACCCGAACATTGTCCTTGCCCAGAATGCTGGCGGCCCAGCGGGTGAAATTGATCATGCCGCCCTTCTCGTAGAAGTAGATGGGCGAGGGATTAGGGTTCATGTCGGTGCCGGCGTAGTTGCCCATTTCGACGCCAACCATGCCCATCATCGAGCCGATATTGATGATCGAGCCGGACTTGTTGGCGGCCATGGACTTGCCGAAGAGCGAGGTGATCTTGAACAGCGCCGAGGCGTTGACGCGGAGGCTCTGGTCATAGGCTTCTAGATCGTGGTCCCAGCCATCGGTGGCCGAGCGGGTGACGGCGTTGTTGACCAGGACGTCGCAACGGCCGCTGCGCTCGAAAATGGTCTTGTGCAGGGCTTCGATGGACGCGTCGGAGCTGAGATCAAGCGAGAGGGCGGTGACGTCATTGCCGGCCTCGCGCTCTTCGGCGGCGACGGCTTCGAGCTTGGTCTGGTCGCGGGCGGCGAGGTAGGTCGTGGCGCCGGCTCCGGCGAGGGCGGCGACGATCTGGCGGCCATAAAGGCCGGCGCCGCCGGTGCAGAGAGCAACTTTGCCTCTCAATGAAAAAGTATCGAGAACGCGCATGGGTCAGGCTCCGAAGCTGGAAAGCAGGATTTCAGCGCCGCCGGCTTCGCGGCTTTCGATGCCGGCGATGACCAGTTGCATCAGTTCGCGCGTCTGGGCGAAGGGGACAGGTGGCACGCCGGTGCGGAGGAACCCAACATAGCTTTCGAGCTGCGCCTTGAAGGCGGTGTAGGTGTCCTGGCTGCGGAGGGTCACGCCGCCTTCGGTGCCCGCGAGGGTGATGAAGCCGGAGCCGCCGATCTGGTCTGCGGTGACGGTGATGACGACGTCGATGCCCTTTGAGTGTTTGAGGTGCACGACGTTGCGCTCATAGGTGCCGGTATTGCGGACGGAGACGAAGCCGGGGCCGACGATCGGGTAGATCGATTCGAGGGCATGGATGCCGTAGGTCTCCCACTTCTTGGCCATGGTGGCGAAGACCGTGCGCAGGGGACCAAATTCGTAGGTGGCGCCGTGATAGGGCGCGAATTCCTTGGCAAAGCGCATGCCCGAAGAGGAGATGATCGGCTTGCCCTCGGCGATCCAATTCGAGAAGGTTTCGAGGTCGGCGCGGTTATCGCAGAGGGGCTTGTCGATGAAGACGGGAAGGCCGGCCTCGACGAAAGGGCGGGCGCGCTCGACGTGTTCAAAACCCTTGTCGGTGGCGACGATGACGGCGTCGACATGGCCGATGACGTCTTCGGCGCGGGTGACGACATTGGCGATCTTTGCCACTGCCGCGACCTGCGGGGCTTCGGCGGGATTGTCGGTCCAGACGTGAGTGACTTCGACACCGGGAATGCCCAGCGTTTCGGGTGGCTGCTTGCCGATATAGTTGATGATCGCCGGATAGGGGCAGGTCTTCAGCGCTTCGGCGTCGTAGCGGCCGTTGATGATCATCGACCAGGAAAAGGGGTGGCCATTGCCCTCGACCATGCCGAGCATGGCGAGGCGGATGGGGCGGTCGGCGAAGGGAAAGTTCATGGAGGTCACCAGGCGGTCCAGCCACCATCTACGCCCAGCACCTGGCCGGTAATGTAGGAGGCAGCATCGGAAACGAGGAATACGGCGGCGCCGGCGGTTTCATGCTGGCGGCCGATGCGGCCCAGCATGGTTTCGGCTTCGAGATTGGCGATGAAATCGGGATGGGTCTCCTGCACGGCGGCATGCGGGAAGGGGCCCGGGTAGAGGGCGTTTACGCGGATACTCTTCGGACCATAGTGGCCGGCCATGTAGCGCACCATCTGGTTGAGGCCGGCTTTGCCGACGCCGTATTCGATGGCATTGGGGGCCAT
>NZ_JBEVLL010000053.1:0-15625 GCF_040509215.1 Devosia sp.
TTGGCCCCCAATCAACATCGTCGTCACCTCAGGACATCGAAAAATCGATGTGACAGAATTGCCGGTGGACGCCCAATTCGTGTCTAAGCCATACGATCCTGACAAACTCGCGGCGTCATTCCATGCGATAGCAAGACGGTAGCAAGGCTCAGCGTTATCGAGCAGCAACTTGGGCTAAAAGTCATCCGCTGAAATCGTAAAACTGCACAAAACACCTAGCTCTGCGAGGAGCTCGGTGTCGCTGCCGCCCTGGCGGAATGTGCCATCGGGCGGAAGCAGACCAGAGCTGGCAAACTCTTGGGAGAAGCCAATCCAATTGATTTGGACTGCTCCACGAATAGAGCTCGATACCGCGGCGGCGCTGACGGGCACTGGACCGGCTAGAGCTCGAACTGAGATATCGTTTGCATCAGAAAGCAGGAACGGGCGCCCGAAGACCTATCTGTCTTCGTCGCGGACAACCGCCAAGTTGAAATAGACGTGGCCGAATGTCTCGTTGAGCCGGATCCACATCGGCGCCAGTTGCTCCATGGCCCGGCACGCGGTGAGGTCGCCGAGGTCGACAATGTCGCGCCAGCCGAAGCTCTTCAGGACCGCAGCTACCTCAAGCCGAGCGGCCGGGTCATTGCCAGCGATGAAGGTGGAATGGTGTCCATCAAGCCTGTCCGGATCTCCCATGATCTGAGCGCTGACGAAGTTCATTCCCTTTACGACGCGCGTCTCCGGCAAGGCTCGTTGCAGAGCTTCTCCCAGCGTCTCCCCGATTGGCCCGTCGATCGCAGATCTGTAGTTGCCGAGGTCCCAAACAAGCTTCCCAGCAAGTGGCAGCTTGGTCAGCACTGAAAGTGCATCTTCCCCGTGTAGGGCGTTGACGATCCAATCTCCGTGACCGGCAGCGTCTTCGTGGCTCAGCGCAACAATGCTATCCTTTTCTCCAGGATCACGTGAGCCGAAGACAACGTCATGGCCCTCGCTCTTCAGCTTGAGGGCGATGGCACATCCAACCTCACCAGTTCCAAAAACGGCGACCTTCATGTGTTTCTCCAAAACTTGGGACCGGACGTAGGTTGTGCTGGATCGCCACCGGCGATCGGCTTTGTGTGGGCCTCCGTTTTGAAGAGGATGCTTGCGCGCAAAAGCTCCAATCCTGTGTCGCTGCGGATGGTGATCGCAATGGCGCGTCGGGGCCCGTCATAGGGGATTTCATCTTCCGCGAGCTGAACCAGGATCTTGCGAGCGCGATCTTCTGCTGCAGCGAGATCGGGCAGAGCCTCCCCTTCGCCATCGCGAAACACTTCACCATTATCGTCGATGTCGAAAAAGAAGCGTGGCATATCCGTCGAACGAACAGTGCTGCGAGGTGGTTGCTTGCTCCACGTTCCGCGGTCCAAAATTTTGTTAAAGTGCTGAATCTCCCGCAGAAACATGCTCAACGGCTCGATGGTTCAGCGAGACGGCGGCTTAAAGCAGGCTAAGGGCATTTAGGCCGTGTCCGCCTTGCGAGTCGGGCAGCTCCGAGTAACTCAAGCCAAGAAGACCGACCGAGCCGCCCCCGATATCCGCTACCAAAGAGGAGGCCGCAGCACTGAGATCGGGCATCGACAGGCTGTCACTGCCGCCGTCGGCGTAAAAGAGGTCGGACAGGAAGCCACTCGTGTCTTCTGGTCCCTCATTGCCCAAAAGCGACGAGGGGACGGCGGCAAGGCTACCCAGGGTGCTTCCAAGGATCTCTGCCGGCAAGTTACCCACTTCTGTGAGAACGGTGTCGGCCAGGTTCGAAGTAGCGTCTAATATCCCATCGACAAGTCCAGTCGGATCTACCTGTGTAAGGATAGAAGTGCCCAGCGCGCCTGTTTCGGTGAGCAGCGAGCTGATGTCGAGTCGGGCAACGATTTCCTGCGCGGAATGGACAATATCGCTTGATATGGACTTGCTGAAATCGGCCGCACTCATGCCGGGTTGAGCGCCCTCCATGACCTTGGAAATGGTCCCGGCCATATGTTGTGACAGTTCATGAACCAGTTGGTCCCGCACGGTCGTGGGCACGAAATTGGAGGTAACCAAAGGATCGATTGTAGTTGGTAAGGCCGGCTGCACGTTATCTGTGGTCTGCTCGACAATGCCGTCAGTGGACGAGGCGGTAGCTTCTGCGGTCCCAGATTCAAGTGGTATTGCCGCCATCGCCACATGATCGGTGGCATCGACAAGACGACCAGCCAACGGCGCGTCCTGTGCTTCGTTACCCGCCGCCTGAGCTTGCATGGTTCCTAGAACGAGCCCACCGGCCGCTGTGCCGAAGGCGATGGCGTCGGCAATTGGCGTTTGGGCGGGCTGCCGTGCTTCGTCCTGCCGTTTCTGCTTTTGGCGCGTGTTCATGGGAAAGCTCCTATCTCTCGCGGAAGGCACCGCTCAACTCATCCAGCAGGGGGCTGGCGAGGTAATCGATCAGGGTGCGCCCTTTGGTGGGAATGACGACCTGCACGGGCATCCCCGCTGTCATGTCCATGCCGGCGTCAGCCACCTGCTGGGCATCGAGTGTGACACGCAGGGCGTAGTATGATTGGCCACTCCGGTCATCAACGACGCGGTCGGCCGAGACCGTCTCGATCGTGCCGCTAAGCGATGGGCGGACAGAAGCCGGTACCGCGAGGAGGCGGATATCGGCGACTTCACCTGCAGCAACATCGGTGACATCAGCGAGCCGCATCTGTGCTTCAACGATCATCGGACCATCGGAGGGAATGATGGAGAGAAGTTCCTGCCCCGGCGAAACAACACCACCGACGGTAATCACCGAAAGTCCGACGACGCGTCCGCTGGCCGTCGCAACGATTTCGGTTCGCATCAGTGCGTCCTGTGCTGCGGCCAGCTGCGGCGCCAAGGTGGCAAGTGCGGCCTGATTGGCCCGCAAATCTTCGCTCGCAGCCGACTGGCGCTCCCGACCCAGCCCGGCAATCTCGAAATCGACTTCGGCCATTGCTTTATTGGCGCCCGCGATATCGGCGCTCGACACCGATAGCTGTGCATCTATCTCGTTGAGAGACCGCTCGAGTTCGAGCACTCGGCTGCGCGCAACCAATTGTTGCGCCAGCAAGGCCCGGGCGTCTTCAAGCTCACCGCTGATCGAGCTTCGACGCTGATTTAACCCTGTGATTTGTGCCTCGGCCGATGTGACACGCTCCTCAAGCTGCGCCCTTTGTTGCAGCAATACGTTTTCTCGGTTCTCGAACTGCTCGGCCCGGGCACCCATCAGAGCAATCTCGTTGTTCATTGCCTGCTGTACGTCCGGCTCATCTGTGCGCGACAGCAAGTCATCAGCGAACGTCGGTTCGCCAGCGCCGGCCAGTTCTGCCTGCAGTCGACCCTTCGCAGCGAGCAGCGTATCCCGCTCTGCAGCGAGCACATCAAATTGCGCCCTCGGTTCGGCATCGGAGAGGCGCATCACCACTTCGCCCACGCGAACACTATCGCCCTCCTCAACCAGCAGTTCAGTGACCACTCCGCCGTAGGGATGTTGCACTGCCTTGCGGCCGCCTTCTGCTTGCAACACGCCATTGGCAACGACCGCGCCCGAAAGGGGGGCTAATGCGCCCCAGCCAATCATGACCATGACGAAGCCGAAGATGACAAGAAAGCCAAGCCGGGCGGGCGCACCCGGATTGAGGAACTTGGTGCTGAGCGTTTCGCCTGGGGTCATCATTCCGCCGCCTGCATTTCAGGCACGACATTGTCTTTGATGTGCCGGTACACGTCTTCCGGCGGAGCGAAGACCTCCAGTCGGCCATTGCGAATGAACATCATCCGATCGACCACTTCGAGGACCGTGGTCCGATGCGTAACAAGGACGATTGTTGTTCCAGATGCTTTCAGCGCCTCAAGCGCGTGGCGCAGACCGGTTTCACCCGACGTATCGAGATTGGCATTGGGTTCATCAAGAACCAGCAGAGCTGGTTGGCCCAGTAGAGCCCTGGCGAGCCCAAGCCTCTGCCTTTGGCCGCCCGACAGGCCAACGCCTTCGGGGCCCAGCTCGGTATCGTATTGTTTGGGGAGCGCCAGGATCATTTCGTGGATGCCGGCCTTCTTGGCGGCGATCACAATGTCCTCAATCTCGGCATCGCCAAAGCGGGCGATGTTCTCACGTACTGTGCCCGCGAAAAGCCCCACATCCTGCGGTAGGTATCCAACCTGTCGACCGAAGACCGTGGGATCCCAGCTCTTGTAGCTGAGGCCGCCAAAGGCGAGTGTTCCGGCTGTGGCGGGTATCGCGCCGATCAACAATCGCGCCAGTGTCGATTTGCCGGAACCGCTAGGGCCGACAATCCCGATGGCCTCGCCGGGTTCGATTGAAAAACTGATATCGCGCAAAATCGGCTCTGGTCGCGCAGAGATACGAAAAGACAGGCGCTCAGCGCTCAGACCATTCCGGTCGGCGGGCACGATCGTCCTGTCTTCCTTGCTGGGGACCTCATCGAGCAGCTTTGCGACTTCGCGATAGGCCGTGCGGGCCTCGGTGAACTGCTTCCAGGTTGCAACGCCCTGCTCCACCGGTACCAAAGCGCGGCCCATGATGATGGACGCGGCAAAAATGGTTGCTGGCTGGATATACTGTCCTATGGCTAGCCACGCGCCAGCGCCTAGCATCAAGGCCTGCAGCAACAAGCGAGCAAATCGAATGCCGGAGGAGACGACGGCATTGCGATCGCTCGCCAATCCCTGGCTTGCGAGCATGGTGTCGCGGCTATTCTGCCAATGGCCTTCAATGGATGGCTGCATGCCCATGGCGACGACGACATCGGAATGGCGCAGGATATTTTCGCTGAAGGCATAAGCGCGATTGCCCTCTTCCTCGGCAACGCGGAGCGATGGGCGCGTCGTGCGTTCATTTATCAAGGCCAGAACGAGGAGGACTACGGCCCCAACCGTAGCGACCGCACCCAAAACTGGATGGATGAAGAAAAGCAGCAATAGGTAGAGAGGTATCCACGGCAAATCAAAAGCGAAATAGATCCCTGGGCCCGTTATGAAAGTTCGAAACTGGTCCAGTTGTCGCAGCGTTTGGCTTCCCCTGGAAAAGCCTAGCCGCGCAGATTTTCTTACCAGCGCATCAAACACGCGACCTGCCAAAGAACGATCCAGCCGCATGCCGGCGCGCACGAGCAGTTGGGCGCGGAAGGCATCAAGTGCTCCCATGGTCAGCAGTGCACAAACGAGGATCAGCGTCAGCAAGATCAACGTCGTTACGTTTTCCGATACCAGCACGCGATTGTAGATCTGCATGAGGTAGAGGGGGGAACTGAGATAAAGCAGGTTGATGACGCCGCTGAACACACCAGCTACCGCGAAATGCGGAAACTGGGCGCGGACCGCCTGGTTCAGCTCGTTGTTGCGCTTGTTTTCGGCGGCCATGAGATGTCCCGGATAAGGAAAGGCGGGGTTCCGGAGAACCCCGCCAATCTGTGATGGTTCCTGCTTTACAGCAGACCACCGAGCAGGCCGCCGCTATCGCTGTCCGAAACCTGCTGGTCGGAGCTGTCGCTCGACGAGCTCGAACCAAGGTAGATCGGTGAGCCAAAGCCGATGCTCAGGCCACCAATGCCGGTGAAGGAAGAAGAGTCGCCGTCATCGTCAGTGCTGGACGAATGCAGCACATCGTCAAGGCTGAGACCGAAGACAGGATTTGCTCCCACTTCGTTGTTGGAGGTGTCCGAATTATTCGAGACGGAAGCGTTATCACCACCACCAAGAAGCTGATCAAGAATCGACATGTTATTGTTCCTTCTTCGTTTGCCCGTTCGTCGGGCGGGGAGTTACACCGTTGCGAGTGTCGCTCATGAGTGACCCGCTGATTGCGGTGTCGGGGAGGACAATGGCCGACGACTCTGTCCGTTCCTCCAATTTCTGAGAGTGAAAAAGTGATCGAGTTCAAAGCCTTACGAATTTAAGGCAATTCTTCTGAATCACACTTCTGTGCGCGAAGCTGCCCCCTCAGGGCCACAATTCAAACGTGCATGAACATTCTCGGCACCGGGATGACGTCTTGTCGGGCGCACGCTGCGCGGCACCCCGACCGCAGCCAAGGATCAGGATGCTTCGATCTCGGCTTTTGCTTGCGGGTTTGCAAAGTGAAAGAGGAGAACTGGCGCGACCTGATACGGCTCTCCTCCTCACAGGGGGATTCACCTTGAATAAGTTTCGCGTCATTGATTTGCGCTCCGGCGTTATAGAGCCGGAGCACATGGTCGATGCACTTTCGCCTGAACTGGCAGCGCTGCAGGCGCTGGGGGAGAAGGGCGTGCGGGGCGGTCAGAACCGCAGCCGGTTGTTTTGCCGAGTCTACTGGCAGGATAGCGCTGGCCAGACCAACATGGTGAGGCTCTATAGGCCGCTGTGGGAGGCTGCGGAACCATCGTCGGGTGATGGTGTTGTTTCAAGTGCATGACAATACTCGTGGTGCTGGCCTCGATCGCGCGAACGATCGGGGCCTTTGCTTTCCCCGGAACTGAATCGATGCTGGCCAGTTCAGAGACCCGAGCATCTGGTGCGGGTTGTTGACGCTGTCCTGCGTTGGATGCTCACCCAAAGCCGCCGCGTGATTCAACAGAAGTCATGCTGGGCGGCTTTTTCATGCCCAGCGTGATCGAACCATTCCCAGTGCGGGCCATTGATATGCATCGAGCCGCACACTCCCGTGGTCAGCGGTTTCGATATCCTGATGAGAAGGCTCCGGGTTGCTCCGGGCCTTCTTATTGGCGACTGGTGCGAGGATGAGTTTTGACTGTCTCTCGCTCGGGACAAGGAACGAGCCCGCCGGTCGGGCGTTCGCAGACTCGTCGAGCCGAGAGATTGCACTACGCCTGCATTGGAGCGTTTAGTATCCCCAAGATGTCACCTAGGAAGCGGATCGCAATAGTCGGCGGCGGGCCTACCGCCGTTTATACGGTCAAGAGCCTGCTGCTAACGGCAGACAATGTGCACATCACAATCTTTGAAGCTGGCCGAGTAGCCGGCTGCGGGCTTCCATATTCGGAGGACCACAACACCATTGAGATGATGGCAAACATCACCTCCGTCGAAATTCCACCTGTCCTCGTGTCACTTGCCGATTGGGTGCGGTCGGCAGACTCCCGGCTGTTGAACAGATTTGGCATCGCGAGGGATCAGGTGCGTGATCGGGACTTTTATCCGCGGGTCTTGATCGGCGCATACTATAGCGACCAGCTAACGCGCATGGTTCAAGCTTCGGCCCCAGGTCAGACCGTCGATATTGAGACACGCACCCGCGTGCTGGACGTGAAGCCTGACAGCACGGGATTTACGCTCTTTGTCAAACGAGACCAAAATGCGGCTCGCCGTCGCTTCGACGCTGTTGTCATGGCCACTGGTCATCGCACTGATTTCGACAGGCCTGAGCCCTTACCCGGACTCTTCAGGTCGCCCTATCCCGTGCAGGATCTGAAAGTAGGCGACGATCGCGCAGCGCTCATCCTGGGGTCTTCGCTGAGCGCGATCGATGCCGTTGTCGGCCTGGCATCCCGCTATGGTCATTTCGTCGGCGACGAGAACGCCCTGTCGTACGAGCTCCTATCAAAGCAACCGCTGCGCTTGGTTATGACTTCCCGCAAGGGGACTGTCCCCGACGCCGACTTCTTTTATCCAATTCCCGAAGAACCATTGTTGATCTTTACGGCCGCTCGGCTTGAGCTGTTTCGCCAGCAGGGAAAAACAGGGCTTCTCGCCAAAGCCTTCAAGCTTTTCAAGCAGCAGCTGGTTTCCGATGATCGAGAGTTCGTTGAGGGGCTCGGCCTGCAGCGGTTCACTCCGGAAGGGTTCGCCAGAGCCTTATTTTGCCATGCGAAAGGCTCGCCAGGGTTTTAGCGCTATTGAGGAGAACCTTTCCGAGTCCAAGCGGGACTATCGGAAGAGGCAGGTGGTTATGTGGCGCTACACGATGATGCGTGCCCATGAGATATTCAGTGAGATCGTGCCTTTTTTTGATCAACGCGATCTCACCAGGTTCCGACATCATCTCGCGCCAGTGTTCGCTGACGCTTATGGCTGTGTTCCACACCTCTCCATTCTGCGCCTGCTTGCTTTGCACCGGGCCGGGTGCCTCGACATCGTGGCTCTGGGTGAAGACGGCGCAATCCGTTATCGCGCCGGTTCTTTCAGGCTTGAGGCTTCCGGCCGAGAGGAGACTTTCGGCACCCTGATCGACGCACGCGGGCAGAATGCTGCTTCGATTTCGGAGCTGGGCTTCCACCAACTCGACCGGGTGCTCTCGAGCAGCGATCCGCTCAAACGCAGAAATGGTCAACGCGAGGACGATCAATTCAGGCTTCGCCTCGAGGGCCGATCGGAAGCAGACATCTTCTGCATCTCGATCCCCGTCATGATGGAGCGCTATCCCTTTGCGCAAGGCCTTGTCGCCTGCTCGGAAGCGGCCGAGGTGGTGGCAGCAGCGATATGAGCTTGGATAAAAAAGGCCTGCATCACGCGGGGATCGCCAGGACCGCGTTTAGCATCGAACAGATTTTCATCTACCCCGTTAAGTCACTCGGCGGCATGGCAATCCCGGAAGCAAGGATAACTGAGAGTGGGTCGTTCGTAGGCGACCGGGAATGGATCGTCACAAGACCAGATGGCCGCCTACTCTGGCAAGGTGACATCCCCCGCATGACATTGCTGTCGGCGCGGCTCGAATGGGGAAGTTTGATTCTCCGGGGGCACGACGGGTCTTCCGGACCAAAGCCCAGGGATGCTTTGGGGCAGTATGTGCGCGCGGGCAAAGGTCCCGAGACCGGAGTGGTCGAAAGCCTCGATCCACACCGAACGCGCCTTGCCCTCGCCATCAAGCGCAAAGGTCACCCCGGTGATCCCGGACGCGTTTTCGCCGATCGTTTGGAAGGTGAACGTGTCGCGGTCGAAATGGCCGAGTTCGAAAGGGCGCCGGTTCGGGCCGATCAGCAGGTTCAACCCGTTTGCGCCGGTAACCACCTCGATTGGGCCATAGAAGTCGTTGACATAACTGCCGAGATAGGCCGCGTCGGCCGCTGCCGGGCCAGCATCTACCGGAGGCGTGTCGAAGTTGTGCGTGATGCCCTCTTCCGCCATCTGGGCGAAAATGCCGGTGAACACCTCATGCCACGGATAGCGCGGAGCGCCGATCACCGCGTTATCCATGAACTCATTGGCGAGCGATTCCGACACGCCCACCGGCGCGCCATTGGTGAGGACGATCACGCCCAGCTTGTCGTCGAGCGAGATGTTGACGGTCGTGCCGGCGCCCATCGCAAAGGCGCCCGAGTGCGAGATGGAGTGGCGCGCATCGCCGGCATAGCCGACGTTCCAGCCCAGCCCGTAGAACGACGGCGTCCCGTTGGGAGCGTAGCCGGTGATCATCATCGGCAGGTGCGCCGCATCGAGCGGCTCGGTGGCGATCACCTGTTCGCCCTCGAACTTGCCCTCATTGACGAGGAGCCGTACCCACTTGGTCAGGTCGTTGACCGAGGAGGTCACGCCACCGGCCGGTGACTGCGGATCGGGCTGGCGCTGCTCGACGAAGGCCCACTTGCCGTCGACCCTGACATGGCCGACGGCACGGTTTGTCTCGGCCATGAAATCGGCATAGCGCGAGCTGGTTGAGGTCATGCCCAGCGGCTTGTACAGACGCTCCTCCGACAGCGTTTCCCAATCCATGCCGGTCGTCGATGCGGCGGCGACCGCCGCAGCGGTGATGCCGAAGTTGGTATAGGCATAGCCCGAGCGGAAGCTCGTCTGCGGGGGCAGGAAACGCAGCCGGTGCAGCACCTCTTCGCGATCGTAGCCATAGTCCTCCAGCAGGTCACCGGCGTGATCGGGCAGGCCAGAACGGTGCGAGTAGAGATCGCGGATGGTCACCTGGTTGGTCACCCACGGCTCCTGCAGGGCAAACCCGGGCGTAAGGTCGGACAGGCGTTCATCCCAGGTCAGCTTGCCGTCGCCGATAAGGCCCGAGATCAGGGTCGAGCCGATCGGTTTCGAGAGCGAGGCGAGTTGGAACACCGTATCGGGGTCCACAGGCTCGCCTGTGGTCACGTCGCGTGTGCCGAACCCTTCGGCAAAAATTACCTCGTCACCATGCACCACTGCGATGGCAATGCCGGGCGTCTGGTCATCGGCAATCGCGTGCCTGGCTCCGGCCGCAAGGGTGTCGAGCGCCTTCTGCAGTTGCGTCGGCGGCAGTGGATCCCGCTCGGCCGCTACCGCTACAGCTGTTGAAAGCAGGACGAGAGCAGCTAGTCCGTAACCGAAATGACGGCGCAAGGGCGGATCCTCCAGAAAACACGGGTGCAAAGGGCGATGTCAGGCAAGAGGCATACTCAGACGCCGCATCTGAACGGCAGCAGCCGGTCAGGCATCGGAGCACGTGAACGGCATCGCTCGGCCAACGGCCCAGGAGAGGCGGCCTTGCGAGATCGCCAGGGTTAACCGACCGTTAGAAAAGGTCGTTCCCTCCGATCCCATGGAAGGCAGAGCGATCTCGGGCGCGTCGTTGACCGATACAGAGGCGCTCTCACCCAAGAGGCGAACCGCAAGGCGTGTGCCGTCCTCACATACGTAATTGCTGACGGGATACGGATTGCCCACGCCAATTGACATATCAGATGCGGAAGCCGTGAGGTCGGGACCGAGTGTGTTCTTGAAGATAATCCCGTCTTTCATGATGACGACGAAATTTTCGGGATCGGCGACCAGACTCAGGTCCTCCAGTGGGTTACCGTCAACAAGGAGCACGTCGGCCAGGGCCCCTTCCTTCACAACACCGAGCACTCCAGGATAGGGGTTGCGCTTGCCAGACAAAGCGAGGAGCTCAGCGTTCGTCCCTGTCGCCATGGCGAGCGCCTCCGCCGGGGTGTACCAGCGCTCGAGCGAGGCGAGTATTGCGCCCTGTTGTTGCGCGAGCGCCTGGGAGAACAGAACATCCGTACCCCAAGCAGTCTTGATCCCGTATTGTTTCGCTAATTGATACGTACGCTCAATTCCTGGCCAGACCTCGTCTGCCCCCTGCCGCTGTACGGACCCTTCAGGGAAGCCAAGTCGAAGGCCTTCCGGCAGTGGCTGCAGGCTGAGCCAGATGCCTTTGTCCGCGATAAGCTTGGCTGTTTCTTCGTCCATCAGGAAACCATGCTCGATGACCTTGACGCCCGCTTCGATCGAACGGCGGATCGCGGCCGAGGTGAACGCGTGGGCACTAACATACGTGCCCCAGTTGTCGGCTGCCTCGACGGCGGCGCGCAGCTCTTCCAGGGTAAATGTGGACACGTCGATCGGGCTGAACGGAGACGACACCCCTCCTCCCGCGGTCAACTTGATCTGCGACGCGCCAAGCATCAACTGCTCCCGGACACGCAGACGCACTTCGTCTGGACTGTCCGCAACCATACTTCCCCCGACTACCTCCATGCGCGCCATGTGGCCGCCGATCGTTCGTGGTAGCTCGGAGAGCTGGCGAAAATCACCATGACCGCTCGTCACGGTAATCATTGCCCCAGAGGGATAGATGCGCGGGCCAGGGATGATGCCTTCGTCGATCGCGGCCTTCAAACCAAAAGATGGGCCGCCCACGTCGCGGACTGTGGTGAAGCCTCGCATCAGCGTATCCGTGGCTTCGTCCCCTGCGGCGATATTGTTGTAGCCAATATCGCCGTAGATGCCCTGCGCCGGCGTTGGGCGGATCAGCATGGCGTGCCAGTGGGCATCGATCAAGCCGGGGATGAGGGTTCTGCCCTCGCCGTTGACCACAATCGCGTCCGCATCGACGTCTATGTTGCTCGTGGAAATCCGCTCGATGAGATTTCCAGTCACGAGAACGTTCGACGGCTCCGAAAGTGTGTCGCCGACGCCGTCGAATATGAGGACATTCGTGAAAAGCGTGGACGTTCTGCTGGGGGGCTGCTGAGCTAGAGCGGGCACGATTGCAATAAGGATCACTGCAAAGGCCGCTGATGCCATACCAATTCTCAAAGCCAACTTGCTCTCCCGCCTAAACTATCACCCTGAGGTAGGGCAGCTTAATTGGTTGCAGAGGTGTCTGTATTTGGCGCTGCGTCCCGGCGCTGCGCTCTTGGTCCCATTCTGACATTTAGGTGCTGCCAGTGGCGGAGCCGTGACCGACGAGTACTGCTCTCGTCGCTTTTCTGCTCTCAACCCCTTCTTCATTTTCTAATGCCGCAGGAACGTCGGCCGTCGGTATCCGTTGCTGTCGACATCATTAGGAGCGCGCCATGGGTATCATCTGGACGATCATCATCGGATTTGTCGCTGGCGTCGTTGCCAAGTTCATCATGCCGGGCAGCAACGAGCCATCCGGTTTCATTTTAACGACCATTCTCGGAATTGTTGGCGCATTCGTCGCTTCATATCTCGGCCAAGCGCTCGGTTGGTATGCGCCTGGGGAAGGCGCCGGGTTTATTGGCGCAATTGTGGGCGCCGTGATCATTCTATTCGTGTGGGGCATGCTCGCCGGGCGCCGCCGCACATAACCACCATAGAAGGAGAAGCTAAATGGCTAAGGGAATGCCTTCTATCGTTGCGCTGCTCGGCCTCCTCGCAGTTGCCGGGTATCAAAACCGCGATAAGCTCGGCCAGCTTTTAAACAACGCGGGCAATCCGGCCAACGATCCTAATAATCCCAACCGGGATCAGAACGGGCTGGGTGGAATTCTGAACGGTCTCGGCGACGCATTCACTGGCGGCAATGCCGGCGGCGCGTTGACCGGGGGACTCGGCGATCTGGTTGAACGGTTTCGTCAGTCAGGACGGGGCGACAAAGCGGACAGCTGGATCGGCACTGGCGAAAACGCTCCTGTCGATAATGCTGACCTTGAGGCGACCCTAGGGGAAGACACTCTGGCCGAGCTTACGGAAAAGACAGGTCTCTCCAGAGCCGAACTTCTCGATCGGTTGTCGAAAACCCTGCCTGATGCGGTCAATCAGATGACGCCCGCGGGTCACCTGCCAACCGGGTCAGTACCTAACCGACCTGCGTAACGGCGAAACGCAGACATAGCCGAGCTATTCAAGAGAGTCCCCGTGGATCCGATTGGACCGCGCGTCATCGCTGGCGGCAGTTAGAGAGATAGAGTTGGACCTTATTCCGACAGGAGACGCTCGGTCGTCGTCCGTTTTCGAACGGGTGGCGACATTCGCGCTTGTGGCGGCGCTGCTCTATTTTGGCGCAGGTATCCTTGTACCGTTGGTTCTTGCCATACTGCTGGCTTTCGCGTTGGCGCCGGTTGTCACCTGGCTCAATCGGCGCGCCCATATCCCTGACGCTTTTGCCGTAATCCTTGCAGTTCTGCTTGTCGTCGCGGCCCTTGGCACATTCTCAATTGTCGTGGGCATGCAGGTGGTTTCCCTGACGCAGGCGCTGCCCGGATATCAGGAGATAATTTCTGCAAAGGTCGCTGCGCTCCAAGACCAGTTTGAAGGCCTCACGCTGCTCGACCAACTACAGTCGACCCTGACCTCCTTTGGCGAACGTTTGAGGCCCGCAGGAGGCGTACAGCCGGCGGGTATGCCCGTCCCCGTTACGATATCAAATGAACTTGGTCCTCTGGGTCTACTTTCATCGCTGCTGGGCTCCATAATCGGACCGATTGCTACGGTGGCCATCGTTGCCGTCTTTCTGATCTTCTTATTGGTTGGACGCGCTGATCTGCAGGAACGCTTTATTCGACTCGTCAGCAGGGGAAGATACTCGCTCACCTCGATCGCAATCGCGGATGCCAGCCGCAGGGTTGGCCGCTACCTGATCATTCAATTGATGGTCAACATCGCGTACGGATGCATCTTCGCGGCCGGCCTCTGGATCATTGGGGTACCCAGCGCCCTACTCTGGGGTCTGCTTATTATCCTCTTCCGCTACATCCCCTTTGTTGGGGCACTGATTATCGCCATCGTCCCCTTCCTTCTCGCTTTTGCTGTTGATCCCGGCTGGTCGATGCTGCTCTCCTCGATTGGGCTGTTCCTCGTCCTCGATCTGACCACAGCCAATGTCATTGAACCTCGGCTGTACGGATCGAGCACTGGGGTGTCGCCGATAGCGATCCTGCTTTCCGCGATGTTGTGGGCCGCCCTTTGGGGACCCGTTGGCCTCATCCTAGCTACTCCGATGACCGTGTGCCTCGTCGTGATCGGCCGACACCTGCCGCAGCTACAGTTCCTTGAGACTGTACTTGGTAGTGAGCCGGTGCTCTCCCCCACCGAACGCCTCTACAATCGCCTTCTAAAAGGGGATTCCGAGGGCGCCATCGAACTTGCTGAAGAACAGATTGAAGCGGGCGGCGAGGATGCGTTCCTAGATGAAACGCTGCTGCCAGTGCTGTTGCTCGCCGAGCGCGAACGATCCGACGATCCGCAGACCCTTCAACAAAGACGCCTTTTCATTGAGAGTTTTGACGAAGTTACGCGAGAAGTGGCGCCTCTTCCGAACACAGATGGCGCCGAGATCGTCCTCGTCGGGGGTAAGAGCGAGATCGATGAAGGCGCAGCCCTGATCCTCAGCATCCACTTCCAAAAAGCTGGCCACGCCGTTCGCATCTTACCACCTGTTGCCATCCGGCAGGAGGCCATTGGCCGGCTTGATCTCACCGGTGTCAGGGCCGTTGTTATGGTATTCTTGGGGCAAGACATAAGGGCGCAGAGCCGCTACGCCGCCAGGCGAATTCGGCGCATGTATCCTGACGTTCGGATAGTTGCTCTTACCCTCAACAGTGCCAACGTAGAGCAACATGCCGAGAGCCTTTACGTCGACGCGCTGCATACTTCATTTGCCCAGACCGTGGGCGACGTGACCAGTGATTTGGGGGGCGGTGAGACCAGCGGAGAGGCAGAGCGTCCAAATCCTCTCAGCGGTTCAGGCCGCGGTGATGACGAACTCGGTCAAGAGCTGGATCGTATTGCAGAGCGCCTAACCATGCCGGTTGCGGCCATCTATCTGCTCGATGACGAACGCCACATGGCAGATGAGGACGCTGCCCGCCTCACACGACATATCGTAGATACCAAATCCGCTTTGATAATGCGCCTCGATGAGCCCCACCCAGTGCTCGGTGAGAGCGCCTACATCCAAACAAACAGTATCGGGCTTTATGTTGGTGTGCCGTTGCTCCAAGTGGATGGCCGGGCCATCGGCGCTTTGGTTGTAATGGATTACCAATCGAGGCCTTTTAGCAATGAGCAGGTTTCTGCCCTGCAATCGAGTGCCGCGGAAATGATGCAGCGCTTTGACAGGGAAGAGCCCGCTAAGGCCAAACCAGGCCAAGTTAGAGACTGGTCTGCTGCAAGAGGAAAAAATTTTGATTAGGCGCGGCAGTCCTGAAAGCGCCTCGATGACACCGCGGCGGTCCGACTGGAGGCGAAATCCAAAGGGACGGCCGCCGGCTTCGCCGCCTGCGAGTATATTGCCAGCTCAAACCGTCATGGTGAAGGCGAACCGGGTTTCCTGCGCGTTAGATGTCACCTCAATCTTCCCGCCATGTGCTTCGGCAATCTGCGAGGCGATGTAGAGGCCAAGACCGAGGCCCTGGAAGCGCTTCTCGCCTTCACCGCGTTGGAAGGGTTGAAACAGCCTGTCGATCGCTTC
>NZ_JBEVLL010000054.1:0-19266 GCF_040509215.1 Devosia sp.
TCGGCAAAATAGTTGCCGTCATGATGGGCAACGGGGCAGCGGATGATCTGGCCCTTGGCATAGCCACCGGTGAACGCGTTGTCGGTATTGGTGACCTCGAGCTTCACTTCGCGGCAGACGAATTTGAGCGAGGTGTTGCGCATCAGGGGCGCCCGGCAGCAAGCCAGCTTCGATCAGGATCTGGAAGCCGTTGCAGACGCCGAGAACCTTCGTGCCCTTGGCGGCGCGTTCGCGGACCTTGTCCATCATCGGCGAGCGCGCCGCGATGGCGCCGCAGCGCAAATAATCGCCGTAGGAAAATCCGCCGGGAATGACGATCAGGTCGACATCCGGGATGTCGGCATCTTGATGCCAAACGACGGCCGGCGCCACGCCGCCGATCTTTGTCAGCGCCGCGATCATGTCGCGGTCGCGATTGAGGCCGGGGAACACGAGGACGGCAGCTTTCATCAGATCACCTGAAGGTCTGTGGTGCAGCGGCGGAATAGGCTTTCTCTGCGACGTTGTCCACCATGCTTTGGTCCTTGCCGTAAACCCTGATCAGCAATTGCTTGCCATCACTCCACAACTGATAGGTAGCGGAGAAGTCACCGGTGGCTGTCCGGGCCCTTGTCTTGAAGCCGACGGCAGAGCTGAAGTCGATCCGCTTGGTGCCGAAATAGTCCGATTCGCCACCCATTTGCTGGGCATTGGCCTTGCCGATTTCGGTGTAGCGCTCGGCCGTCGTCTCGCCTGAACGGACGCGCTCACCGGTGCCGTCATCGTCGTGCACCTTCACTTCGAGCAACATGGTGCCTCCGGCGCAAGTTGTGCACATGCCGATGAAACCACCATCACGGGGCCCGGCAATCCAGTCAGGTGGCGCGACACCCTCGATGGTCAGGGATTCAAAGCTCGGTGCGAGAAAATCGGCGTAGGCGGCCGGGACTGCCAGGAGCGCGGCAGAAAGCGTAAGGCAGGCAAAGAGGCGGTGTCGCATCGGCAAGGCTCCGTCTGTTCGGTTGCCTTGCCGACGTAATCAACGGTTTTGACCGCTTCGTGACCTATTCGGCTGCGACCGGCTGTTGTGACTTCGATGAGCCCGTCGTGCCCGGGATATGGGCCCAGGCCGGACGCTCAAACAGGAACTTGCCGAAGCCAACCTTTTCCGTGATCCACCACAGCACCAGCGGCGAGCCGATGGCGATGACCATGATGATGAGGCTGACGAGGTTGGGCTCTTCGACACCGAGAGCCAGCAGCAGCGTGCGCGCAATGCCCATGGGCAGGACGAAGGCGACATAGACCACCAGCGATTTGGTGCCCATCCAGCGCAGCCAGTTCATCCAGGGAAGGCGAACAAACAGGGCCGAAGCGATACAGATCGCCACTGCACCGGCCAGCGCGGCCAGCAAATGAACGCCGGGCAGGGCGCCCCAGCCCATCTGAATATGCACGGGATCAAGACGGAAGCCCGGCGTGAAGACGAGGACGGCGTTGACCACGGCCCATGCCGCGAGCACTCCGAGAGCCGCGCCGATATGGCTGGCCGACCAATCCGCAATCCGGAAGATCTGCGGCGCGAAGACATAGCCGGCATAGAAATAGACGAAGTACGCGCAGAACTGGTCGATGAGATAGCTGCCGGTATGAACCGCCGCTATCTGCAGCACCGCGCCAACGAGCAGCGCCGCCCAATGCGGCACCTTGAACTGGTGCAGCAGTTTGCTGACGAGGCCGAAGACGCCAAGCATGTAGATGAACCACAGAACGCCATAGGGCTCGACGACCGCCCAGGCGAGATAGCTCAGAGCACCGACGGGATCGCGGCCGACAAGCGCCACCTTGAAGACGATGTGGATCACCGCCCAGAGCGCGTAGAAGTAAAAGTAGTGGACGATGCGCCGGTCGGCATAGGCGCGCCATGGCCGGTCGATGACCTGGCTCAGGAACAGCCCCGAGATCAGGAAGAATTCGGGCATGCGGAAGGGCATGGCAAAGGCGATGGTCCAGTGCAGGAAACCGGTCTGGCCGGTATCCTCGCCCACGCTCGATGCGCAATACATGATGACGACGAGAAAGATCGACAGGCCCTTGGCCATATCAACCCAATCAAGTCTTTGCTTGGCCACTTCCATTGTCGCGCTCCCATGCGATTTTGAGCGCACGGTAGCAAAAGCCTGACACCAGCCGGTTAAAGCAAGCAGTCAGCTTCTAGACAATTGTCGCAGTGGTAAGAAATGCCCTAAGGCCGGTCAGACCGGCACAGAGGCATAGGCTGCAAAGAGCAGGCCAAGCGAGGCGAAAAACATTACTGAGAGAGCAATCTGGGTCTTACGCATGTGCATACAGTCCTACGCCAAGCCCGGCGCGTCATCAGTTATCGCAATTAAGCGTTAATTAGAGATTTCGATCTGGTAATTTTCGATCACAGTATTGGCCAGCAGCTTTTCGCACATGCCGGTCAACTGTGTCCGCGCGGCTTCCACATCGGTGCCGTCGAGAACGAGATCAAAAACCTTGCCCTGGCGGACGCCCTTGACGCCGCCAAAGCCGAGGGAAGCCAGGGAGCCTTCGATGGCCTGGCCCTGGGGATCGAGAACGCCAGCCTTGAGCGTGACGGTAACGCGCGCTTTCATGGTGTCTTCCCGAAAATTACTGAACGAGACGCGGACCGGTGGTCAGCGCATTGTCGTTTTCAACGAGGATGCCGAGGCGCTGGGCCACTTCGCGGTAGCTTTCGACGAGACCGCCGAGGTTTTCGCGGAAGCGATCCTTGTCCATCTTGTTGCGGGTCTTGATGTCCCACAGGCGGCAGTTGTCCGGGCTGATTTCGTCAGCCAGCACAATGCGCATCAGGTCGCCTTCATAGAGGCGGCCACATTCGATCTTGAAGTCGATGAGCTGGATGCCGACGCCCATGAACAACCCGGTCAGGAAGTCGTTGACGCGGATGGCAAGGCTCATGATGTCGTCGAGCTCGGCCGGGGTGGCCCAGCCGAAGGCCGTGATGTGCTCTTCCGAAACCATCGGATCGTTGAGCGCGTCGTCCTTGTAATAGAATTCGATGATCGAGCGGGGCAACTGCGTGCCGGGCTCGAGGCCGAGGCGCTTGCAAAGCGAGCCAGCGGCATAATTGCGCACGACCACTTCAAGCGGGATGATCTCGACTTCCTTGATCAACTGCTCGCGCATGTTGAGGCGGCGCAGGAAGTGGGTCGGGATGCCCATGGTGTTGAGCTTGGTGAACACGAATTCGGAGATTCGGTTGTTCAACACGCCCTTGCCGTCGATGATTTCATGACGAGCGCCGTTGCCGGCCGTGGTGTCGTCCTTGAAATACTGGACCAGAGTGCCAGGTTCCGGACCCTCAAAAAGGATCTTGCCCTTGCCCTCATAGATTTTACGTCGACGATTCATGGGGGTTTCCGCTGCCGTGAAAAAGTGCACCGTTTAGGCGCGCTTCATGCGCCAGAATGGCACGGAATTGCAAGCTCTTTCGTGTCGGGCCAGTCCGCGTTGCCGCCTGACTGTGGTAACCGCCACACAAGGTCGCATCCCGTCTCTTCCCGTTGATTTGCTTAGCTCAACCGCCTATGTCGGTGGGGAACGGCCGGGCGACCGGCAGGCAAGCCATATGGGAGAGACCATGAGCGGGTTCGACGATCGTCAGAAGGGCCAGGAAGCCAAGTTTGCTTTCGATTCTGAGAAGAAATTCAAGGCCGAAGCACGCCGCAACAAGCTGCTCGGCATCTGGGCGGCTGAGCTGATGAGCCTTTCGGGCGACGAAGCCAAGGCCTATGCGGCCGAAGTGGTTGCTGCCGATTTCGAGGAAGCGGGCGACGAAGACGTGTTCCGCAAGGTCTCCGGCGATCTCAAGGCCAAGGGCATTTCCATTGGCGACGATGTGATTCGTCAGAAGATGGCGACCCTGGTTGCCGTCGCCAATGAGCAGATCGCCACTGAAGGCTGATCTGCCCGATAGTTGAGAATCGGAGGGAGCCGGCTTTGTCGGCTCCCTTTTTTTGTCTAGCCGATGGTGACGCCGGTCGCCTGATAGGCGCTCCCGTTCATCTTCCAGTGCACCGTTACCTTCTCGCCGGCCTTGAGGCCCGGGTCCTTGAAGGTCGCCGGCAACTGGTAAATCTTCCCGTCTGCCAAGGTCAGGGTATGGGCCTTGAGGTCGAACGCCTTGACCGTACCCGAAATGGACTGGTCGGCCTGCGAGGTCACCGCGGGTTTGGCCGCGGGCATTGCAGTCGTGGCCGCAAAAGCGGCGCCGGGTGCAACAGCAACAAGGGCAATGAGGAGGGGAGTGACGAACTTACGCATGATGTTCTCCATGCGATCTCTTTGCCGGTTTTCTGGAGCCGTCGCGTCGTGAATGCCTTCGTCATCCACCGGCGTTTCCAAACCAGCGGGGAGTGGTGTAGGTCCGCTCGGCTGCCTTCTCAAGTTAAGAAGATTTAATTCCGACGAGCACTTTTCCGTCTGAATTTCAGCGACTTAGGCGGAATTTTGGCGGATTCCCGGCGTGCCCGCCCAAGGTGTGGCGTCAGCCTCTGGTTACGCGTGTGGCCATGCCAATCGAGGCAGGCATGACCGGCTCGAAGCCATATTTGGCGTAGAGATGCTTCGCATCGCCGTCGGCAATAAGGCTGACATAGGCGCCGGCCGGGGCGTCGTTGTTCAGCTTGTCCATCAGTGCCGCCATGATGCGCTTGCCCAATCCCTGGCCCTGGTGGGCGGGCTCAACGGCAATATCGACGATCTGGAAGGCCGTACCGCCATCGCCGATAACCCGACCCATGCCAATGGCCTTGCCCTCGAACACTACGGTGACGGCGAACCAGCTATTGGGCAGGCCAATGCTGGCGCCTTCGCGCGTCTTGGGGCTCAGCCCCGCAACAACGCGCAGGCGCAGATAGTCGTCCACGGCCGGTATCTCGGCCACGAGAGAATAGGCGTCGGTCATAGCCGCTGCATCAACCGCGTAAACATCATGAGGCCCTCAGGCCAGGGGCCGTGCCCGGAATAGACGTTGATGTGTCCTGCATCGCCCGCCTGATGAAAATCCGAACCCCAGGCCGCGGCATAGTCTGCCGCGCGCTCCAGCGAACAGAATGGATCAGTCGAGGAAATCACCAGCAGCGAGGGAAAGGGCAGGGGATCGCGTGATACCGGCCCAAAGCACTTTGCTTCTTCCGGCACATCCGGATTGAGCTCGACGTCAGGGGGCGAAACCAGCAGCGCACCCTTCACCGCCCCTTCGGGGAATCGCGGCGCTGCCTGCACCAGTGCGATACAGGCAAGCGAGTGCGCCACCAGCACAACCGGCCGCTTGGCCAGCTTGACGGCCTCGATGATGGTGTCGATCCAGTCTTCCGGATCGGGCTCGTCCCACTCCGCCTGTTCGACGATGGCGGCTGTGGACATCTTTTCGGCCCAGCGCGTTTGCCAGTGGCCTGGCCCGGCATTGCCAAGACCCGGCAGGATCAGGATGTCGGTATCAGCAATCCTCATGCGCCGAAGACCCGACCAAAAATCGTGTCGACATGCTTGAGGTGGTAAGCGTCGTCAAACATGTCGTCGATCTGCGCATCGCTCAGGGTCACATCGGGATCGGCCTTGAGGTTCTGGGCAAAGAGGCCGGTGCGGTCGCCCCGGTGCTCCCAGACCTTCATGGCATTGCGCTGTACGGCCGAGTACGAATCCTCGCGGCTGTAACCAGCCTGGGTCAGAGCCAACAGCACGCGCTGCGAATTGTGGAGACCGCCAAGCAGATCCAGATTCTTGCGCATGTTTTCCGGATAGACGACGAGCTTGTCGATCACGCCAGTCAGGCGCGCCAGCGCAAAGTCCAGCGTTATGGTGGCATCCGGCCCGATCATGCGTTCAACCGACGAGTGCGAGATATCGCGCTCGTGCCAGAGGGCCACGTTTTCCAGTGCCGGCACCACCATACCGCGCACGAGGCGGGCGAGGCCGGTGAGATTTTCGGTAAGCACGGGGTTACGCTTGTGTGGCATGGCCGACGAGCCCTTCTGGCCCGGCGAGAAATATTCTTCGGCTTCCAGCACTTCGGTGCGCTGCAGGTGGCGGATTTCCACTGCGACGCGCTCGATCGACGAAGCGATCACGCCGAGCGTTGCAAAGAACATGGCATGGCGATCACGCGGGATAACCTGGGTGGACACCGGCTCGACCGAAAGCCCAAGCTTTTCTGCGACGTATTCTTCCACCTGCGGATCGATATTGGCAAAGGTGCCAATGGCGCCGGAGATCGCGGCCGTCGCGATCTCGTCGCGGGCCGCCGCAAGGCGAGCACGGTTGCGGGTAAACTCCGCATAGGCTTCGGCCAGCTTGACGCCAAACGTCGTCGGCTCGGCATGGATGCCATGGCTGCGGCCGATGGTGATCGTGTTCTTGTGCTCCATGGCCCGGCGCTTCAGCGCAGCGAGCAGGGCGTCGATATCGGCGAGCAGAATATCGGCCGCGCGCTTCATCTGCACAGAGAGCGTGGTGTCGAGGATGTCCGACGAGGTCATGCCCTGGTGCACGAAGCGGGCATCGGGCCCAACGATTTCCGAGAGGTGCGTCAGGAAGGCGATAACGTCGTGCTTGGTCGTGCGTTCGATCTCGTCGATGCGCTCGACGTCAAAGCCGTAGTCGCCCTTTTCCGCCTTGCGGGCGTTCATGACGTCCCAGATCTTATCGGCGCTTTCCTTGGGCACGACGCCGAGTTCAGCGAGCTTGCTCGTGGCATGGGCCTCGATTTCGAACCAGATGGCGAAGCGGGTTTCGGCCGACCAGTTGGCAACCATTTCGGGACGGGAATAGCGCGGAATCATGGGCTTAGCCTCGGCAGTTCAAAAGTGGAGTCAGGCGATACGGCCGGTGGCCGCGTCACGAATGGCCGCAATGCGGCCGGCATAGGTTTTGGGATCATTGCCGCCATAGACGGCAGAACCAGCCACGAGCACGTTGGCCCCGGCATCGACAACGGCCCGCGCGTTCTCGGCGCTCACGCCGCCATCGACCTCGAGATCGATATCGCGTCCGCCGATCAGCGCCTTGGCCTGGCGGATCTTGCTGATCGACTCGGGAATAAAACTCTGGCCACCAAAGCCGGGATTGACGCTCATGATCAACACGAGGTCGACATCGTCGATCACATGCTGGATCGCCGAAACCGGCGTCGCCGGATTGAGCGCCACGCCGGCCCTCTTGCCGAGGCCGCGAATGGCCTGCAGAGAGCGATGAAGATGCGGACCGGCCTCGGCGTGGACGGTGATGATATCCGCGCCGCCATGGGCGAAATCAGCGAGATAGGCATCGGTTGGCGCGATCATCAGGTGGCAGTCGAACACCTTGTCCGTCACGCCGCGGATCGACTTCATGATCGGCGCGCCGAAGCTGATATTGGGCACGAAATGCCCGTCCATCACGTCGATATGGATGTAGTCCGCGCCGCCCGCGACAATTGCCGAAACCTCGTCTCCCAGCCGCGAAAAATCAGCGGAAAGAATCGATGGGGCGATGCGCAGCGGACGGGTCGACATGAAGGAGGCACCTCATTTCCAGGCGATGATTTGGCTATAGGGCGGCCCGCTCGCCGGGGCAAGCCTAGCCTTTGGTTGGCATGGCTGAAACCGGACCATAGACTAGCCCAAGCAAAACCGAGGAGCAGACATGGCGACCTATCGCAGCTCGACACTTGCCGTCACCATCAATCGCCCGTGGCAAGAGGTCTACGATTTCGCAGCCGAGCCGGCCAATATGGTCCAATGGGCCGCGGGCCTCGGCAATGGCTTTGACGGCTCGGGCCTCGAATGGATCGCTCACGATCCCAGCGGAAATCCCATCCGCATCACCTTCACGGCCAGAAATCCATATGGCGTGTTCGACCACGACGTTCACGTAGACGGCCGCATCGTCCATGTCGCGCTGCGCGTCATGCCCAATGGCGACGGCGCCGAGGTGAGTTTCCTCCTATTGCAGGAGAACAGCATGACTGAGGAGGAATACCAGCGCGATGCCGCCGCGGTGCGGAAGGACCTGGAAACCCTCAAAACCATTCTGGAGAGGGCCGCATAGCTGTTGAAAAGGCAGAGCGCCGCGGGACTCTGTCATGTCAGGCAGTTCATATCCTCCAAAGCCTGTGCATGAGGACCTGCCATGGAATGGAACCGCCTTCTTTCCGAAGAGCGTCTGGGCGACAAAAAGTACGTCCCCCAGGTCAGCCGGTCGATTTTCGTGCAGGACCACGACCGCATCATCTTCTCGGAGCCATTCCGCCGCCTTGCCAACAAGACGCAGGTCCAGCCGCTCTACGAGCATGACCATGTCCATCACCGCCTGATCCACTCCATCGAGGTCAGCAGCGTCGGTCGGTCGATCGCCATGCGCATCGGCCATTGGCTGGCCGAGCAGGGGCATATCAACCCCGGCGACGAACATAGCCTTGCCAATATCGTGCAGGCCGCCTGTGTCGCCCACGACATCGGCAATCCGCCCTTTGGTCACTCCGGTGAAGACGCCATGGGCGCCTGGTTCGCCGAACAGTTTGCGGGGGGCAGGGGCCTTGCCTGCGATCTCGACGATCAACTGCGTCCTGAATTCACGGCCTTCGAGGGCAACGCGCAGGGTTTCCGCATCCTGACGCGGCTAGAAATGTACCGCAATGACGGCGGCATGCGCCTCTCAAAGGCGACGCTCGGCGCCTTCATGAAATATCCCGTGACTGCCAAGACCCGCGCTGCGGTCAAGGCTTCCGGCGATGCCAGCTATGTAGGCCTCAAGAAGTTCGGCGTCTTTAGCGGCGAAACCGCGCTCTTCGAAGACGTTGCTGCTTCCCTTGGTCTGCCAGAAGAGCAGATCGGGAACGAAAAATGGTGGCGCCGTCACCCATTGGTCTTCGTCGTCGAGGCGGCCGACGATATCTGCTACAACATCGTCGACATCGAAGACGCCTTCACCACGGGCGAACTGCCCTATGAAAAGGTCGTCGAAATTCTCGTCGACGCCGCCAAGCCGCGCGACGCGACCGCTGGTGATCGCAATCAAGCCGAGCATGTCGCCATGCTCCGCGCCATGGCCATCGGCAAGGCCATCGACAACTGCGTCGAGGCCTTCAAGGCCCACTATGCCGAGATCATGGCCGGCACTTTTTCTGGCGCGCTCACCGAGACGGGCGAAATGGCGCCCATCTTCAAGAACATGCGCCAGCTCTCGTCCGACCACATCTTCACCGCGCGCCGCAAAACCGAACTCGAAGTCTCCGGCCGCCGCATCATCTACAACGTCATGTCCGGTATTTTGCCGGTCTTTGAGGATCTTGCCGCGGTGGATTGGAAGGCTGATCGCATTGGCTCGCGATCGCAACAACTGGTGCGCGCTCTCGATCTCGACCTGCGCAACCTGAGCACACCCGCCGAAGCGCTGCATTCGCTGGCCGACTACACCTCGGGCATGACCGATCGTTATGCCCTGCGCATTTCCAAAATGCTTTCAGGCCACTAGCGCTCACATCCCTGCGATGCGACGGCAAGGCCAATTGCTTTATGCCGTCGTGGCGCTACACAGGTGCCGGACTTCGGAGCGTCGCCGTGGAATTCTCTCTGCCATTGATCATCGGTGCAGGCATTCTGAGCTTTCTCAGCCCCTGCGTCCTGCCGCTTGTGCCGCCGTATCTCACCTATATGAGTGGCGCCAGTTTCGACCAGTTGCGCGCTGAAGCCGACACTGGCGCGGGCAAGCTGACCTTCAAGGTCGCGATCACCTCGCTCTTCTTCATCCTCGGTTTTTCGGTGGTCTTCGTGGCGCTCGGCGCGACGGCGACCGCCTTTGGTCAGGTTTTCCGTCAGCTCCTGCCGATCATGACCCCCGTTGCCGGCGTCATCATCATCGCCATGGGCCTGCATTTCCTTGGGGTCTACCGCATCGGCTTCCTCGACCGGCAGATGCGCCACAATGGCCCGGGCGTCGCCTCCGGCCCGCTCGGCGGCTTCCTTCTCGGTCTAGCCTTCGCCATCGGCTGGACACCCTGCATCGGCCCCGTGCTCGCGGCCATCCTGTCCGTCGCTGCCAGCCGCGAAACCGCCTGGGAAGGTGCTTCGCTCCTCGGGCTTTATTCGCTCGGCCTTGGCATCCCGTTTTTCCTCGCCGGCATTGCCATTGGCCCGTTCCTCACCTTCTTCCAGTCCTTCAAGCGCCATCTGCACACGGTGGAAAAGGTCATGGGCGGCCTGCTCGTTGTCACCGGCATTCTGTTCCTCACCGGCAACTTCACCCGCATTTCCTTCTGGTTCCTCGAAACCTTCCCTGTTCTTGCAAACTTCGGCTGAGGCAGGGTTTCGTTAACCCTCGAAAACTTTCCGCAGGTCCGAGAACAATTTCTGCGTGATCTTCAGCCCCGATTTACTCCATTGCGCCAAGACTGTCGGCGTCATTTGGACGGGGAAGATGGACACGGCCAACCTGGGCAACCAGCCACTATTGCGCGCACTCGCCGAAAACGGCGAAGCGGCCGTTCTTCCGGCTGGCGTGTTTGCGCGTGCTGATGGCACAATGACCGCCCGTTGCACCCACGATATCGGTGAGGTCGAGGCCGTATGGCGCGCGCTGACATCCGACCTTGTCGAGTCGCCCGGGCAAAGTTTCGATTTCATCCGCCTATGGATCGGCGATCGCGGCATAGCGCCCGCGGATCAGTGCTTTGTCATCGGCGAAGTCGATGGCGAGCCGGTGGCCCTGCTGCCGCTGCATCGCCGCCGCCAGCTTGGCATCACCGTCTACACCTGGTTCCCGCGCTCCCAAGTCGGCTGCTACGCGCCGATTTCCGACTATCGCAAGCTGGCTTCGCTCGGTCCCGAAGGTCGGGCGCAGCTCTGGCAAACCATGATCGGTCAGCTCGGCGATGCCGATGCCGTCTATCTCCGCGCCATTCCGGGCGAGATCACCGGTTTCGGTGGTCTTTTCGATGAGCTGGGCAGTCCTCTAGCGGTGGACACCCTCTATCGTTCTGAATTCTCCTCCTGGGAGGAAGCCGACAAGCTCCAGCGTAGCCGCAGCCGTCGAAAGCACGACCGGCAGCAGGGCGATCGTCTCGCCGCGCTCGGTGATATCGATTTTGAGCTGGTTACCGATCCGGTGGCCGGCAAAGAGGCCATCGACGTCATGTTCCGGCAGCGCTCGGCCCGTTTCCGGACGCAGGGCATCCGGGACACCTTCGTCTGCGACAACCTTGTCGAGTTTTACCACAAGGCCATGCAGCCCGGCTCGGGCCTCGACATCCGCCTCCACGTTCTGCGCCTCAATGGCGAGATTGTCGCCGTGCGCTACAATGTGGTCCACGGTAACCGCATGTTCTGCCTCATCTCCTCAATGAGCGACGATCCAGCCATTCAGGTGGGTTCGCCGGGCAAGCAATGCCTGCTGCGCGTCATGCAGACGGTCTTCGATTCCGGTTTTGCCATGTTCGACATGGGCTCCGGCTTCACCGACGAAAAGCGCCACTGGTGCAATGTGCAGACCCCGCTCCGCCAGCACTATATCGGCCTCACGCTGAAAGGCCGGCTGTCTGTCGGCCTCCATCAGCAGTTCCAGAAACTACGCGCCCAGGCCAAGGCCAGCCCGCGGGTGAAGTCAGCGCTGCGCCACTTCCGCCAGTTCACCGACAAACTCTCTGGCCGCCAGCAGCAACAGCAGCAGCCGTCAGATTAGTTTCAGCCCCCGCATCGAGGCGTGCCCGGCGCGCCCGATGATGATGTGATCGTGGAGCGTGATCCCCATCTGCTTGGAAATCTCCGCGATTTCCCTCGTCATCCGCACGTCGGCTGCCGAAGGCGATGGATCGCCCGACGGATGGTTGTGCACGAGGATCAGCGCCGAAGCCGACAGCTCCAGCGTCCGCCGGATCACCTCGCGCGGATAGACCGGCGTATGATCGACCGTACCGACCTGTTGCACCTCGTCGGCAATCAGCCGGTTCTTCTTGTCGAGAAACAGAATGCGAAACTGCTCGACGCTCTCATAGGCCATGGCGCTGCGGCAGTAGTCGATCAGTTCGGACCAAGACGACAGGATCGGCTTTTCAACGTCGATCTGGTCACGCCCAAAGCGCTGCGCCACGGCCTGCACCACCTTGAGATGGGTAATGGACGTATCGCCAAGCCCCTTGACCTCGGCCAGCCGGGCAGGGGACGCCCCGAGCACCTCGGAAATCGACCCGAACCGCGCCAGCAGGTCCTTGGCCAGCGCCTTGGTGTCCTTCTGCGGCAGGATCATGTGCAACAGCAATTCGAGCAGTTCATAGTCGGCAAGCGCATTGCCGCCCACGGTATTGAACCGTTCACGCGCCCGCTCGCGATGCCCAAGATAATGCGGCTTCATCGGCGCTTCCGCCATGCCGCCGGCTCTGCTCTCGGGCTTGTCGCTCAAGACTACTTCCGTGTTGCGAGTGGATTGAAGAGGCCGCCGGGCGAGAGCGTGAAAATCTCGTGGCCAGTTTCGGTAATGCCGATCGAGTGTTCGCACTGCGACGACAGCGTCCGGTCGCGCGTGACGGCCGTCCAGCCATCCGACAGGATTTTGACGTGCGGCTTGCCGAGATTGATCATCGGCTCGATCGTGAAAATCATGCCCGGCTTGAGCGGCACGCCCGTTCCCGGCGTCCCGAAATGCAGAATATTGGGCTCGTCATGAAACAGCCGCCCCACGCCATGCCCGACAAAATCGCGCACCACGCTCATGCGCTCGCCTTCCGCCACAGCCTGAATGGCCGCGCCGATATCGCCTGTCGTATTGCCCGGCTTCGCCGCCGCCAGCCCCGCTTCAAGGCTCGCATAGGTCACTTCGATGAGCCGCTCGGCCTTTCGCGAAATTTCACCCACCGGATACATCCGGCTCGAGTCGCCATACCAGCCGTCAACGATCAGCGTCAGGTCGACATTGACGATATCGCCCTCGCGCAGCCCGCGTTCGTCGGGGATGCCGTGGCAGACCACGTGATTGATCGAGGTACAGACCGAGTGTCGATACCCCTTGTAGAACAGCGTCGCCGGCACCGCGCCATTGTCGCGGGCAAACTCATAGGCAATCTGGTCCAGCTTTGCCGTCGCAACGCCCGGCTCGACATACTCGGTGAGAATATCGAGCGCCTGCGCAGTCAGCGCTCCTGCCTTGCGCATGCCCGCAAAGCCTTCCTCGCCATGAAGCGGGATGACACCGGGGGTACGGCGAGATTTGGCTGAAGCGTCGACGTAGGTAACCATTGAGGACTCCGAGGGAATGGAACAAACCTAGTCAGTTGCACGTCTGATTGAAAGGGCCTCCAGCTTGACGGGAGGCAAAGGCAGGGGCATTGCTCCTAGTGCTCACTGAAGCGGAAAAATCCATGTCGACCCAAACTCGTGTGACCGCCGGCCTTCTGGTAATCGGCGACGAAATCCTTTCCGGCCGGACCAAGGACGTGAATATCGGCGCCGTCGCCGATTTCTGTACCGATCTCGGCATCGATCTCACCGAAGTGCGCGTCGTCAGTGACGTCGAAGAGTCGATCGTGGAGGCCGTCAACGCCCTCCGCCAGCGCTACACCTATGTGTTCACGACCGGCGGCATTGGCCCGACGCATGACGACATCACCGCCGACGCCATCGCCAAGGCCTTTGGCGTCGCCCTGCCGATCAATGCCCAGGCCCGCGCGATGCTCGAAGCGCGCTGGAAGGAAACCGGCACCGAGGTCAACGAAGCGCGCCTGCGCATGGCTCGCATTCCCGAAGGCGCCGATTTGATCGTCAATTCCGTCAGCGCTGCCCCCGGCTTTCGCATCGGCAATGTGCATGTCATGGCCGGCGTACCCGTCATCATGCGCGCCATGCTCGAAGCCCTGACGCCCACGCTCAAGGGCAGCAAGAAGGTACAGTCCATCACGGTGAAAGCTGCCGTTGGCGAAGGCACGCTCGGCGGCCCGCTCGGCGCGCTGCAGAACGAATATCCCGACGTGAAGATGGGTTCCTATCCCCAGATGGGGAAGGATCGCGTCATGACTGAGCTGGTCCTGCGTTCTTCCGACGAGGCCCTCTTGGCCGAGGCTGGGGAAAAGGTCCGCGCCATGGTCGCTGCGGCCCACGCCAAGGCCGGAATCGCGCCTCCCGACGGGGAATGATTGGCGTCGGGCCCGTCCTTTGATAAGGACGGTGCCCAAACCGAATTTTTGGCGCCCGCCGCCCCTCCGGAGATCAATGCGTTGAGCAATCCCAACCAGAAGTCGTTTCCCGTCACCTGGGACCAGTTTCACCGCGATAGCCGCGCGCTCGCCTGGCGCCTCGCCGGCATGGGCACCTTTGACGCCGTAGTCGCCATCGCCCGCGGTGGCCTCGTTCCGGCCGCCATCGTCGCCCGCGAACTCAATATCCGCACGGTCGAAACCGTCGCAGTAAAAAGCTACGACCACCAGAATCAGAGCGGCATCAAGGTTCTCAAGGAAATCAGCCAGCCCGTCCTCGACATCGTCAAGAACGGCGGCAAGATCCTTATCGTGGATGACCTCGTGGACACCGGCAACACCGCCCGCGTCGTCCGCGAAATGCTCCCCGGCGCCCACTTCGCCACCGTCTACGCCAAGCCCAAGGGCCGCGAACTGGTCGACACTTTTATTACCGAAGTTAGCCAGGACACCTGGATTTTCTTCCCCTGGGACCTCGACGTCGCCTACGTCGCCCCCATCTCCGGCGGCACCGACTGATCTATCCCGCTTATCCCCGCCCCAACCGGCCATGAGACCCTGCCTCCGCATCAAAGCGGGGGTGGGATATGGTTGGACTTTCGAAGAAGCTGGAAGAGAAGCGAGCCAAGCTCGCGCAGCTGATCGAGCGCAAGGCGTTTGACGCCTATTTCCGGCACGGCGTGGTGCCCGACGATATGCAGCGGCTCGCCGAGACCGCAGCCGACGACCAAAAATTCCTCGACCTTTGCGCCGGCCTCTCCATCAAGGCCCTCCCGGACGGTCGTCCGACCAACCACTACACCTGGCGCACAGCTGGCGACGATCGCGTCCGCCACACGCACGCTGCCCTTGAGGGGCAGGTCTTCGCCTGGACCAACGCTCCATCAGAAGGACACCCCGGCACCACGCCCAACTGCCGCTGCTGGGCAGAGCCGTACTATGGCAACCCGGCAATCCCGGACGCCTTTCTCCAACTTATTTCCGAACGACACGTTTCCAACGACCCGTCGGAGCTTTGGGCCAGCATCGAGACGCTGACGCGACCGGATGGGAGCGTAGCCGCCTCAAGCGTGGTGATGAGTGATGGCACGACCATCGGCTCCACCTTTGCCGGTCAGAGCGTCTCGCAGCACGCCGCGATGCCAGGCGATACGTTCTATCGGTACATTCGGAGCGGCGAGGCCCGTGAAGCTTTCGCGGGTCGAGACGGACAAGTTCTTGCAAGTGTTGCTTGGCTCAGAGGCACTCTGACCCGCGAACTCCTAGTTCCTCCGGCGTCGGGCCCAACGCCGATGCCCTTGGCGGAGCCTCCTAGCTTCCCGGGTGAATCATCACTGCTCCAATCGGCGACGTCGCCTTTTGCGATCATGATGCGTGGGGCGACCGCCATCTACAACATGGCAACGGCGGCGCCGGGACCCATGGGCGTCGGTGGTGGCGATCTCTCGGTCTTGGCTTTTAAGATCTGGACCGGCACAAACGCAGGCAGCAGTATTGGCGTCACTCAGGAGGCGCTGACGCAGCAGCAGGCTGCACAGATATGTCAATCGTTGCCAGAAGTTCAGGCGTGGACCAACGAAGCCGGAGCGCTGATGCTGCCCCAGCGCACATCCATGCGGCCATCTGAATGGGGCACCAGAATTCACACCTTGGTTCACCTGCGAGTTCAGGCGCTAAAGGCGGCGCTTCCGGCCAAATATGCAAACATCTACTCGGAGCTAACAGTAATGGCGGGCCGAGACAGTACAGAATTTGGTGGTCCCGTATATGCACAGGCCGGAACCAGCCGTCTTGATGTGGTGGAAAAGGTTCGTCCCAATCTATATTGTGTTATGGACATAAAGGCGGGTACGGCTGGACTAACTCCTACGAGAATTCTGGAAATTTTGAGCAAGCTACCAATAGGCGTGCAGGTCTATATAATGGAGGTGCGACCGTTCGAATGACCTCTGCCGCCGACGTAAAGCTCTTTGTACAGCCGTTTCTAGCGAGGAACGAAGACTTCGTGTTCCAGCGGCGGGAATTGATACGTTTGCCCATAAGGCACGTAATGACCGGATTTGTCATGGATAGAACGTCATCGGTGACAACCACCCGCCCAAACTGGTTTGCCGCAATTCGGTTCGGCCCGCCCCCTTGGTTTGACGGTGGAATTGGCGGCCTTATCGATAGCGCGGCGGGTAACGTTGATGACGCAAGCTACCCCACTCGGCTCCTCGCGGAACTTGAACGTACTACGACAGATATACTCGACAAGGTCGGTTCCATTCAGGGAATTCTCGACTATCCGTGGGTGCCCATCTTCGGTTCCGGGATTCGTCCACAAACGAAGGCAATTCTTCTTGCCGCCTTGGGCCGATTTGCGGAGGCTGAAGTGATTCTGGCGGAAGCCGTCTCGCTTGATCGAACCATGATTGACGGTAGACGCCGTCAAATGCCGGAGTTCTTCCGGACCGGGAGCAAGCGCTGGCAAAGAATGACTGCCGAGTGCGACCAGCTTGAGGAAAGACTGAAGCACCTTGAGGAGCTGCTCGTGCCGCTGAGACTTCGCGAGCCCGCCGCGATCGGCGAGGTCCTCCATAGGTGGGAAGGGTTGTCGACAAAGGCCCGCAAGGTGGAGCGATGGTGGCAACCTTCGCCATTTCCATTCGAGAGAAAATAGCCGAACCTCCGAGGCAGCCTGACCGCGTGATTGTTCTTCAGATCGGAGTCCAATGACGACCGCCACACAAGTCGCCCAGTTAGCCTCGGCGTTTCTCCAGCACTACCCTGATTTTGTCTTGGAAAAGCGTGAGATTTTTCGGATTCCGGTTCGCCACCTTGTGGTGGGCTTCTCGTTTGCTCCGCCTCACTACAAGGGCCATGTTGACCTCTATTGGCGGGTCAAGTTCCTATTCTCCCCGCCGCACTTTCTAGTTGGGATCGGTAGGCAGATCGACGGGGCGAACGGCTTTTTCGGGGAAGACCAGACTTTGCCGGCTAGGTTGCTCAAAGAGATGGAACGCGCTGCGAGCGAAGTAATCGTATCGGGTACGTCGCTCGACAATATCCTGTCGGTCCAGCAGCACATCAACGCTTCTGTGGGGATGCCCTACCCGAGCCAGGCACTAATGTACGCTGCGCTTGGCAGATTCCTTGAAGCCCGCGCTGTTGTAGAAAAGTACCTCGACCTGAATTGGGCGGATGCCAATGCCTACGGTACGCCTCCGTCGGTGGTCCTTGGCTCCAAACAGTGGGAAAAACGCCAGAGGTTCAAGGTCCAATGGCTTGAGAACCTCCGAAACCTCGATGCCCTCCGCGTGATGCTCGCGGAGGAAGACCCGGCCCCCATCGCGGCGCTCTGGCACGAATGGGAAGCGATGACCGTCAAGGTCTTAGAACTTGAACGCTTCTGGGAGCCTTCCCCGTTTCCATTCGAGAGCAAAATAGCTGGGGCGGGCAGCCCATCATGACAACTGCTGCGGAAGTAAGAAGGTGGCTGAAGCCGCTCCTGAAGCAGCATCCAGAACTTGTGCTGGTCGGTCGTAACCTTATCATTCCACCAGTCCACCACATCCTGCGGGGTATCTTTTTTGATGCGTCGTGGGACAAACAGCTTTGCCGACCGATCTGGTACGCCGGCGCAATGTTCATGTGCAATTCTGAGAGCGACTCCCCGCCGTTCGACATTCATGAGCAGTATTCTCTGAAACGGTCCAACGAAGATAACTTTCTCTCGTACGTGACGGTCAAGACCGAGGAGGTTCTCCAATTCGATTTCTCGCGGGTCTATACGGTTGAGCAGTACATCAACTTTAGTAAGGACGCTGAGGTGGAAACCGATGGACGAAATAGTCGCATCATTCCCCATCGGCCCTTTCACTATGCTGTCGCTCTCTCGGCGCTGAGCGATCTGGACGCTGCGGAGCAGAAGATAGTAGCGGCGGCAGCTTGGTGGGAGAGGGGCTCGATTGCGGCCGCACGGCAAGCGGAAGAGTGGCGTGCCAAAGGTGCCGTCGCCATCGCCCGCGATACTGAACGAACGGCCATCAGCGATGGAGTAATGGCGCGCCATCTGGGGGCCCTGCGAGACCTCGTGCAACGCCGGGACCGCTCCGGCATAGGAGACCTTCTGCGGTCCTGGGAGTTCGAGCGGGCAAAGGCACTCAAGATCGATCATCTCTGGGAGCCGACGGCGTTTCCCGTCGAGATGAGCTAACCCCGCTTCACGCCCAGCCAAATCACATGTCGCGCGCCCTTGCCGCCGCTGCGTGCCCGCACCTTCACCTCATCCACCGCAAAATCCGCAACAGCCAGCCGCTTGGCGAACGGCGCGCTTGAATGCGCCGACCACACAGCCAACACCCCACCGGGGCGCAGTGCCGCCCACGATTTCCTCAGCGCCGCCAGCCCATAGAGCCGGTCGTTCTGCTCCCGGCTCACCCCATCCGGTCCATTGTCGACATCGAGGAGGATGGCGTCGTAAGCCCCTTTGCCCGCAGCGATCACCTTGCCGACATCGTCATTGATGATCTTCACCCGCGGATCATCAAGGCAGGTGCCAAAAACCGGGGTCAGCGGACCGCGCGCCCAGGCGATGATCTCGGGCACGAGTTCCGCCACGACAATCTCGCTATCCGCCCCAAAACACCCCAGCGCCGCGCGCAGGGTAAAACCCATGCCGAGCCCGCCGATAAGAACCCGCGCCTTCGCCCTGCCGCCGATGCGTTCGGCGCTGAGCGTTGCGAGGGCCTCTTCCGAGCCGCTGAGGCGGCTGTTCATCAGCTCGTTGGTGCCGAGCATGATGGAGAATTCGTCGCCGCGCTGCATCAGTTTGAGCTGCGTCTTGTCGCCCGGAACATTTGCCGTATCGAGATGTATCCACGGTCTCATGAGCGTCTCGAAACTTGCAGTGGGGGATGGTGCGGGCGACGGGAATCGAACCCGTACAGCGTTAGCCGAGGGATTTTAAGTCCCTTGTGTCTACCAGTTTCACCACGCCCGCTTGGCTCGGTGGCCCGTGTTTGTCACAAGGCGATGCGCAAGACAATTGTGCCCAGACGATTCTCAACCCCGGAGAC
>NZ_JBEVLL010000055.1:0-30235 GCF_040509215.1 Devosia sp.
CATAATTGTTGCAGGCCAGCACGACTCCAACGATGTTCTTGCCGATGTCGTGGACGTCGCCCTTGACCGTCGCCATCAGGATTTTGCCGGCCGACTGGCGGCTGGTATCGCCGCCGGCGGCCTTTTCCTCTTCCATATAGGGAAGAAGAACGGCCACAGCCTGCTTCATCACGCGGGCCGATTTCACCACCTGCGGCAGGAACATTTTGCCAGCGCCGAAGAGGTCGCCGACGACATTCATGCCCGCCATCAGCGGGCCTTCGATCACATGGAGCGGGCGCTCGGCGGAGAGACGCGCTTCCTCGGTATCGGCCTCGATGAATTCGGTGATGCCGTTGACGAGAGCGTGCTCGATGCGCTTTTCGACGGTCCATTCGCGCCAGGCAAGGTCGCGGACCTTTTCCTCGCGCGGCCCACCCTTGAAGCGCTCGGCAATTTCCAGCATGCGCTCGGTGGCGGTGCCGCCGGCCTTGGGCTTGCGATTGAGGACCACGTCCTCGCAGGCCTCGCGCAGTTCGGGGTCGATCTGGTCGTAGACGGCAAGCTGGCCGGCATTGACGATGCCCATATCCATACCCGCCTTGATGGCGTGGTAGAGGAACACGGCATGCATGGCCTCGCGCACCGGCTCATTGCCGCGGAAGCTGAACGAGAGATTGGAAACGCCACCCGAAATATGGGCATAGGGCAGGTTCTGGCGAATCCAGGCCGTCGCCTCGATGAAGTCGACGCCATAATTGTCATGCTCTTCGATGCCGGTGGCGACAGCGAACACGTTGGGATCGAAGATGATGTCTTCGGGCGGAAAGCCCATTTCGTCGACGAGGATCTTGTAGGCGCGCGCGCAGATTTCGGTCTTGCGCTTATAGGTGTCGGCCTGCCCCTGTTCGTCAAAAGCCATGACGACGACGGCAGCGCCATAGGCCATGCACAAGCTGGCATAGTGGCGGAACTGCTCTTCGCCTTCCTTGAGGCTGATCGAATTGACGATCGGCTTGCCCTGGACGCACTTCAAACCGGCTTCGATCACTTCCCACTTTGAGGAGTCGATCATCACTGGGACACGGGCGATTTCGGGCTCCGAGGCGATGAGGTTGAGGAATTCAACCATCGCCGCCTTGGAGTCGATCAGGCCCTCATCCATGTTGATGTCGATGACCTGCGCACCATTCTCGACCTGGTCGCGGGCCACCGCGAGCGCGGCGGTATAGTCACGCGCCGTGATCAGTTTGCGGAAGCGTGCGCTGCCGGTGACATTGGTGCGTTCGCCAATATTGACGAAGACGATATCGGGCGTGAGGACGAAGGGCTCGAGACCGGAAAGACGCAGATAACGGTTCAATTCACGACCCTCGGAGCGACGCCGGCCACGGCATCGGCAATGGCACGGATATGATCGGGCGTCGTGCCGCAGCAGCCGCCGACCACATTGACGATGCCCTCGCGGGCGAACTCGCCGACCTGACGCGCCGTATCCTCCGGGCCTTCGTCATAGCCACCAAAGGCATTGGGCAGGCCGGCATTGGGATAGGCGCAGGTAAAGGTGTCAGCGACGGCCGAGATTTCGGCCATATGCGGGCGCATCGCCTCGGCGCCGAGCGCGCAATTGAGGCCGATGGTGAAGGGGCGCGAATGGCGCACCGAGTGCCAGAAGGCGGTCGGCGTCTGGCCTGTCAGGGTGCGGCCGGATGCGTCGGTGATCGTGCCCGAAATCATCATCGGCAACGCCACGCCCTTCGCGTCAAAGGCTTCGAGGCAGGCAAAGATCGCTGCCTTGGCATTGAGCGTATCGAAGATGGTTTCGATGAGGATCACATCGGCGCCGCCTTCGATGAGGCCGTTTACCTGCTGCGAATAGGCCTTGCGCAGGTCTTCGAAGCTGACGGCGCGAAAGCCGGGATTGTTCACATCGGGGCTGATCGAGGCAGTGCGGTTGGTGGGGCCAACGGCGCCGGCGACAAAGCGCGGCTTGCCATCGATGGCCGTGGCGCGATCGAGCGCGCGGCGCACGACGCGCGCGCCTTCCACGTTGAGATCGTGCACGGCCGATTCCATGCCGTAATCGGCCTGGGCGATGGTCGTTGCCGAAAAGGTATTGGTTTCGACGATATCGGCGCCAGCCATGGCGTATTTGAAGTGAATCTCTTCAATCGCTTCGGGCTGGGTCAGGATCAGAAGGTCGTTATTGCCCTTCTGCGGATGATGGGAATGGTGCCGGCAAGCGTGGCCCGAGCCGTGGCCGATGAAGTCATCTTCCGACAGGCCAAGACCCTGAATCTGCGTACCCATGGCGCCATCCAGAACAAGGATGCGTTCGCGCGCCAGGCGCTCCAGGGTTTTGCGGCTGGGGGAAGCAACTGCCGACATGACTACCTCGCAAGTGTTGAGGGCCTTTTATCGAGTGCTAACCCGAAAAGAAAGCCGAGCGAGATATGGTGCGGGAAGGCAGAGTCGTGAAGAGGCAGCCGGCGCAGACCTGGGTCTCACGCCGGCCTTCAAGCAACCCCACTCGTGGCATCCCGGCGCAGGCCGAGGTGACAGGCGAGGTGAGGAAGTTAGAACTTGGCGCGGGCGCCAGCGTAGAAGGTGCGGCCCTGCGTGTTGTAGCCATAGACTTCCTGGTACTTGGTATCGAAGAGGTTCTGGACGCGTCCGTAGACTTCCACCTGCTCGCTGAGCTGGTAATTCACGCCCCCATTGACGACAGCATAGGCCGGAAGCACGCGTTTGGCGGTGTCAGTCGCATCGCCTGCGAAGACTACTTCGCCATGCAAAGTGAGCGGAATTTCTTCCAGCTTATAGGCCAGGTTTATAGAGCCGGAATGCTGGGGGCGGCGGACTTCCCGAACGCCCAGGGCATCGAACGCATCGAGATAGGTGTAGCTCGCCCCGATCGTCAGGCCGTTGAGAACGTTCACACTCGCAGACACCTCGATGCCCTGGCGCGTGCTCGTGCCCGCTTGGTTGACGACAGTGCTTGGCATGAACCCGAGTTCAGCTATCTCGTTCTCAAGTGTCTGATTGAAGTACGTGGCGTCAACCACAACAACGCCATCCATCAACGCCTGTTCAACGCCAATATCCCAACCAAAACTTGTCTCTGGAATCAGGTTTGGATTAGGCGTGAATTGGCCAGGAATATAGCCGAACTGTTCGAAGAAGGTCGGATTGGCAGACCCTGTCCCAAGCGAGGCATGCAGCTTGGTTCCAGTGTTGGGAACTTGCCACGCCGCACTCGCGCTATAGGTCGTGACATCAGCAAAGTTATCGTTGAAGTCGTGTCGGACGGCCGCAGTCAGGTACAACTGATCATAGTAGGTACCACGATATTCGCCGATCAGCGATTGCGTGGTTCTCTGCTTTAGTTCGAGCATGCTCGGATCGAAGATGGAAGGTGAGCTGAGCCGCTGGAACGTTTCGTGCACGAGATCGTAGCCAATCGTGACGGTATGCTTGGCTTCCATGAAGCCAGGCGTGTCGAAGTTCCGGCCGATTTGGTACGATGCCTTTTGTCGGGTGCTCGTATTGATATCGTCATATGTCAAATCGAACGAGTTTCGGTCGATCTTGCCAGCACTGACGCGCGCGTTCTGAAACCAAAGCCCGTCCTCGCTGACCCAGCTAAGACCAAGCCCCCCAAACACTTCGTCAGCTTCAATTTTTCCCGGCGAATCTACCATGATGCCGCCACCGAAGTCGTCGGCGTCCGCGCGTACGCGCCCATACCGGACCGTACCGTCTAGCTTCAGGTGTGGAGTTATGTCGGCACTAAATCTGGCATTGGCGTCGATATGGGTTGCGGCATCCAGCTCCGTGCCGACCGTAGAAACATTGAAGCCGTCAGTGTTGCGGAAGGTAAGCGAGCCTGAGGTAGCGAAGTTGTCCTGAGCATAGGCGAGCGAGCCACTGGTCATCTTGGTCCCGTCGCTGCCCAACTCGCCAGCGAGACTACCGCTGAGACCTGGCGAATTGGCAGACTTCGTCACGATATTGATGACGCCCGCCACCGCGTTGGCGCCCCAAAAGGCGCTTTGCGGACCACGCAGAATTTCGATGCGCTCGATATTGGCAACTGCGAGACGACCGAAGTCAAAACCACCACTAGAGTTTTCGTTGACCGGTACACCGTCTATCAGGACGAGCACATGGTTGGCTTCGGCACCACGAACACGAACGTCGGTCAGGCCGCCAAACGAACCGCCCCGCGACACGGCAAAGCCCGGTACCTGCCGCAAAACGTCCGCCACATATGCCGTACCGGAAAGCTGGATCTTGTCACCATCGATCACCGTATAGGACCGACCGATCTCCTGCTCTTCGAACGGCGTCAGGCCGGCGGCAGTGATGCGGAGGGTATCCAGCGTCGTTTGCTGCGCGGCGGCCGGCAGGGCCGTGGCGAGCACGGCGGTGAGGAGAGCGAGGGACGAGACGTGGGGCTTGAAGCGCATGGAGAGAGGCTTTCTTCGGCGGGGCTGCTCAACGGGGTCCAGCGGGTGCAATTGTGCACAAGTGGCTGGCGGGACACGCAGGCTGAGTAAAAATAGGGGGGGGCGTTAGGCGCCGCGGTTAGCGGCCCGAAAGAAAGCGGATGCGATTTGTCGTCATCGATCTGGTCCTCTCGCCGATCCGCCCGATCAGCCTGATATGGATTCCGTTTCCATGGCAGGTCTCCTGGCTCGCGGATCAGGCCGAAACCTCGCCTTCCCAGCCGAACCGGCCAGTGGACTAAGAGGCTTCGTCTCCGCTTACAGTTGCGGGGGCAGCGTCGGACTGGGGATCGCTCCCCCACCGGCTTCCCTATTATCCCCTCGCGGGGACCATGGACGGGACGAGAATGGTGAAGACCCTGTTAAGAGTCAACGACATAAGGACTTCCTTATATCTCTTTCAACAGCCGCTTTGCGCCGGAGGTTAGTCGAGCGCGATCGAGCGGTTGAAGACGCGCTCGTAGCCCGGCGTCTTGTGTGGATGGAGGATCGATATGAGATCCATCAGCACCATATCCGGCCGCATGCTCCCCAGTTCATAGAACTGCACCCCGCCATTGGGGCCTTTCAGGGCATCCGGAATCCAGACCTGGCCCGATTGCGCCGCCGGAAGAGCGGCGAGGCGCGGGTCTTCCGCCTCGATATCGGCAAGCGTGAAATAGTGGATCGACGCCTGAATCCAGACCTTTGCGTCGCGTGCGGCAACGATCAGCCGCTCGAGATCTCGAATCTGGAAGCTGCCCGTGCTGGTGTCGTCCGCAAAGACATAGCGCCCACCGGCATCGCGGATCAGCCGCGCCATGAAGGACTGCCCGCCGGCGGCGAAGAATACGCCATTGAAAGCCTGCCCGCTCAGGACCAGCGGACGCTCGCCCTCGGGAACATCGGCAACCAGTGCCAGCGCCGCATCGTAGTGCGCGACCACCTCGGCAAAGGCGTCGTTCGCCTTGCCCTCGGCGTTGAAGAAGACGCCCATGAACTTGACCCACTCCGCGCGCCCCAGCGGCGAGGTCTCCTGCCATTCGGCGAAATTGACCACCGGCACGCCAGCCACGGCAAGGCGCTGCACTTCTGCCTCGCCACCACCGCCCGCCATGAACACATCGGGCGCCGCCGCGACGACGGCCTCGACATTGACCACGCCGGAGGTCTCGTATTCGACGACCTCAACCTTCTGCATGTGCTCGATCAGCTCTGGCGTAGCGATAAAATCCCGCCGCGCCACGCCGGTAACGGCACCCACTCCGCCAACGGCCACAAGCGCCGGGCTTTGCGATGTGCTGCCGGAAAAGAGCGATTGAACCGGCACGCTGATGCGCGGCGCATTGGCAAGCTCGGGGCCCAGTTCGGGCTCGGGCGTACCGCATTGCACCAACACATAGGATTCGCTCTGCCCGTCGGGCGAAGGCCGCGCGACCGTTACCACCTTGTAGTGGTTGAAATAGGCGACCGAGAAATTGTCGGCGTAGTCGACGCTGGACTTGGTCTCGAAATAGTCGGTGCCGGGTTCGAAGTCGGTGACACAGCCTTTGGCGTCAAACGCAGCAGAAACCGGCAGGGTAAGTGCCAGAAGGCCGATGGTAGCAAGGGCAAGACGGCGAGTGGTCACGATTGAATTTCCATTGGAATTGTGGCGCCGGCCTCCTCGCGAGCGAAGCGCGCAAGTTCGGCAAAGCTGGTGCCGAGGCCTTGTCCCTTGCGTCCCCCAGCGCTCCAGCCGGAAGCGGCGACGGTAACCGTCACGTGGGCGCCCTCGGGCGCATGGATGATCTCAAAACCCTCGCGCTCCATCACGGTTCGAGCCAAGCCAACGCCTTCGCCCTCCCCGTCGACGAAAGCCCTGCCGTGCCGATGATTGCGGATCTTGAACGTCCGATCCCCAGCCGAAAAGGCGATGTTCGGGCCTGAAAACGTCGCGGCGATGCTGCCATCGGCCAGCAGGTCTTCCGGCGCGCCGATATGCAGCCGTCCTGCCCCGTCGATCAGCCAGATGGTGTCGGCCATGCGCAGCGACAGCTCAAGATCATGGCTCGAGAGAACAACCGCAACATTCTGCTCCCGCGCCAGCTTGCGCAGCGTAGCGATCATTTCGACTCGCGCCGAAACATCGAGAAAGGCGGCGGGCTCATCGAGCAGCAGCACGGCGGGCCGCTGCGCAAGCGCCCTGGCGATCATGATGCGCTGCCGCTCGCCATCCGAAAGCTCGGTGATTTCGCGATGCGCCAGATCCTCTGCACCAACCGCGACGATCGCGTCGCGAACGATCTCGCGATCTGCGCCTGAAAGAGTCCCCGACCACCCGACATGCGGGTAGCGGCCCAGTTCAACCAGCTTGAAAGCCGGCATGGAGCCGATGGCAACTCGCTCGGTGAGCACCACGGCAACATGGCGCGCCAGATCATATTGCGACATGCGGGTGATGTCGGTGCCATTGATCTCGACCGACCCGGCAAGCGCCGGCTCCATACGGGCCAAAGTGCGCATCAGCGTCGATTTGCCGATGCCGTTGACGCCGAGGAGGCAGATCAGCTCGCCGGGGGCGACCTGCACATTGATGTCTCTGAGAACGGCCCGCGTCTGCCCGCGGCTGCGATAGCCGACGGTGAGGTCGCGGGTTTCGAGCAACCGGCTCATCCCGCAAACACCCCGTTGCGCGACCGCAGGATGACGAACACCACAACAGGAGCGCCGATCAGCGCCGTGACGGCATTGAGCGGCAGGACGCCAAGTTGGCTGGGCAGCAGTGAAACCAACTGCGCCAAAAGCGCGGTGAGCGCGCCGAGCAGGATCGTCGCCGGCACGAGAACACGATGGTCCGAGGATTTCAGCATGGCGCGGGCCATATGCGGCACCGCAACGCCAAGAAAGCCGATGGGCCCGCAAAGGGCCGTAACGACGCCCGCAAGCATGGAGGCCACCGCCATGGTCAAAAGCCGCATCGCCCGGGTGTTGAGCCCCATGGAACGGGCATAGTTTTCGCCCAACAGCAGGGCATTGAGCGGCTTGATACTGAGACAGGCGACGACGAGGCCCAACGCCACGACCGGAGCCAGCACCTGCAACTCCGTCCAGGTGACAGCACTGAACGAGCCAAAACCCCAGGCGATCCAACGCTCAAGCTGGTCCGGCCGCGCGCCGGCCACGAGCAGGGTGACAAAGGCGGAAACCGCGTAACCGGTCATCAAGCCAAAGATCAGCACCGTGGACGGATTTTGCAGCCGGGAAGAAATCGCCAGCACCGGCGCGAGCACCAGCAGCCCGCCCAGCGTCGCCGCTCCCACAATCGCAAAGCCACCACCAAGACCCATGCCACTCGACAGGAACGCGCCGATGGCCGTGCCCGAGGCGAGGACGACCAGCGCCACGCCGAGGCTCGCGCCCGACGTGATGCCGAGAACGAATGGATCGGCCAGCGGATTGCGCATAAGCGTCTGCATCTGGAGGCCCGCAACGCTGAGCGCCGCCCCGGCCAGGCACGCCGTTATGGCGCGCGGCAAGCGAATGGAGCGCACGATGTCAAAATCCGGATTGCCGCCGGCGGGCTGGCCGGTCAAGGCGCCGATGACCGATTGCAGCGGTATCGACGTCGACCCGTAGCAGATCGCGGCGACAAAGGCGGCCACGAGCAGGAGAACGGCAAGGCCAAGAACCAGACCATGCCGTGTCCGCATCGACGCGACCAAAGCGGGAATGGCCGCATCATAGCGACCATCGCGGGGCTGCTCTTGGTGATTGCGTGTCATCAGAAAACCGCTGGACGGATCGACATGATCGTCTGTTGGTAAGACCAAAAGTGCAATCATGCGATCCGCTAAAGCAGATTAGCGCGAATTTCTGTGTGAACAGCGTCCCATACTAGACGCTCACACCATCCCCATCCCGCGCCGCCGAAAACTTGATCGCGTCCCAAAGCTTGGCAAACCGCAGGCCATTGGCGACCGTAGAAGGATTGGCCAGCCGCCCATCGCGCACGGCCATGAAGGTCTGGATCGGGGTATCGCGCACCTCGCCCTCTTCACGCACGCCGGCGATCTCGCGCCATTTGCCCCAGGCATCGATGCGCACGATGGCCTTCGAATAAAAGAACGTGATGGCCGAAGCGCAGCCCGGCGGGCCTTCGCCGGCCGCGTTGAAGGTCACCAACGCGCCATTGCTGAGCCGCGCCGCCACTGCCGTCGCCAGGTCCACCCGCAGCCCGCGATTGTTCGCATAGGCAGAGACTCGCTCAAATTCGGCATCGGCCAGCACGCAGACCGTGTTCATCATGTGGGCGCCGGTATCGAACATGAAGCCGCCGCCGGAAATCGCCGGGTCCTGCTTCCACTGGCCCGCATAGCTGTCCGACCAGCCTTCCCAGATCGACGCATTGACGCTGACCAGTTCGCCGAACTCGCCACGCCGCGCCCGATCGCGCGTGTCATGCACCAGCGGCGAAAGCCCACCCTGGAAGGCAATGACAATCGTGCGGCCCGTGCGCTTCTCGGCCTCGACCAGCGCCAGAGCCTCGTCCTGCGTCGTCACCATCGGCTTTTCGAGCAGCAGGTCATAGCCCGCTTCGACCACCGAAAGCGCATTGGCGCCGTGGAAGACATGCGGCGTCGACACATAGACCGCGTCCATCTGCCCCTGCATGGCCGCCAGCATGTCGTCGGCACTCGAAAATTCCCGCGGACGCGCTGCACCGGCCGCCTCGCAAACCCCGCAAAACCGGGCGAGCGAGGCCGGGCTAACCTCGGCAGCGGCGACGATCTCCACGTCGCTCATCTTCGCCCAACCCTGCGCGTAATCGGCAGCCTTCAAACCGGCGCCGATGACGCCTAGACGCAAAACCATAGAATGTGAGCTCCTCAACTCAGGCCGGCACCAGCGCTTCCACTGTCGTCACCGGACGTAGATTCAATTCCTCCGAGCGGAGGCACGCGTCAAGGTGCCCTGTCCCGCGCAGCTCCGGCACCGTCACCCGACAGGCGTCGGTGACATAGCGGCAGCGATCGGCGAAGGCACAGCCTTTCAGTGGCGCGCTCGCGTCCGGCACATGCCCCGTCAGGCGAATGCGCGGTCCGGTCTTTCGCGCCCCGCGCCCCGGAATGGCCGCCAGCAGCGCCTCGGTATAGGGATGCCGCGGGTTGCGGAAAATCTGGTCCGTCTCTCCCAGTTCGACGATCCGCCCGGCATACATCACCGCCACCCGGTCGCTGATATTGGCGATGACGCCGAGATCGTGGCTGACAAAGACATAGGTCAGTCCCATCTCCGCCTGCAGCTTTTTCATCATATTGATGATCTGCGTCTGCACCGAAACGTCGAGCGCCGAAACCGCCTCGTCGGCAATCACCAGTTTCGGGTCCGAAGCCAGCGCCCGCGCTATGGCAATGCGCTGCCGCTGCCCGCCCGAAAAGGCATGCGGATAGCGCTCGGCATAGTCCGGGCTCAGCCCGACCCGCGAGAGCAGGTTTTGCACCTTGTCCTCGATTTCGGCCGCCGAATGATTGCCATTGACCTGCAGCACTTCCCCGATGATGTCGCGCACCCGCATACGCGGATTGAGTGAACCCGTCGGGTCCTGAAACACCATGCGGATATCCGTCCGCAGCCGCTTCGCCTCGGCACCCCGCGCCGCGCGCACGTCGATATCGGCAAATTGCACCGCGCCGCTATCGGCCCGATGCAGCCCCACCAGCGTCTGCCCCAGGGTCGATTTCCCGCAACCGCTCTCGCCGACCAGCCCCAGCGTTTCCCCTGGAAAAACATCGAGCGAGATGTCATTGACCGCCCGCACCGCGCCGACCTGCCGCTGGAAGAACCCCGCGCGAATGGCAAAATGCTTATGCAGGTTCCTGATGCTCAGCAGCGGCTTTCCAACCGTCTTCTTCGCTACGACCCTGGCGGTGGCAACCTCGGCCGCCTTGCTCGCCCGCGAGAACTTGTGGGCCTGCGGCCCATAGGCGTGGCAGGCGACCATATGGTTCTGCCCGAGATCGGTTTCGAGCACGGCAACATGCCCGCACATATCCTTGCGCGCCCATTCGCAGCGCGGATGGAACGAGCACCCTGCGGGTCGCAGAGCCGGTGGCGGCACCATGCCCGGAATGGCCTTCAGCGGCGCCTTGAAATCCCCATCGAGCCGCGGCATCGAGGCGAGCAGCCCCTTGGTATAGGGGTGTTTCGGGTTCTCCAGCAGCTCCTTGACCGGCGCCCGCTCGACGATGCGCCCCAGATACATCACCGCCACCTCGTCGGCGATTTCGGCGACCACGCCAAGATCATGGGTGATGAACAACACTCCCATGCCAGTCTCGCGCTGCAGCTCGCCGAGCAGGTCCAGAATATTGGCCTGCGTCGTCACATCGAGCGCCGTCGTCGGCTCGTCGGCTATAAGAAGCCGCGGCTTGTTGATCAGCGCCATGGCGATCATCGCCCGCTGCCGCTGCCCGCCCGAAAGCTGGAACGTGTAGCTATCGTAGCGCCGCGCCGGGTCGGGCATGCCGACCTCTTCGAGCATTTTTATGCCCTCGGCCCGCGCTTCCTTCTCGCTGATCTTGCGATGCAGCATCAGCGCTTCGCTGATCTGGTTGCCGATCGTATAGAGCGGCGACAGAAAACTCATCGGCTCCTGATGGATCATCGCGATATCGCCGCCGCGCACCTGCCGCATCACCGGACTGGTCGGCTTTTCCTTGGCAATATCGAGCACCGACCCATCGGGCCACCTGAGATTGATCGAGCCGCCCGAGACGCGCCCCGGATGATCGATCACCTGCAAAATGGCCTTGGCCGTCACCGACTTGCCGCAGCCACTTTCGCCCACAAGGCACAGCGTCTTGCCCGCCGGAATATCGAGGTCGAGCCCCGGCACCACGTCGATTGCCTGGGCAAAGGTAATGCGCAGATCGCGGATTTCTACGAGATTTTCCATGAGTTCAATCCGCATAGGGGTCGGCGGCATCGCGCAGGCCATCGCCGAGGAAATTGAGCGCCAGAACGGCAATCACCACCGCTGCGCCGGGCAGCAGCAGCCAGGGCGCCGAAGCAATGGTGCGCACATTCTGCGCCTCCTGCAGCAGCACGCCCCAGCTCACGATCGGCGTCCGCAGCCCGATGCCGAGATAGCTCAGCGCCGTTTCCGCCAGGATCATGCCGGGAATGGCCAGCGACACCGTCGCAATGATGTGGCTGAGGAAGCTCGGCAGCATGTGCCGGAAAATGATCCGCACCGGCCCGCAACCATCAAGCCGCGCGGCCTTCACAAAGTCCTCGTTGCGCATGGCGAGAAACCGCCCACGCACGACACGCGCCAGGCTCGTCCAGCCCAACACCGAAAGAATGATGGTGATGAGAAAATAGACCTGCAAAGGCGGCACGCTGGCCGGAATGGCCGCCGCCAACCCGATCCAGAGCGGAATGGCCGGCACCGATTGAATGAACTCGATGAAGCGCTGGATGACATTGTCCGTCACCCCGCCAAACAGCCCAGAAATCCCGCCGATCAGAATGCCGAAAACAAGGCTCAGCGCCACGCCGATGAGACCGATGGTCATCGAAATCCGCGTGCCATAAATCGTGCGGCTCAGAATATCCCGCCCCAGCCGGTCAGCGCCGAACAGGAAAAACGGCTGCCCTTCGATGACCGGCCCGAAGAGGTGCCGATTGGTCGGAATGAGGCCGAGGAGATTGTAGCTCTCGCCCTCGACAAAAAAGCCGAGATAGATCGGCTGCGTCTCGTCCTCGACAAAGGTGCGGCGGCCCGAATTGTAGTCGATCTCGGACTTGTAGGCGTTCACATGCGGCCCAAAGGTCCAGCCGGTCCCGTCATCGCGCCCCATATGCACCGGCTGCGGCGGCGCATAGGTGTAAGCCGGGTTGTAGGCCTCCAGCGTCACCGGCGCCAAAAACTCGGGAATGGCCGCCACGAGATAGGCGAGAATGACGACAATGCCGCCTGCGACGCCCAGCTTGTGCCGCCGGAATTTCTGCCACACCAGCGCCCAATGGCCATCAAAGCCGCGCCCACGCCGATGGGTTTTCGCGATGGGAGCGACAAGGCCCGTGGATTCGTCAAATGCGCTCATGGCCGCCCCCTAACCCTGCTGATACCGAATGCGCGGATCGAGCCAGGCGAGCAGCAGGTCGCTGAGCAGCGTCCCGATCACCACCAGCACCGAGAGCATCAGGATGAAACTCGAGGCCATGTACATGTCCTGTGTCCGCAGCGCGTCGAGCAGTAGCGGCCCGGTCGTCTGCAGGCCCATGACGATGGCGACGATGGTGCCGCCCGAAACGATGTCGACGAAAATGTCGTTCTGCCCCGAGACAAATGGATTGAGCGCGTGGCGAACCGGGTACTTCATCAGCAGCGCAAACTCGCCCTTCCCCTTGGCCCGGGCAGCGGTGACATAGGGCTTGTGCAGCTCATCGAGGAGATTGGCGCGGATCACGCGAATGACGCTCGCCGTGCCGGCAGTGCCCAGCACCATCATCGGCAGCCAGAGATGCGCCAGCAGATCGAGAACCCGCTCCCAACTCCACGGCGCCTCGACATATTGCGGCGAAAACAGCCCACCGACATTCACGCCGAACCAGGCAAAGGCGATATACATCGCCGCCAGCGCCAGCAGGAAATTGGGAATGGCGAGGCCCAGAAAACCCAGAAAGGTCGCGAGATAATCGCCGGCCGAATAGCGCCGCACGGCCGAATAGATGCCGATGGGAATGGCGACGACCCAGATGAAAAGCAGGCTCGCCACCGACAACACGATGGTCAGCCCCAGCCGCGGCCAGATGACGTCTTTCACCGGCAGGTTGAACGAGAACGAATAGCCAAAGTCGCCGCGCAGCACGACGCCGGTGATCCAGTTCCAGTATTGCACCATCAACGGCAGATCGAGCCCATAAGCCCTGCGCATCGCCTCCTGCTCGGCCAGCGGCATGATATCGCCAGCGGCCGCCGACATTTCGGCAAGGCGCGTGACATAGTCGCCGGGCGGAATGGCGATGACCAGAAACGAGATCAGCGACACCGCGATGAGCGCCGGGATCGCATAAATGATCCGGCGCACCATGAATGAACCCATCGCGGTCTCCTTTCATACAAACCCAAATCGGACAGCCGCGGTAGCCCGCGACTGTCCCGTTTGCGGGAATGAACTTACTTGAAGAAGAAGGTCGAGAAATTCGCCGGAGCCGGGCCGGGATAGAGCCAGCCTTCGATCAGTTCAGCCGGCACATTGTGCAGGTTGTTCTTGACCGAGCGGTAATAGCCCGCCGGGTTGGCGATCCCGATGGTGAGGAATTCTTCGGCCAGAAGGTCGGTGAATTCCTGCATCAGCGCGGCCTGCTCTTCGCCCACGGTCGTCGGAATGGTCGAGCGCAGTTCATAGAGGCGCTGCACATTGGCAGGCGGCTCCACCGGGCTCCAGCCGTCGGGCAGTGTGGCATCGGCGTTGAGGCGCTTCATGTCCCAAGCAGCCCAGCCAGACCAGTTGCCCAGCGACCAGTAGCCATAGTCGTTCATGAAGCGACCGAGATTGAGCAGCGGCAACTGGCCGCAACCATTCTCGCCCACCCACACGGCCGCGTCGGCTTCAGGCTTGGCGCGCGCATTCCCGAACAATTCGTCCGAGTGATAGTTGACCGTCACATCGAGGCCAGCCTGCTTCCAGGTGCGTTCGATGAGCTGGAAGGCGTCGACCGTATCCGGCTTGAAGTCGGCATTGATCTCGACCGAGAACTTGAACGGCTTGCCGTCGGGCCCCACACGAACGCCGCTGGCGTCCTTGGGGATGATCTTGTCGAGATGCTCGGCCGCCTTGGCCAGGTCGAACTCGGTGAATTCCTTGGCCAGCTTCTCGTTGTAGAAGGGCGAATTCGGCAGCGGCGCCGGCTGGAAGGGTTCGCCCTGCCCCAGATAGATCGTGTCGATAATTTCCTGGCGATTAATGGCCAGCGACACGCCGGCGCGGAAGTCCTTGTTGCCAAAAACCTCGGCCTTGACCGGATCGGGATGCGTCACGGAGAAGCCAAGCACGGCAGTGTTGTAGTCGCAGCTCGTCGCCGGGATCAGGCGATAGTCGCCCGCGGCCTGGTTGTCGAAGAACACGGCGCGGTTCTGCGGCGTCGACACATTGCGCGGCGACATGGTGATCTGGCCCTGGATCGCCTGCAGCAATGTGACTTCCGGATCGGCCGCCACGGCCCAGACGCGCTCATCGATATAGGGGAGCTGCTGGCAGGAGGGGTCGACGGCGAAATAATAGGGATTGCGAACGAAGGTCACGCGTTCCTTGCCCAGCAGCGTATCAGTGCCGATCCAGGCGTGGACCGACGGGCGCTTGGGGTCGTTGAACTGAGCCGCGTCATTGTACGAACCGACATTGCCCTTCCACCAGGCGGCATAGTCGGTCGCCCCGGCAGCCTTCATCAGTTCGGCCACCCCATCGGGATTCAGGTCGATGTCGAACTGTTCCATATAGTGCTTGGGAAACTGCACGGCGCGCTGGCCATAGGGGCCGGCCATGTTCTGCAGGAAGAGGCCGTTCGGCTCTTCATAGGCAAAGGTGACGGTGTAATCGTCGACCTTGGTCACCGTCGGCACGGCGCCATTGTTCTTGAGCTCGCCACGCGGCCCGCCGGTGGTGATCTTGATATTGTTCTCGACGCGATCCCACCAGAAGACGATGTCATCGGCGGTAAACGGCTGGCCGTCCGACCACTTCATGCCTTCGCGCAGGTGGAAAGTGTAGCTGCGGGCGTCTTCGCTGATATCCCAGCTCTTGGCGATGCCGGGCACAACTTCCGAGCCATCGACGCTCCAGCGCACCAGCGGCTCATAGCCGAACTGGCGGATATCGGCGAGATTGCCGCCGCCCCAGCTATCGATGAACTGACCGCCATAGACGCCGACTTCCTCGGCCGGCTGGATCACCAGCGGCTCGACCGGCAGGCGATCGGCCACTGCCGGCAGCGTGCCAGCATCAACCTGCGCCTTGAGCTGCGGCGCCTCGGTAAAACCGCTCGCACAAACCGCAGCACTATCTTGTGCCTGAGCCGGCAGCACCACCGCGCCAGGCAAAGTCGACGCGCTCAACAGCAGCGACGCCGCCATGAGCCGCGTTACGCCAAAACGTACCATCTGCATTTGCTTCCCTCCCACGAAATGAACACTTCGCATCCTCCGAGGTCCGGCCGGTGGGTTTGGAGCCGGAAGCCTCACCTTCCTGAGGGTGCTTTTGCCCCTCGTCACTAGTACCCACATCTATCGGTTTGGTGACGCTATCTTGTAAACGTTTTCAATACAAGATAGGAAAATCGACATGGTGGCGCGATCAGCAAAGTGCTATCGCAAAGGCCTTCCGGTCATTCTCGACGTGAACAGTGTGCTAACCAAGTGGTAACCATAAAGGACGTCGCGAAGCTGGCCGACGTGTCGATCGCGACCGTGTCGCGCGTCGTCAATGGCTATGCTCATGTGCGCCCGGAAGTGCGCGACGCGGTCAACAAGGCCATCGATACGCTAGGCTATCGCCGCAATGGCCTTGCCAGCTCGTTCCGCACGCAACAGTCCAATATCGTGGGGGTTTTGTTGCGCCAGCAACGCACCCCATTCTCCAGCGCCCTCGCCTATGCCATCGAAACCACCATGTTCGACCAGGGCTACCGCGTGTTGCTGTGCTCGACCAATGGCGATGCCGAGCGCGAAGAGGCCTATCTCGAAACCATGCTGGATATGCGCGTGCAGGGCGTCATCATCCGGCCATCAGGCACCACATCGCGCACGACCAAGCAGGTCAACCTCTTGCGAGAGCGCGGTATTTCCGTCGCCTTTGTTGACATGAAGCCCAAGATCCCGGCGATCAGCTCGGTCGTCTGCGACAACTTTTCGGGCGGCTACCAGGGCATGCGCCACCTGATCGAACTGGGCCATCGCAAGATCGGCGTCGTCGCCGGCGGCGTTGCGCAAAAGGGCGGCAGCCAGGACGTCGGCAGCGAGCGCGTCCGCGGCATTCGTCAGGCTGCACAGGATCTCGCGACCGATGTCGAGATCATCTTCTCCCAGCCATTCGAGACCGCCAGCTTTGATGTCGGCCGCGAAGCCGGCGCCGCGATGATTACCGGAAACCCCAGCCTGACCGCCATTTTCGGCACCACCGACATGCTCGCCATCGGCGTCATGCACGCCGCCCACGCGCTCGGCCTCGACCTGCCGCGCGACCTTTCGATCCTCGGCTATGACGGCGTCTTGGAATCCGCCGTCACCTTCCCAACCCTGTCGACCATCGCCCAGCCGATCCACGAAATGGGCCAAATCGCTGCCATGACACTGATTGGCCATATGCGCGAAGCCAGCAACTCGCCGCGCCAGGTTGTGCTCGAAAACACCCTCATCCAGCGCGCCTCTACCATTCCGCTCGAGAACTAATCCCCACCACGCCGCGACATCCTATACTGGTCACCCAGAACCACCGCCCCGACGAAAACGTGCGGTCAGACCAGAGGCATCGTCGTTTGCAAATTTACCCATCCACGCCTCTTGCAGTTCAATCTTGAAAACGATTACAAGAATTGAAGCATTCGTTGAGCGCCAAAAGGAAGCCCCATGCCCTCGCCATCAACCGCCGACATTGAACTGGCCCGCCGCCTGGCGCCTGTCATCCGGTTTGGCGACAACGAGCCATTCCTGCCGAGCCGCGTCGGCATTTCCGTCCTGACCGCCCCCGGCCGCTCGCCCTCCGCCACGCTCGACATCACCTTCGAGCCCGGCGTCGCCAAGGTCATCGAGTACGCAATCTGGTGGGACTGGGACATCCAGCACCTCTACGAACTCGAACACGTCTGGCTCAAGCTCGACGCCAATGATCAGGTCGTCGGCGTCGAAGCCAGCGCCCATGGCGGCATCTTCCCGATGACCTCGGAAGGCGCCCTGCCCCTCGAAGATGACCGTGTGACATTGGTCTCCGCGCCCGGCAAGCATGCCTTCAGCGCCGCGCCCGAGGGGCAATTGCCGGCCGCCGAAATAACCTCGGTGAGCTGCCAGGAACTGGCTGGCCGCGGCACTATTCTCGTCAACGACATGTTCCGCGACGCCCTCGCCGGGCTGACGGCCGAAGATCACCGCGTCGTAAAACGCTACCTCCAGGCCCGCGCCTTCCTGCCGTCCTTCCAGTTCAACCAGCGCTTTGATCTATCCACGGTCGAATTTTCGTCCTGGGCCGATCTTTCTGCCTGGATTCCCGGCCGCGTCAAAGCAGTTCTGGCGGAGGTCCGCGCACAGCAACCCCTTCTGAAGGCCGTGTTTCTCGATAGCGGTGACACATTGGTCAACGAAGAAACCGAAGTCTTCGACGACGAAGGCTATGTCATCGAAGCCGGACTTATCCCCGGTGCTTTGGAGATGGTCAACGCCCTCACCCGCGAAGGCTATCGCCTGGCCCTCGTCGCCGATGGCCGTGTCCGTAGCTTCGCCACCATCCTTGGCGGCCACGGCATCGAGCCGCACTTTGAGACTCAGGTCATCTCAGAGGCTGAGGGCTGTTCGAAGCCCGATGCCCGAATGTTCCAGAAAGCCATTTCGTCTCTGGGACTTAGCCAAAACGACGCCAAGGACATCGTCATGGTCGGCAATCATCTGGAGCGCGACATCGGCGGCGCCAACCAGTTGGGGATCATCAGCATCTGGCAAAGCTGGTCCAAGAAACGCACCCACATTCCGGAATTTGACCACGAGATTCCGCGCTACACCATTCGCACCCCGGGCGAACTCCCGGCTCTTCTTGAGGAAATCGAGCGGCAGATGGCAAGGTGTCACATGAACCCGGTTAAAACGTCGGCCTGACATCCATTCCGGAGAGATTCGCCGTGACGTTGAAATTCGTGGTGCTGAGCGACCTGCATGTCATGCCCGAGGGCGAATTGTCGGTGACGCTCGATACCGGCACCCGCTTCGAACAGGCCGTCGACGCGATCATCGCGCGCTATGGCAATGCCGATTTCTGCGTCCTCGCCGGCGATCTCGCCGACCTCGGCCAGCCGGCCGCCTATGAGCGGCTCAAGGCCATCGTAGCGCGCATCCCGATCCCGGTGCACATTACGCTTGGCAATCACGACGACCGCGACAGCTTCCTCTCGGTCTTCGGTGCCGACCATCGCGCCGAGACCGGCAAGGTCGATAAAGCCTTTGACATCAAGGGCTACCGCATCATCCTGCTCGACTCGTCAGAGCCCGGCCGCGTCGATGGCGTGCTGACGGCCCCGCAGATTTCCTGGCTGCACGCTCGCCTCGCCGAGGCCATGGACCGCCCGGTCATCGTCATCCTGCATCACAATGCCAATGCACTGCACATCAACTCGGACGACATCCGCATCCTCGAGCCCAGCGTTTTCCTCGATGCACTCAAAACCCATCCGGACATCCGCCAGGTCATTGCCGGCCATGTCCATCTGACCTCGACGGCCATGTGGCGCGGCATCCCCTTTACCACGCTCTCGGGTGGCCACTATCAGTGCACGGTCGACCAGGAGCATGTGCCGATGCGCCGTCTCACCGGCCCGGGCCAGATGGCATTCGTCATCGGCACACCGGAAACCACCACGGTGCTTTTCGACGACTACATCGATGGCAACACCGAGATTTTGCTGGAAAACTAGGGGCCAGTGCCTATCTAGAAGCGATGGCACCCAAGAAAAAAGCAGATCTACCCGTAAAGTTCGTCGCCGAGTGGACCCTGCCGGCCGCCGCAACGCTGGGTTCGTCTGTTCGGGCCCACGGCATCCTTCTCGAGGTGCGATCCAAGCTGCCACCGGCAGTAAAGAAGTCGCTCACTGTGGTGGTCGGCACGCTGGCACTAAAAATGCTGGAGGGTCAGGAGCCGGTGTTCCGCAGCGCCTCAGCCACTGTGCAACGAACTTTACAGGACATCGAAAACCTGCCGGTGATACCGCGCGAGATTGAGGACATCCTGACCATCAAGACCTCAGAGAGGCACAGGTGGCTCAAGGACGGGCGGCTGCCAAGCGCCGGCACGCGCACGGTGAAACTGCGCGGACGAGCGAGGAAAATAACCTTCCACGTCTTCGATCCCCGCCGCGTCGAAGAAATCCTAGACCGGGATCTTGTCGCAACCTGGCGAGAAGAAGACGCCCTGACGGCTGCCGAAAACAGACGCAAGGCGGCATGGAAAGCCAAACTGGCCCGCGCCGAGAAAACCGCCCAAAACGCCAAACCTGCTCCCTCCAGCAATCCGGAGGATCAGGATGGTCACAAACTCGCCGGATGGGCCGAATTCGAGCGAGAGGGCCTGCTGCGCTGAGACCAGGTGGGTACCGCGCAAGGCTTTCGACCTATCCCTTTTCTGCCAGCTCCAGCTCATGCCCGAGCCATGCGATCAGCCGGTCAATGGCCGGGGAACCGCGGCTTTGGGGCGACGTGACGACATAATAACCGCCAAGCCGAACATTGGTGTCGAACAACTCGACCAACCGACCGCTGGCCAGATCTTCGGCCGCGAGGATACGGCTGCCCAGCGCGACACCCTGGCCGGCGCGGGCCGCGTCGAGGCCCAGGCTGGCGTCCCAGAGGCGCGGGCCATGGAGGCGCTGACCGGCCCCTACCCCAGCCGCCTCGAACCAATCCGCCCATTGCCGATGGCTTTCCTCGTGGATCAGCGGCCAATTGGGCAAGTCCGCCAGCGAATTGAGCGTGCCATGGGTCGCCAGCCATTGCGGGCTCGCCAGCGGAAACATGCGGGGGCGCAGAAGCGGCAGACCATTCGCCGAGAGCCGCTCGAAATCGCCGAAGCCGATGGCGAGATCAGCCTCGTCATTGGAGAAATCAGGCAAGGCATCGGACGACCGCAACACAACTTCGGTGCCCCGCAATATCTCCTCGATAATGGCGAGGCGCGGTGTCAACCAGCGCGTAGCAAGCCCGGGAATGCACCAGATACGCAAGCTGGCCCCGGCACGAGCCGGCCGCAGGTCGCTGGCCGTATTGGCGATCAACCGGAACGCCTTGCTCACCGCGGCCAGCAGGATCTGCCCTTCTTCGGTGAGCGCCACGCCGCGCGGCCCCGCAGTCACCAGCTTGCGCCCCATCCAGCCTTCAAGATTGCGCACGTGCCGGCTGACGACGGTGTGGCTGACGCCGAGATCGTCTGCGGCCTTGCGCATCGATCCGGTGCGGCCGGTCGCTTCGAAGGCACGCAGCATCAAGAGGGGCGGCAGGCGCGGTCCGCTGTCATTTCCGGCAGGCATGGCCCGGCTCCCAGTGGCAACTTTTGTGCACCACAATGCGCAACATAATCACATACCGCCCCGCTCCCGCAACGTCCTAGCTTGGACGGAAAAGGAGTTTTGCAATGACCGACAACGCCACCCTGCAGAGCCGCCGCCAGACCGCCTTGCCGCGCGGCATTGGCACCGCTTTCCCCGTTTTCGCCCAGCGCGCCGAGGGCAGCGAACTTTGGGATATCGAGGGCAATCGCTATATCGACTTTGCCGCCGGGATTGCCGTGCTCAATACCGGTCATCGTCACCCCAAGGTCATGGCGGCGGTAGCCGCCCAGCTCGATAGTTTCACCCACACCGCTTTTCAGATCGTGCCCTACGAGCCCTACGTGGCGGTGTGCGAACGGCTCAATGCCCTGGCGCCGTTTTCCGGTCCGGCCAAGTCGATCCTCTTTTCAACTGGCGCGGAAGCTGTCGAAAACGCCATCAAGATCGCTCGCGCGCATACCGGCCGGCCGGGCGTCATCGCCTTCAGCGGCGCCTTCCATGGCCGCACCACGTTCACCATGGCGCTGACCGGCAAGGTCGCGCCCTACAAGAAGAAGTTCGGCATCGCCCCTCCGGGCATCTTCCACGTGCCGTTCCCGGCAGAATCCCATGACGTCAGCGTCGCGGAAAGCCTGCGCGCGCTCGAAACGCTTTTCCGCGCCGATATCGATCCGAGCCAGGTCGCAGCCATCATCATCGAGCCTGTGCAGGGCGAAGGTGGTTTCTTGCCCGCACCGACCGAATTGCTCGTGGCGCTGCGCGAGATCGCGGACCGGCATGGAATTGTCCTGATTGCCGACGAAATCCAGACCGGCTTCGCCCGCACCGGCAAAATGTTCGGCATCGAGCATTCCGGCGTCGAGCCTGATCTGGTCACAGTCGCCAAGGCGCTTGCTGGCGGCTTCCCGCTCTCGGGCGTTATCGGCCGCGCCGAAATCATGGACGCCCCCGAGACGGGCGGGCTGGGCGGCACTTATGCCGGCAGCCCCGTAGCCTGCGCCGCGGCGTTGGCCGTGCTCGACGTGATCGCCGAGGAAAAGCTGGTCGATCGCGCCAATGCCATCGGCATCATGATCAAGGCGGCGTTGGAAAAGGCGGCTCGTCGCAATGACGTCGCCCCCATCGCCTATATCCGTGGCCCGGGTTCGATGGTCGCCTTCGATATTGTTTCACGCACCGATGGCACCCCGGATGCTGCCACCACAAAGAAGGTGATCCAGGCGGCCATCGCCGATGGCCTGATCCTCCTATCCTGCGGCATCCACGGCAACACTATCCGCCTGCTCAACCCGCTGACCATTTCAGATGCTCTGCTCGACGAAGGCCTGGAAAAGCTCGAACGCGCGCTGGTCGCAGGTGGAAACTAAGACATGACGATCCGTACCCTTGCCGATAGCAGCCTGCTCAAAAACCAGGCCCTGCTCAACGGCCGCTTTGTCGGCACCGCCAGCACGGCAGTCACCAACCCCGCCAACGGCGAAATCGTCGGCCACGTGCCCTCCTTCGGTGCCATCGAGGCAACCGAGGCCGTCGACGCTGCAGCCGCGGCCCTGCCCGGCTGGAGCGGCCGCACCGCCAAGGAGCGCAGTGCCGTGCTGCGCAACTGGTTCAACCTGGTTCTCGCCAATCGCCAGGACCTCGCGACCATCCTCACCAGCGAGCAGGGAAAACCCTTCGCCGAGGCGCTGGGCGAAATCGACTATGCGGCGTCCTACATCGAATTCTATGCCGAAGAGGCCAAGCGTATCGCCGGCGAAATGCTGCCCAGCCACCGGGCCGATGCGCGACTAATGGTGCTGCGCCAGCCGATCGGCGTGGTGGCGGCGATCACGCCGTGGAATTTTCCGGCGGCGATGATCACCCGCAAGATCGCCCCGGCGCTGGCGGCGGGTTGCACGGTTGTGGTGAAACCTGCGCCCGAAACGCCCTTGACCGCCTTGGCCCTCGCCGAACTCGCCCAGCGCGCCGGCTTTCCCGCTGGCACGATCAACGTGCTGACGGGCGATGCCCGTGCCATCGGCGGCGTGCTCACCAGCCACCCCAAGGTGCGGTTGGTCGGCTTCACCGGCTCGACCGAAGTCGGCAAGATCCTGATGGCTCAGGCGTCAACCACGGTGAAGAAGGTTGCGCTGGAGCTGGGCGGCAATGCGCCCTTCATCGTCTTCGACGACGCCGATCTCGATGCTGCCGTCGAAGGCGCTCTGGTCTCGAAGTATCGGAACATGGGCCAGACCTGCGTCTGCACCAATCGCTTCTATGTGCAGTCCAGCGTCCATGATGCCTTTGTCGAAAAGTTCGTGGCCAAGGTTGCGGCCCTCAAGGTGGGCGATGGCTTTGCTGAAGGCGTCGCGCAGGGTCCGCTGATCACCGAAGAGGCCGTGCTCAAAGTGGAAGCGCATATCGCCGACGCCAAGGCCAAGGGAGCAGATGTCCGGCTGGGCGGGCAGCGCCATAGCCTCGGCCACACCTTCTTCGAGCCCACAGTGCTGACGGGTGCACGCGCCGACATGCAGCTGGCGAAGGAGGAAACCTTTGGACCCCTGGCCGCCATCTTTCGCTTCGAAACAGAAGCAGACGTCATCGCCGCGGCCAATGACACCGAGACTGGCCTTGCCGCCTATTTCTACGCCCGCGACGTCGGTCGCATCTTCCGTGTGATGGAAGGGCTGGAATACGGCATGGTCGGCGTCAATACCGGGCTGATTTCGACGGAACTGGCGCCCTTCGGTGGCGTCAAGGAAAGCGGCAATTCCCGCGAGGGCTCGCAGCACGGCATTCTGGAGTTCACCGAACTCAAATATGCCTGCATCGGTGGTCTGTCGGCCTGATCACGCCGCGCCCACTTTCGTGAGTATCATGAGCGCGTTAGGGTGAAGGCCATGTCCTTCACCTTGCGCCAGTTGCAATATTTCATCGCCGTCGCCGAGCACGGCACCATCTCGGGTGCGGCGCAGAACCTGTCGATCTCGCAATCGGCCGTCACCGAGGCCATCCGCGACCTCGAACTGGACCTGGGTGTCGCGCTGTTCGAGCGCCATCGGCGCGGCCTCAACATCACCCATCAGGGCCACCAGTTTCATCGCCACGCCGCCCGCATCCTCTCTGGGGTGCAGGATGCGCGGCGCAGTTTCGTCGAGACAGCCTCGGCCACGCCAAGTCCGCTGGCGCTCGGCGTTACCTCGATGGTGGCCGGCTATGTGCTGTCCGAATTGTTGGCTCGATACCGTCGCGCCTATCCTGCGGTGCAGGTGACGGCCATCGAGGACAATCGGGACTATCTCGAACATCTGCTTATCGGCGGCGAACTCGATGTGGCGGTGATGGTGATTTCCGATCTTCAGGATCGCCATGCACTGCAGGCGGAAATATTTGAGACCTCCTCCTATCGGCTTTGGTTGCCGCTGGGGCATCGGCTTGCTTCTGCCGATGTCATCCAGATCGAGGATATCGTTGCCGAGCCGCTGATCATGCTGACGGTGGACGAGATCGAGGAGAATACCGGCAAGCTGCTCTCAGCCCTTGGCACCAAGCCGCGCGTTGCCTTCCGCACCCGTTCGGTTGAAGCCGTGCGCAGCCTGGTGGCCACAGGCGCAGGTGTCGCCGTGCTGCCCGATCTCGTCTATCGCCCGTGGTCGCTCGAAGGCGATCGTATCGAAAACCGCATTATCTCGGGCAATCTGCCCGTCGTGCAGGTCGGCATGGTCTGGCGTCGCGGCTCGGGTCTGCCGCAATCTGCCCGTGATTTCATAGGCTTGATCCAGGCCCAGCAAAACCAGCGTAAGTTCTAGGACCTGGTATCGGCAATTCCGATAGCTTCTATCTGTCGAATGAAATTGCGAAAGTTAATGCTCAGCGTAGTCTTTCTTCAGCTGGTGGGGACCGGCGATTGAAGGGAGAATGTCATGAAGCCTGTTTTACGCACTTGTACGGCCATCGCGATGGCAACCGTGTTTTCGGGACAGACCATGGCCGCCGAGGCTCTGCAGACGCTGGGTGCCGGCGAGGGGCAGCTGAGCATCGTGGCCTGGGCCGGCTATATCGAACGTGGCGAAACCGATGCGGCCTATGACTGGGTCACCGGCTTTGAAGAAGCCAGCGGCTGCAAGGTCTCGGTCAAGACCGCTGCCACCTCCGACGAAATGGTGGCGCTGATGAATGAAGGCGGCTTCGACCTCGTCACCGCCTCCGGCGACGCCTCGCTGCGCCTCGTGGCCGGCAATCGCGTCCAGCCGATCAACACCGCCCTTATCCCGTCCTGGTCGACCATCGACGAACGCCTGCAGAATGCCGCCTGGCACACAGTCGACGGCGTGCACTATGGCACCCCCTATGTCTGGGGCCCGAACGTGCTGATGTACAATACCGAAGTCTTCAAGGAAGCCCCGACAAGCTGGAACGTCGTGTTCGAGCCCATGGATTTCCCCGATGGCCAGCCCAATGCCGGTCGCGTACAAGCCTATGACGGCCCGATCTACATTGCCGACGCCGCGCTCTACCTGATGAGCCACAAGCCCGACCTGGGCATCACCGATCCCTACGCTCTCAATGAAGATCAATATGCCGCTGCGCTCGACCTGCTGCGCACCCAGCGCACCCTGGTCGGTCGCTACTGGCACGACGCCTTCATCCAGATCGACGACTTCAAAAACGAAGGCGTCGCGGCTTCCGGCTCCTGGCCGTTCCAGGTCAATCTTCTCGCCGCCGACAGCCCGGTTGCTTCGGTGTTCCCGGAAGAAGGCGTGACCGGCTGGGCCGATACCACCATGCTCCATGCCGACAGCAAGAACCCCAACTGCGCCTATATGTGGATGGAGCATTCGCTCTCGCCCAAGGTGCAGGGCGACGTTTCGGCCTGGTTCGGCACCGTCCCGTCCGTGCCCGCTGCCTGCAAGGGCAACGAGCTTCTTACCGACGAAGGCTGCGCCAATAACGGCTACGAGAACTTCGACAAGATCCGCTTCTGGCGGACCCCGACCACCCAGTGCGAACAGGGCGAATGCGTGCCCTACTATCGCTGGGTCTCGGACTATATCGGGGTTATCGGCGGCCGTTGATAGGCCCTGCTCAAATGGGGAGGCAGCTTGCCTCCCCACCACGCGCCCAATCTGAAATTTGAGTATTCTGTGTGGCCGGTCGGGAATGGCCGCGCTGTGCGGCGGTGTGCCTGCCGCCTGAAACGGAGCTGCATAAAATGACTGCCGCTGTCTGCCTGCGAAACGTTTCGCGCCATTTCGGCGTCATCAAAGCCATGGACGAGGTCAATCTCACCATCGCCAGCGGCGAGTTCTTCGCCATGCTGGGGCCTTCGGGCTCGGGCAAGACAACGTGCCTCCGGGTCATCGCCGGCTTCGAGCAGCCCACTCATGGCCATATCGAGATTTTTGGCGAGGACGCCACCGGCGTGCCGCCCTATCGGCGCAACGTCAACACCGTGTTCCAGGACTACGCGCTGTTCCCGCATTTGAACGTTCTCGACAATGTCGCCTATTCGCTGATGCTGAAAAAGGCGCCCCGCGCCGAGCGTCACAAGGCCGCTGAAGCAGCTCTCGATATGGTCAAACTCGCAGGCTATGGCACGCGCCGGCCTTCCGAACTTTCCGGCGGGCAGCGTCAGCGCGTCGCCCTCGCTCGCGCACTGGTCAATCGACCAAAGGTGCTGCTGCTTGACGAACCGCTGGGCGCACTTGATCTGAAACTGCGCGAAAGCATGCAGGAAGAGCTAAAATCCCTGCAGAAGGCGCTGGGGATCACCTTCATTTTCGTTACCCACGATCAGGGCGAAGCGCTCTCGATGGCGGACCGTGTCGCCGTATTTTCCGGTGGCCGCGTCATTCAGGTCGGAACACCCGAGGAGATCTACGCCCGACCCAATAGCCGTTTCGTGGCTGATTTCGTCGGCTCCTCCAATGTGCTGAACCCCGATCAGGTTTCGGCCCTGACTGGCGAGCGGCGCTGGGGCAGCCTTCGCTCGGAGTCAGTCAGGCTCGCGCCGGAAGCGGGCAGCGCGCTCGCGGGCACGGTGACAACCAAAAACTATCTTGGCGCCACGACACGCCTCGGCATCGATATTGGCGGCAGCAGCATCCATGCGCTGCTGCCCTCGGGGCAGGAACTGCCTGATATCGGGGCGCGCACCGGTCTCGCCTTCGAACGCGGCGCCCTCCATCTGATGGAGGCAGAGCAATGACCACAACCGCCCTCGCCATCACCGAGCGGCGGCCGGGCATTCTCGGCTGGCTTTCGGACCAGTTCTGGCGCCATCCCGGAATGTTCGTGCTGCTGCTGTTGACGCCACCACTGCTTTGGCTCGGCATCGTCTATATCGGCTCACTTCTGGCGCTGCTGTTCCAGAGCTTCTTCGCCATCGACGAATTTTCCGGCGTCGTCGACTATTCGACCCTGACGCTCAAGAGCTATGCCGAACTGTTGCGCCCGGCCAACCTCGATATCATCGTACGCACAGTGGTCATGTCGGCCCTCGTGACGCTTGCTTCCGCCGTCATCGCCTTTCCCATCGCTTACATGGCGGCGCGCTATGTGCGCGGCAAATGGAAGGCTCTGTTCTATCTCGGCATCATGCTGCCGCTCTGGTCGAGCTACCTCGTCAAGATCTATGCCTGGAAGCTGATCCTCGCCAAGGAAGGCATCCTCACCTGGGTGTTCGAGAGCCTCCATATCGGCTTCGTGCTTGACTGGGTCCTCGCCATCCCGGTGATCGGCGGCAATTCGCTGTCGGTCAGCTACATCGGCACCTTCCTCGTCTTCGTCTATGTCTGGATGCCGTTCATGATCCTGCCGATCCAGGCCTCCCTTGAACGCGTGCCGGTCAACCTGATCGACGCTTCTTCCGATCTTGGCGCCACGCCACAGCAAACGTTCTGGAAAGTGATCTTTCCCCTCGCCCTGCCCGGCATCATCGCCGGCTCGATCTTCACCTTCTCGCTGACGCTGGGCGACTACATCATTCCCCAGATCATCGGCTCGTCCCGCCTCTTCATCGGTCAGGCCGTTTATGCCCAGCAGGGCACGGCTGGCAATATTCCGCTGGCCGCCGCCTTCACCGTGGTGCCGATCGTCATCATGGGCCTCTATCTGTGGATGGCCAAACGGCAGGGGGCTTTCGATGCGCTCTGATGGTCCGAAGGCCTCGCTCGGCCTCAAAATCTCCGCCGCTGCTGGGCTGATCTTCATGATCGCGCCGCTGCTTCTTATCTTCGTCTATGCCTTCACCACCGAGGAAAAGAGCTATCAGTGGCCGCCTCCGGGGCTAACGCTGAAATGGTTCGGGGTGACCCTGAACCGTCCGGACGTCTGGCAGGCGCTGACCCTCTCGATACAGGTCGCCTCCATCTCGACCGCCATCGCCCTGGTGCTTGGCACGCTTTGCGCGGCTGCGGTCAGCCAGTCCGATTTCTTCGGACGGGAGACGATTTCGCTGCTGGTCATCCTGCCCATCGCCCTGCCCGGCATCATCACCGGCATTGCGCTGCGCTCGGCCTTCAGCCTCGCCGAAATCCCGTTCAGCTTCTGGACCATCGTTTTGGGACACGCCACCTTCTGCGTTGTGGTGGTCTACAACAATGCGGTGGCCCGGTTCCGCCGCACCTCCAAGTCGCTGATCGAGGCCTCAATGGACCTTGGCGCCGACGGCTTCCAGACCTTCCGCTACGTCATCCTGCCCAATATCGGCACGGCCCTGCTGGCCGGCGGCATGCTCGCCTTCGCCCTGTCCTTTGATGAGGTGATCGTCACCACCTTCACCGCCGGGCAGCAACAGACCCTGCCGCTGTGGATGCTCGAAGAGCTGATCCGGCCCCGCCAGCGACCGGTGACCAATGTCGTGGCCATGATCGTGGTTCTCGTGACCACCATCCCGATCCTGGCCGCCTTCTACCTAACCCGCGACGGCGACCAGATCGCCGGCAGCGGCAAATAACAATGCTGAGGAGATTATGATGGACACCAACATGTTGATCGGCGCGCAGTTTGAAAGCGGCGCGGATGCTGAAGAACAGGTGCTCAACCCGCGCACGGGCAGCTTGATCAAGGCCGTCCCCGAAGCCTCCCTCGCGCAGGTGGATCGCGCGGTCACGTCGGCCAACAAGGCGTTCGTGCACTGGTCGCGCACCACGCCGGCGCAGCGCTCCGCCTATCTCCTGCGCATCGCCGACGCCATCGAGGCCGAGGCCGACGACTTCGCGGCGCTCGAAGCGCTCAATTGCGGCAAGCCGATCAACGCCGTCCTCAATGACGAAATCCCGGCCGTCGTGGACTGCTACCGCTTCTTTGCCGGCGCGGTACGCAACATGTCGGGCGTCGTGGCGGGCGAATATCTCGAGGGTCACACCTCCATGGTGCGGCGCGACCCGATCGGCGTCGTAGGCTCCATCGCGCCATGGAATTACCCCCTGATGATGATGGCCTGGAAACTGGCCCCGGCCATTGCCGGGGGTAACACAGTGGTCTTCAAGCCGTCCGAGCAGACCCCGCTCAGCGCGCTCAAGCTGGCGCGAATTCTCTCTGAAATTCTGCCCGAAGGCGTCGTCAATGTGGTGTTGGGGCGCGGCGAAAGTGTCGGCAACGCGCTGATCAACCACCCAAAGATCGACATGGTCTCGATCACCGGTGACATCGCCACAGGCAAGAAGGTGCTGCAGGCCGCCGCCAAGTCGGTGAAACGCACGCATCTCGAATTGGGCGGCAAGGCGCCGGTCATCGTCTATGATGATGCCGATCTCGACGCGGTGGTCAGTGGCCTCCGCGCCTTTGGCTACTACAATGCCGGCCAGGACTGCACGGCGGCCTGCCGCATCTATGCCGGCTCCAAGATCTACGATCGGCTGGTGGCGGACCTTTCCAGCGCCGTCTCCTCCATCCAGTTCAATCAGGCCGACGACAGCGTCAATGAAATGGGTCCGCTCATCTCCATGCGCCAGCGCGACCGTGTGGCGAGTTTTGTCGAACGCGCCCAGGAGATGTCACACATCGAGGTGACGGCCGGCGGCAAGAAATCCGGCGATCAGGGCTTTTACTACGAGCCAACGGTGGTGGCGGGCGCCCTCCAGAGCGACGAAATCGTGCGGCGCGAAGTGTTCGGGCCGGTGGTGTCGATCACCCGGTTCGACGAGCCTGAACAGGCCGTCGAATGGGCCAATGACAGCGACTATGGCCTCGCCTCATCGGTCTGGACCAAGGACATCTCCAAGGCCATGAGCGCCGCCGCCCGCCTGCGCTATGGCTGCACCTGGATCAATACCCACTTCATGCTGGTCAACGAGATGCCGCATGGCGGCATCAAGCAGTCCGGCTATGGCAAGGACCTGTCGAGCTATTCCCTCGAAGACTATACCAGCGTCCGCCACGTGATGCTCAAACACGGCTGACGTATCGCGAACTCTCAAGCAAAAGCCGGCCGCAGCGCATCGCTGTGGCCGGCTTTTTGTTCACACACGGGATAGCGCTAGACGACGAGAGTCTTGTTC